>NZ_JBEFTW010000002.1:0-425917 GCF_040196095.1 Actinopolymorpha sp. B17G11
CACCCACCCACCCGGATCCGGTCATGCCTGAGCTGCCTGAGGTCGAGGTGGTACGGCGAGGGCTGGAACGCTTCGTCGTCGGCCGCCGGATCGCTTCGGTGGAGGTTCGCCATCCCCGGCCGGTGCGCCGGCATCTGGCGGGGCCGCGCGACTTCGGTGACCGGCTGGTGGGACGGCGTGTCGTCGCGGCCCGTCGTCGGGGGAAGTACCTCTGGCTCCCACTCGATTCCGGTGACGCCGTTCTGGCCCACCTGGGAATGAGTGGGCAATTCGTCCTCCAAACCCTTGATGCCGGTGATGAACCGCATCTTCGGATACGGTTTCGCTTCGACGATGTTGCCGGCCAAGAACCCATTGAACTTCGTTTTGTCGATCAGCGGATGTTCGGCGGTATGTCGCTCAGTGTCGGGGGCGCGGAACTGCCCGAAGAGATCATTCACATCGCCCGTGATCCGATCGATCCGGAATTCGACGACAAGTCATTCTCGACGGCGGTCAGAAAGCGTCGTACCGGTGTCAAGCGTGCCTTGCTCGACCAGAAATTGATCTCGGGCGTGGGCAACATCTACGCCGATGAGGCGTTGTGGCGGGCTCGTCTTCACTACGCGCGGGCGTCCGAACATCTGCGGCAGGCCGAGATCTCGCGCCTGCTCACGGCGGTCCGCGAGGTGATGTGTTCCGCACTGGAGGCCGGCGGAACCTCCTTTGACCGCTTGTATGTCAACGTCAACGGAGAAAGCGGTTATTTTGAACGCTCGCTCGCGGTCTATGGTCGTGAGGGTGAGCCGTGTGGACGGTGTGGCACACCGGTTCGACGCGAGGCGTTCATGAACCGTTCGTCCTTTACCTGCCGGCGGTGCCAGCCGCGGCCACGGCGCGGACGGTGGTGAGTGGGCAGGTGGGTGTGGACTCCCGGACGTTTCGCGCGAAGGCAGGCAAGCCGTGCTTGACGACGTGCGGTACGTCGCTGTGGTGAACCGTGACGATGACGGGCAGTGTTGATGGTGTGGCGCGATGAGGATGACGTCACGATTCATCAGAGGAATGCCGATGCGGACCTGCTAGTAAGCGATTGGGTGGGTAGCGCGACCATGGAGCTACTTTGCGTGGCCACCCCGTCACCTTGACGGCATGGCCGTCTGATGAGACGCTAGAGAAGCCGCCAGCACTCCCTGCCAAACTTGAGTGCTGTGCCGATTTCTGGCCCATCCTTTCGGTCTCTCAGCGTGGAGGACCCCATATGGCGAAAGCGCTCCTCGGCCACGTCGGTGGCCCTGACCCCCGTCTGGTCTCCGAGGTGCGACGTCTGCAGCAACGAGTTTCGGAGTTGGAGGCGCACGTGATGCGTCTCCAGGCCGAGAACGACTCCCTGAACGCGGCTGTCCACGAAGGACAGCTGCTCACCATCGAAGCGCAGCACGAGCCTGCGCTGACCTGAGGGAGCCGGAGTTCGATCCGCAGACCTGCCTCGACTACCAACGACTGACGGGACGCCTCCAGGAGGCGTCCCGTTTGGTATGTCCGGACCGCTGCACTTGTCGCGGCCGTCACGAAGGTGTGACCTGTCCGACGCCGTTGCGTGCGCGGGTGCGCGTCGGTTTCGGCCAGCGGGCTCGGCGCGAGTATCGTCGGGACGGCCGCCCTCGGCTTCGTGGTCCGCGCGCAACCAAGGAGAGTCGCCCCGTTGTACCTCAAGAGCCTGACGCTCCGCGGGTTCAAGTCGTTCGCGTCCTCGACGACCCTGCACTTCGAGCCAGGCATCACCTGCGTGGTCGGACCCAACGGGTCCGGCAAGAGCAACGTCGTCGACGCCATCGCCTGGGTGATGGGCGAGCAGGGCGCGAAGAGCCTGCGTGGCGGCAAGATGGAAGATGTCATCTTCGCCGGCACGTCGGGGCGGGCTCCGCTCGGGCGTGCCGAGGTCGTCCTCACGATCGACAACACCGATGGCGCTCTGCCGATCGACTACTCCGAGGTCACGATCAGCCGGATCATGTTCCGCAACGGCGGGTCGGAGTACTCCATCAACGGTCAGACCTGCCGGCTGCTCGACATCCAGGAGCTGCTGTCGGACTCCGGCATCGGCCGGGAGATGCACGTCATCGTCGGACAGGGCCAGCTCGACACGATCCTGCACGCGACTCCTGAAGACAGGCGCGGCTTCATCGAGGAGGCCGCCGGCGTCCTCAAGCACCGCAAGCGCAAGGAGAAGGCCCTCCGCAAGCTCGATGCGACCGAGGGCAACCTCACCCGGCTGCAGGACCTGCTCACCGAGATCCGCCGGGCGCTACGCCCGCTCGGCAAGCAGGCCGAGGCGGCGCGCAAGGCGGCGGTCATCCAGGCCGACGCCCGTGATGCTCGCGCCCGGCTCCTTGCCGACGATCTCGTCCAGCTCTCTACCACGCTCGCCCAGGAAGTGGCGGACGAGAACGCGCTCCGCGAGCGCAGGGCGGCCGTCGAGGCCGAGCTGACCGGGTTGCAGCGCGAGGAGGCCGAGCTCGAGGAGGCTCTGCGCGAGGACGCGCCACGGGTGGCACGGGCGCAGGAGACGTGGTACCGCCTGTCCAGCCTGAAGGAGCGGCTCGGCGGCAGCGCCAGCCTGGCGAACGAACGCAGCCGGCACCTGGCCGAGGCCCGCGAGGAGGAGCGCAGCGGCCGCGATCCCGACCAGCTCGAGGCCGACGCCGCTCGTGTCCGTGTGGAGGAGCAGCAGATCGCGGCCGAGGTCGAGGGCCACCAGGTCGCGCTCGACGAGGCGATCGGCTACCGCCAGGCGCAGGAGCGGGCCCACGCCGAGGAGGAACGCCGGATCGCGGCCCTGCTGCGGGCCGCCGCCGACCGCCGGGAGGGACTCGCCAGGCTCGCCGGCCAGGTCGACACCGTACGTAGCCGGCTGGAGACCCGCGAGAACGAGATCGCCCGCCTGACTGCCGCCAGGGTCGAGGCCGAGGCACGTGCCGAGACCGCCGGGGGAGAGTTCACTGCCCTGGAGTCGCAGGTGATGAGCCTCGACGCGGGCGAGAGTGGTCTGGACGCCCAGCATGAGGAGGCCCGTGGCGTCCTCGACGCGCTCAAGGAGCGCCTCGACGCGCTCCGGCAGGCCGAGCAGGAGGCCGAGCGGGAGCGGGCCGCACAGGCGGCGCGCAAGGAGGCTCTCGAGCTCGGCCTGTCCCGCAAGGACGGAGCCGCGGAGCTGCTGGCGGCGACAGACCGGGTTTCAGGACTGCTCGGCTCGGTCGCGGCCCTGCTCTCGGTCGAGCCGGGCTACGAGGCGGCGGTGGCCGGAGCGCTCGGTCGGGCCGCCGACGCCGTCGCGGTCGAGTCGGTCGACGCTGCGGTGGGTGCCCTGCTGCATCTGCGTTCGGAGGATCTCGGCCGGTCCGGGCTTGTCCTCGGTGGCACCAACCCCGTCGCCCAGGACGACCCCCATGCTTGGCCGGCGCTGCCGGTCGGCGCCCGGTACGCCGTGGACGTCGTCTCTGCCCCTGCGGAGATCCTGCCCGCTCTGGTCCGCCTGCTGGCGAAGGTCGCGGTCGTCGACGACCTGGCGGCTGCACGCTCGCTCGTGGCGGACCGGCCCGAGGTCGTCGCGGTGACGCGCGAGGGTGACCTGCTCGGCGTCCACGTAGGTCATGGCGGGTCCGCGGCCCAGCCCAGCCTGCTCGAGGTCCAGGCCGCGGTCGACGATGCCGAGGAGCGGTTGCGGCAGGCTCGTGACCGGGCCGAGCGACTGGGGGCGGAACGCACGGAAGTCGAGCAGGAGCGCGCGGTCGCCAGCAAGCGGGTCGAGGAGACGCTGGCCCGACTTCACGAGTCCGACGCCGAGCTGGCCGCGGTCAGCGAGCGGCTGGGTGAGCTCGGCTCGACCGCCCGGTCCGCCCGGGCGGAGGCCGACCGCCTGGGCACCACGATCGACGAGGCGCGTGCGGCGATGGCGCGCGACCAGGCCGGCCTGGGTGAGCTCGAGGAACGTCTCACCAACGCCGAGGACGCGAGCGACGAAGAGCCCTCCACCGACGAGCGCGACCGGCTCGCCGAGGTCTGCCGCGAGTGCCGGCAGCGCGAGATGGAGGCCCGCCTCGCCCTTCGTACGGCAGAAGAACGCGGCCGGGCACTCTCCGGGCGGGCCGACTCGCTCGAACGCGCCGCCCGCGAGGAGCGGGCCGCGCGTGAGCGCGCCAGGGCGCGCCGCGAGCGCCGGGCCCGCGAGGCCCAGGTGGCGGCCGCGGTCCTGGCTGCTGTGGAGCAGGTACTCGCCCGCCTCGACGTGTCTCTCGCTGCCGCCGGGCGTGAACGCCAGGAGGCCGAGCAGGCGCGCGCCGCCCGAGAGGCGGAGGTCCAGGCGGCCCGGCAGCGAGTGCGCGCCCTCAACGCCGAGCTCGACACGCTCACCGACTCCGTCCACAAGGACGAGATGGCCCGCGCGGAGCAGCGGCTGCGGATCGAGCAGCTGGAGCAGCGCGCCGTCGAGGAGCTGGGCATCGAGCCTGCGACGCTGATGGCGGAGTACGGCCCCGAGGTCCCTGTGCCCCCCTCGATTCCCGTGCCGGGGGAGGAGCAGGAGCAACTGGAGGAGGAGCCGAAGCCGTACGACCGGGCCGAACAGGAGAAGCGGCTCAAGCGGGCCGAACGCGAACTGCGCATCCTGGGCAAGGTCAACCCGCTCGCGCTCGAGGAGTTCGCCGCGATGGAGGAACGCCACAAGTTCCTCACCGAGCAGCTCGAGGATCTCAAGGCGACCCGGAAGGACCTGCTCGAGATCGTCCGCGAGGTCGACGATCGGGTGGAGCAGGTCTTCACGTCGGCCTACCACGACACCGAAAAGCAGTTCGCGGAGATCTTCGGCCGGCTGTTCCCGGGGGGCGAGGGTCGCCTCGTGCTCACCGACCCGGACAACATGCTCACGACCGGCGTCGAGGTCGAGGCCCGCCCGCCGGGCAAGAAGGTCAAGCGCCTGTCCCTGCTCTCCGGCGGGGAGCGGTCGCTCGTGGCGGTGACGTTCCTGGTCGCGCTGTTCAAGGCCCGGCCGAGCCCGTTCTACCTCCTCGACGAGGTCGAGGCCGCGCTCGACGACACCAACCTCGGGCGGTTGCTCGAGCTGTACGAAGAGCTCCGCGAGACCAGTCAGCTCCTGGTCGTCACCCACCAGAAGCGGACGATGGAGGTCGCCGACGCGCTCTACGGCATGTCGATGCGCGGCGACGGTGTCTCGGTCGTGATCAGTCAGCGAATCCGCGAGGCCGAGTCCGCCTGACGTCTGGGTTGTCCGGCGTACGACGGATGGCGGCCGGTCGCGGCCCCCAGTTTGCCTACCTTGGTTAGGCTTCCCTAAGCTGTGCCGGTGTCGAGCGGCGGGTATGCACTCATCGACGCGGGATCCCAGCCCACGCTCATGGCCATCACCGGGAGGCGAGTGACGTGAGCGGACAGCCGGTGCTCACGCCGCCGCGAGTGACCTCCCTGAGGGCAAGCGAGCTGGTCGATCCTGGCCGTCAGGAGCTCGCCGGGCACCTGCGGGAGATCCAGTACGCCTGGTCCTGCACTCCCGCTGTGGCCGCCGCGCTCTTCTGGAAGCAGTACAGCTGGTTTGTCGTGCAGGTCGCGCTGGGGGACCCGCGAGCCGATCTGAGCCTGGCTGCGGTCCAGCTGCAGCTGGCCATGGATCCTCCGTACATCGCCGTGGAGACGACGCCGACCGAGGCGGCGCCCGATGATGATCTCGCCGCCCGTCTGGCCACCCACCTCATCGCCGGCCACCTCAGACCGTTCGTCGAACGGCTGAACGCCATGACCCGTGCGGGGCAGCGGTTGCTGTGGGGTTCGGTCGCGCACGCCCTCGCCTATCCCTTGGCCGAACGCACGACAGACCCGGCGCGGGAGGTCCCGGCGTTCCTCGCAGCGGTCGGTCCCGAGGTTGCCGGCCTGGTCGATGTCGACGCCAGCGGTGAGATCGGACGTCGGACCTGCTGCCTGGCCTTCCGGTGCGGGACGCCGAGCGTGTGCGACTACTGCCCGATCCAGCGGCTCGATCGGCCCGGCCGGCGTGCTGTGGGGTTTGGCGCCGACACCTAGCCGGGGATCGTCCATGTGTGACTGCAGTGGTAGGTGGCTTGTTACTGATCGTGGCTGTTGCCCTGGTCGTCCTGGCGTTGGTCGCGACCATCATCGGCGGCGTTGACCTGCGCAAGGAGCTGGTCCGGCTGGCCAAGCAGGTACGACCAAAGCAGAAGCAGCAACAGGACGACGAGGGTCTGGACAAGGCCGCCTAGCGACGTTCGGCGGTCGAGGAGTTCCGGATGCCGGGACGCAGCGTTCAGTCGAGCAGGGCCGCGACCCGGAGTAGCCATGGCACGGCGACGGTCACGGTCGGTACGGCGACGACGGCCGCGGCTGCGAGATAGCAGAACATCGCGAGCACCCGGTGATCCGCGTGGGGCTCGGCCATTCGGCGTACCCGTTGGAGCGTCCCGGTGCCGCTGGCGGCGAGGCCACCGGCCGGTGCGGCGGTGGCGGAGAGGGCGACGAGTGCCCGCGCCACCGGCTGGGCGCCCACCCGGTCCCGAGCCGCGTCGTCGGCGAGCATCTCGACGAGGAGCTGGTTCTGCCGCAGTGTCGTACGGCCGCGGAAGAAGCGGGGGAACGCCTCGCGGAGAGCGGTGAACGCCTCCAGGACCAGGTCGTGGCGGGCTCGCAGGTGGGCGCGTTCGTGGGCAAGGACGGCGGCGACCTCGGCGCGGCTGAGGCGTTCGAGGGCGCCCGAGGACATGACGACCCTGGGGCGGCGGACGCCGGGCACGCAGTAGGCGAACGGCGTCTCCTCGGCGAGAATCCGCATGCCGGGTACGCCAAGCCCACGAGGGCCGTCAGGTTCCGCCGGGGCGGCGGCTACGAGGTCGAGCAGGTCGCGGTGGCGCCGGCGTCGGGCACGGGTACGAATGGCGACCCGCGCGGTCGTCCAGGCCAGGCGGGCGGCGACGACGCAGGTGAGGGTCGTCACCAGGGTATGGGCCGCGATCTCGGCGGGCCCGGGGAACGGCTGGAACACGATGTCGAGGCCGAGGCTGAGACCCGCGCCGAGCGCGGCGAGGACCGCCGCGAGTGCGAGTGCCTGCCACAGGACGATCGCCGCGCGCGGCACCCGGGAGGGCCAGCTGGCGCGGGCCAGGAGCAACGGCGCCGGTCCGGCGAGCAGGAGGGCGAGGATGCCGAGGATCACCGGTGTCGTCGGCGCGGCGACAGTCATGGCGCGTCGTCGCGCCGCTCGAGGCCGGCGAGGGCGTCGCGCAGGGCGGCGGCCTCCTCCGGAGATGCCTGGTCGACGAAGCGCACGAGGGCGGCGGCCCGGTTGGCGCGGTTGCCGGCGTCGTCGAGCGCTTCGCGCATGAGGCCGGCGATCAGCTGGTCCTTGCCCGCGGCGGCCTCGTAGCGGTAGGCCCGCCCGTCGCGGACCCTGCGTACGACGGACTTCTTGGCGAGCCGGTCGAGCACCGTCATGACCGTGGTGTAGGCGATGTCGCGGTCACGGGCGAGGGTCTCGTGCACTTCGCGGACGGTCACGGGGTCGGGGGCGGACCAGACGAGTTCCATGACGTCGCGTTCGAGGTTGCCCAGCCGTGCCATGGCGCCCATCCTACGACGCCGTGTCGTAGGAGTTCGGCCATGGGAATGTGGGGTCGGCCACGCGGACAAGGAAGGTGATCTGACAACACGAAGATGACCCAGCCGCGCCGGGTGTGACCAAGCTTACGACATAACGTCGTACTACATGCCGTAGTATTTGTGGCATGGACGTCGTGGACCTCGCGCGGTGGCAGTTCGGCCTCACGACGATCTACCACTTCTGGTTCGTCCCGCTCTCGATCGGGCTGTCCGCGATCGTGGCCGGGCTGCAGACCGCCTGGGTGATCACCAAGGCCGAACGGTACCTCGCCCTCACGAGGTTCTTCGGCAAGCTGTTCGTCATCAACTTCGCGGTGGGCATCGTCACCGGGCTCGTTCAGGAGTTCCAGTTCGGCATGAACTGGAGTGCCTACTCCCTTTTCGTGGGTGAGGTCTTCGGCGTGCCGCTCGCGATTGAGGGCCTGCTGGCGTTCTTTCTCGAATCGACGTTCCTGGGGCTGTGGGTCTTCGGGTGGGAACGTCTGCCGAAGCTCGTCCACCTCGGGTGCATCTGGCTGGTCGCGATCGGTACGCAGATCTCGGCGTACGTCATCCTCATGGTCAACGCCTGGATGCAGCACCCGGTCGGCTACCGGCTCGACCCCGCGACCGGACGCGTCCAGCTCACCGACTTCGGTGCGCTGCTCACCAACCCGATGGCGGTGGAGGCGGGTCTGCACACGGCTGCCGCCTGCTTCCTGACCGGCGGCGCCTTCGTGGCGGGATTGGGCTTTTGGCACCTTGCGCGGCGCTGGCGACCGGCGGGGGAGCTCGTGGCGTTCCGGACGGCGGCGAAGCTCGGCGCGGTCGTGACGCTCGTCGCGGGCGCGGCGCTCGCGGTGACGGGCGACTCGATGATGAAGCTCCTGACCCGGCTGCAGCCGATGAAGGTGGCCGCGGCCGAAGGGCTCTTCGCGACCGAACAACCCGCTGGCTTCTCGCTTCTGACGATCGGCACCGCAGACGGTCGACGGGAGCTGTGGAGTATTCGCCTGCCCGAACTGCTGTCTTTCCTCGCGACGGGTGACGTCGGCGGCCGGGTGCACGGGGTCAATGACCTGCAGGAGCGGTACGCGGCGGCCTTCGGCCCCGGCAACTACGTTCCGAACGTCCCGGTGACCTACTGGAGCTTCCGGCTGATGATCGGGCTGGGGGTGCTCGCTGTCGTCCTCGCGCTGGTGGGTCTGCTGCTCTTGCGCCGGCCGAGTCTGCTTGCCCACAAGGTGGTCGGCCCTGCCGCACTCGTCGTCCCGGTCCTGCCGCTGCTGGCGAGCAGCGCCGGTTGGCTCTTCACCGAGGGTGGACGTCAACCATGGCTTGCGTTCGGGTTGTTCCAGACGGCCGACGGGGTGTCGCCGGGCCGGACGGCCGGTGAGGTCGCGTTCTCACTCGCCGTCTTCACGGTGATGTACGGCGCGTTGACCGTGGTCGAGGTCGGGCTGCTCCGCCGAGCGGCGAGCCGGCTTCCTTCCGCACATCCGGCAGAGGAGTCGTATGCAGGGGATGGCACGCAGGAGGACGACGAGGTGCCGGCATGGAGCTGACGACCCTGTGGTTCGGGTTGACCGCGTTCTTCTGGACGAGCTACTTCGTTCTGGAGGGCTTCGACTTCGGCGTCGGCATGCTCGCACGGGTGCTGGGTCGCGACGAGGCGGAGCGCGGTGTCCTGCTCTCGACGATCGGGCCGTTCTGGGACGGCAACGAGGTGTGGCTCGTCGTCGCGGGCGGCACGATGTTCGCGGCATTTCCCGCGTGGTACGCGGGCTTCACCAGCATCTACTACGTGCCGCTGGTCGCGATCCTGGCGGCGCTCATCGTGCGTGGAGTCGCGCTGGAGTATCGCGGCAAGCACGACAACCCGGTGTGGCGGCGCCGCTGCGACCTCGGCGTCGCGCTCGGCTCCCTCGTACCACCACTGGCCTGGGGGGTCGCGCTGGCAGGGGCGGCGCGCGGGCTGCCGCTCGACGCGTCCGGGGAGTACGCCGGTGGCGTGCGGGAGCTCCTTTCTCCATACGCACTGCTGGGTGGCATCGCCTTGCTGGGCTTGTGTCTGGCACATGGCGCGACGTTCCTGCGACTTCGTACGACCGGGGACCTACGTCGCCGGGCCGAGATCGCGCGCCGGCGGATGGGCCCACCCGTGGTCGCGGTGTGCGGCGGATTCCTGGCGTGGACGGCGATCTCGGGCGGCCCGGGTGCCTGGCTCGCAGTCGTGGCGGGCGGCTGCTTGATGATCGGTCTGCTGGTGCGTCACGACCCCCTTGCGTTCGCGGGGACGACCGTCGCAGTGGGCTGCACGATCACGGCGGTGCTGGTGTCGGCGTACCCGGCACTGATTCCGTCGACGCTTGACTCCGGTACCGGCGTGACCGTCACGAGTGCGGCGTCGTCCGGTTACGCGCTGTCGGTCCTTGGTTGGGTGGCGCTCTTCTTCGTTCCGCTCGTGCTGGGTTACCAGGGGTGGAGCTACTGGGTGTTCCGGCGACGGGTCGCAGGATGAGGCCGTTGGACCCGCGCCTGTTGCGGCAGGCGAGAGCGACGGGGCTGTACGTAGGGTTCTGCGTGGCGCTCGGAGCGGCAGCTGCCGGTCTCGTCATCACGCAGGCGAGCTTGTTGGCCGACGGGATCGCGGACGGGTCGCCTGTCCTGGTCCCTCTCGGCGCGGTCGTCGTCGCCCGGGCAGTGCTGATGTGGCTCCAGGAGGTGGCCGCGGGACGTGCCTCGGCCGCTGTCAAGTCGACCTTGCGTCAACGCCTGCTGGCCCATGCTCTTGCCCTTGGCCCGTCCTGGCTCGCGGGCGAACGCAAGGCAGCGTTGACCACACTGGCCACCACCGGCCTGGATGCGCTCGACGGCTACTTCGCCCGGTACCTTCCCCAACTCGTGCTGGCCGTGATCGTGCCGGTTTCGTTGGTGGCGTACATGTTCGGCGTCGATGCGATCGCCGCCGTGACCGTCGGCGCGACGTTGCCGCTGATCCCGGTGTTCATGGCGCTCGTGGGGCTCGCGACGCAGAGCCGGACCAGGCGCCGGTGGCGCGCCCTCGCCGTCCTCGCGCACCACTTCGCCGACACGGTGGCGGGGCTCGCGACCCTCAAGGCGTTCGGTCGGGCGCGGCAACAGGCCCAGCTCCTCCGCCGTAGCTCCGAGCGGCATCGCACGGAATCCCTTGCCACGTTGCGGATCGCCTTCCTGTCCTCGCTGGTGCTCGAACTCCTGTCCACGTTGTCGCTTGCTCTGGTAGCGGTCGGAGTCGGCCTCCGGTTGGTCGACGGGCACCTCGACCTGCACACGGCGGTCCTCGTCCTCGTGCTCGCACCCGAGGCGTACCTCCCACTCCGTCAGGTCGGGACGCACTTCCACGCGAGTGCGGACGGGCTCGCCGCGGCAGACGAGGTGTTCCGGGTGCTGGAGACGCGGGAAGGATCCGACGGGCGGGGGCGCAGCCGCCGACAGAAGACCGTGAGGGACCTGGGCAAGGCGAGCTTGACGGTCGCCGACCTCGAGGTCAGGTATCCCGATCGGGCCGAACCCGCCGTCTCCGGTCTGTCGTTCACGCTGCGTCCGGGTGAACTGCTCGCACTACGCGGGCCGAGCGGTGCGGGGAAGTCCACGGTTCTTGGCGTGCTGCTGGGCTTCGTCGCTCCGACCGCAGGACACGTACGCCTCGGACCGGTCGACGTGGCCGAACTCGACGTCGACGACTGGCGGGCCGGGCTCGCCTGGGTGCCGCAACGTCCTTGCCTGCAAGCCGGAACGGTGGGCTCCAACGTCCGGTTGGGCGCTCCGGATGCGACCGACGCGCAGGTCGGGGCGGCCTTGTCCATTGCGGGCGCCGCCGCGCTCGATCCCGAGCGGCCGGTGGGGGAGCGCGGTTCCGGGCTCTCGGCAGGGCAGGTACGCCGAGTCGCGCTGGCCCGAGCTTTCCTGCGGGCGCAGACGCGTCGGGCAGCGGGCCGCGAGTGCCTACTGCTGCTCGACGAACCCACCGCAGGCATCGATCTCGTCACCGAGCAACGCATCGCCCGCACTCTGCGCGACTCAGGGCACACGACCCTGCTCGTCACCCACCGCCCCGCCCTGCTCACCCTGGCTGACCGGGTCGTGGAGGTCCCTCTGCACAAGGCCCCGACCTCCCGACCCGGCCTGGTGGCGCCCGATCCCATGTGCACGGTGTCGTGATCGCCCTCCGGCTCGCCCTCGCGACCGTCGCCGGTGTCGCCGCGGCGGCGTGTGCGATCGCGTTGCTGGCCACGTCCGCGTGGCTGATCGCGAAAGCGGCCGAACAGCCACCTGTCCTTGCGCTGATGGTGGCCATTGTCCTCGTACGTGCGTTCGCCCTCGGACGTGGCGTCCTTCGTTATGCCGAACGACTGCTCGCCCACGACGCCGCGTACCGGCTCCTGGGTGAGGTGCGGCATCGGACGTACACCCGGTTGGAACGCCTGGCCCCCCACGGGCCCCCGGCCTTCCGCTCCGGCGACCTGATGGCGCGTCTGGTCAACGATGTCGATGCGGTCCTGGATCTCGTCCTGCGGGTCGCTCTCCCTGTCATCGTCGCGGCACTCGCCGGTACCGCCACCGTGACGCTGCTCGCTCTCATCCTTCCGTCCGCAGGCGGAGTGGCGGCGGTCGCTTTGGGGCTCTGCCTGATCGGCGTTCCATGGCTCGTGTCACGGACCGGCCGCCGCGCCGAGCGCGCACGCGCACCTGGGCGGGGCACGCTTGCGGCCAAGACGACCGAGCTGCTCGACGCCGCTCCGGATCTGCTCGCCTACGGCGCGACGGGACCGGCACTGGCGGAACTTCGGGCGACGGACCATGCGCTGCGCCGCGCGGAAGCACGGTCGGCGTGGAGCTCCGGTCTCGGGGGTGCGCTCGTTCTGCTGCTCGTGGGCGCGATCACGTGGTCTGGTCTCGCCCTCGGCGCCCGGGCTGTCGACTCGGGTGAGCTGACCCCGGTCCTCCTGGCCGTCCTCGTCCTGACCCCGCTCGCGCTGGCCGACGTGTGGACAGGACTGCCGCTCGCGGCCGCGGCCGCCGGACGCTCCGCCCCCGCGCTCGCCCGCGTCCGCGCGATCGGACAGGCGGCACCGGTGGTGCGCGAGCCAGCGGTGCCCCGCGCGCTGCCGGAGCCTCCGTACCACCTCCGCGTCACCGACCTCGCCGTGCGCTGGACGCCAACCGCGCCGTGGGTTTTCACCGGTGTCAACCTCGACCTGCCACCGGGACGCAGGGTCGCGCTCGTGGGTCCGACCGGGTGCGGCAAGAGCACGCTCGCGCAGGCGCTGGTGCGGTTCGTCGAACCTGGCCGCGGCAGCATCACGGTCAACGGCGTCGACCTGCGTGAGCTGTCGGGGGACGACGTTCGCCGGATCGTCTGCCTGAGTTCGCAGGAGGCGTACGTCTTCGACACCACGGTCGCGGAGAACCTCCGCCTCGCCCGCCCGGACGCCAGCGAGGACGAGCTTCGCGACGCCCTGCGCAGGGCGAGGTTGCTCACCTTCGTGGAATCGCTTCCAGCCGGCCTCGCCACCCGCCTCGGCGAGCATGGCGTACGTATGTCCGGCGGACAACGCCAGCGCCTCGCCCTCGCCCGCGCCCTGCTCAGCCGGGCACCGGTCCTGATCCTGGACGAGCCGACCGAGCACCTCGACGCCGCGATGGCCGGTGAGCTGACCGTCGACCTGTTGAGCGCCCAACCTCCCGGCCGCACAGTCGTCCTCGTCACGCACCGCCCGGTCCCGCCGGAGTGGGTCGACGAGGTGAAGCGTCTCGAAACCTTTCGACCGATACCGGCCTCTCCTGCCGATGGCAACGTGCGCGAAACCCTGACGTTTGCCGGCTATCGGTAGGGTCCAACGGCAGTGACACTCCTACCCCCCGATGGCTTCGCCATCGGAACCCGCCCCCACCTCAGCATCCGGTGGGCGGGTGCGACGAAGGGACAACAGAACGCATGACTGCGCGGTTTGGTGTATTCGTACCCCAGGGTTGGCGGATGGATCTCACCGAGATCGCCGATCCGGTCGAGCAGTACGAAGCGATGACCGCGGTCGCCAAGGCCGCGGACGCAGGTCCTTGGGACTCGATCTGGGTCTTCGACCATTTCCACACGGTGCCCGAGCCAACTCAGAACACCACGTTCGAATGCTGGACGATCACGTCGACGCTCGTGCGTGACACCCAGCGGATCAACGTCGGTCAGATGGTCGGCTGCAACGGCTACCGCCACCCGGCGCTCTACGCGAAGATCGCTTCCACCGTTGACGTCGCGGCGGGCGGCCGGCTGTACGCGGGCTTCGGCGCGGGTTGGTACGAGCACGAGTGGAAGGCCTACGGCTACGAGTGGACCTCGCTGAAGGACCGGATGGGCGCCTTCCGTGAGGCGACCGAGATCATCTACAAGATGTGGACCGAGGACGCGCCGGTCTTCAACGGCAAGTACTACTCGATCGACAAGCCCTACAACGAGCCCAAGGGCGCCCGCAAGCCCCACCCGTCGTTCTGGATCGGCGGCGGTGGCGAGAAGGTCACGCTGCGGCTCGTCGCGAAGTTCGGCGACGCGGCCAACATCGGTGGCGGGAACCCGGAGACCTTCAAGCACAAGGCGGACATCCTTCGCCAGCACTGCGACAGGGAAGGCCGCAACTACGACGACATCATCAAGTCGACGAGCATCACCGTCTTCCCGGTCGAGAAGGGCGCCGACCTCGAGAAGGTGACGGCGAAGGCGCGCGGGCGGACCAGCCTCGAGGAGTTCAACAAGAACAACGTGATCGGCACGGCGGACGAGATCTCCGCCCAGATCGAGGAGCTCCTGGAAGCCGGCGCTGACTATCTGATCACGTACATCCCTGGTGTGGCCTACGACCACGAACCCCTGCACCGGTTCGCATCCGACGTCATTCCTCGCTTCAGCTAACTGGCATTTCGCGTGGTGCGGGGGTGGGTGCGGCCGTGGTCCGGCGGCCGCGCCCGCCCTCCCACGTGCGCGTTTCGGCGCGGCGGGGGGAACCGGCTAGCGGCCGACCCTTAGCCTGGTGGCTTCCGTAGGCGGCGTAGCCCGCCTGATCCGCCCCCACCGCCTCTCGAGAGTTCCGCGAAATGCCGGCTTCTGCCTCAAAGAAATCATCCGTACCGTTTGTCGCCCTCGTTGCCGTTGTCGCGCTCTGCTTCGCCGCTCTGGCGGCGTGCGCGGGTCAGGACGACGACGCCGGGGGCGCAGCCCCTCGCAAGCCGACGGCCATGAAGACGCCCAGCCGGTCACCGTCGGCGACTCCCAGCCCGACCCCGACCCGCACGGCAGCGACATCCCCGTTGACCGGTCTGTCCGGCAAGTGGCGTAGGCCGGTCCTCGCGGTGAAGATCGACAACGTCGGCCAGGCCCGCCCGCAGACCGGGCTCGCCAGTGCGGACCTCATCTATGTCGAGCAGGTCGAGGCGGGGCTCGCCCGGCTCATGGCGGTCTTCTCGTCCCGGCTGCCCTCCACCGTCGGCCCGGTCCGGAGCGCGCGGGAGTCCGATCTCGAAGTACTCCGCCAGTTCGGCCAGCCCGCGTTCGCGTATTCGGGCGCCAACAGCCGGCTGCTGCCGGTGATCGCGCGGGCGCCCCTCCACGACGTGTCGCCGGCCCATGCGGGTTCGCCGTATTTCCGCGGTGACTCGCGCCCGGCGCCCCACAACCTCTACGCCTCGCCGAAGGGCCTGCTCGCGGACGCGCCCAAGGCGAGCACCGCCCGCGACATCGGATTCCGGTTCGGCGACGCGCCTGAGGGCGGTCGGAAGGTGAGCAGCGAGACCGTGCGGTACCCCGCGTTCCGCGTCGGGTTCCGCTGGTCGGCGAGCGAACGCCGGTGGCTGGTCTCGATGGACGGTGATCCGGTCCGCATGACCGGAGGTGCACCGCCGAAGCCGGCGACCGTCGTGGTGCAGAACGTCGCCCGCAAGCCGTCCAAGCTCGGCGACAAGTGGGGCAACATCACGCCCAACTTCGCGTCGGTGGGCAAGGGCAAGGCGCTCGTCCTCCGGGACGGCCGGGCGTACGACGCCCGCTGGTCGCGGCCACGTGCCACGGGCGGCACGACATTCACGACACCGGCGGGGAAGCCGATGACCTTCGCACCGGGCCAGGTCTGGGTGGTCTTCAAGCTGCCGTCGTAGCCACCACGGGCCCTACGTAGTTGCGCGCACTACTACTCCTCGCCTAGGGTCTGCGTATGTGATCGAACGACTGATGCAGGTCGGGTTCTCCTCCCAGGAGGCGCGCGTCTATGTCGCCCTCCTACGCCAGCCCTCGGCGACCGGTTACGAGATCGCCAAGGTGGCCGGCCTGCAGCGGGCGAACGTCTACCAGGTCCTCGCCGGGCTCAGCGACCGCGGCGTCGTCGAGCAGGTCAGCGACTCGCCGGCCCGCTTCGTCGCCCTGCCACCCGCGGAGGTCCTCGGCCGCGTCAAGCGCGAGACCGCCTCGCGCTGCGAGGCGTTGATCGTCGACCTGGCCGCCATGGCCACGCCCTCCGAGCCGGCCGCCTTCTGGACCCTGCGGGGTCGCGACGCCGTCCTTGAACGCGCCGGAGCGCTCGTTGCCGACGCCCGCGAACGGGTGGCCGTCTGTGTCATGGCCGACGACCTGGCCTGGCTCGGGCCGGCCCTGCGTTCGGCCGCGCAGACCGGTTGTCAGGTCGTCGTCAACGTCTTCGGCGACGTACCCGTCGACTTCGGCGACGTCTACCGGCACGAGCCGCAGGACATGACGGTCAGCGGGCACGTCCTGACCCTCGCCGTCGACTCGACCACGGCGCTGATCGCCTCGCTCGACGAACCCGCGGGTGCGGTCTACACCGCGCATCCCGCCCTTTTGCGGGTCGTCGAGAAACTCATCCGCGACGAGGCGTACCTCGCCGCCATCTACGAACGCCTACGCCCGGAACTGGAAGGCGCCTTCGGCCGGCACCTGGTCGAGCTGCGGGCACGCCTGCTCCCACCCGACCAGGCCAGCCGGCTGATGTCCGTCGTCGGCTTCGGCGCTGACCCCGCCACCGTCAACGAGCTCCTACCCGACTGACCTGGCGCTTTTGCCGTACCTGCCGACGAATTCCTCCGTACGAACGAAGGGACTGCCATGGGTGCCGTCATCATCGTGGATGCCATGTGGGGCGACTCCGGCAAGGGCAAGGTGTGCGCACACCTTGCCAGGCGCGACAACGTGCCGTTGACGGTACGTGCGGGGGTGGGAACGAACGCGGGCGCGAGCGTGACCCTCGACGACGGGACCCTGGTCAAGGCCAGGCAGCTGCCGACCGGATGGCTCAACCCGTCGACCACGGTGGCCGTGGGGTCGGGCGTCCTCGTCGACCCGGAGGTCTTCCTCGCCGAGGTTTCGCGGTTCGACCTGGCCGGGCGGGCGCTGGTCGACGGGCGCTGTGCCCTCATCACCCCCGACCACATCGCCGCCGAGCGCAAGGACGCCCATCTCGCCGGCGTGGTCGGCTCCACGTGTACGGGCAACGGTGCTGCACGAGCAGACTTCATCCTGCGCCGAGCGAGGCAGGCGCGGGAGCTCCCGGACCTGGCGCCCTATGTGACCGATGTCGCCAAGGCCGTCAACGCGGCGGCGCGGGACGGTGACGTGCTCGTCGAGGGTTCTCAGGGAACCCTGCTGTCATTGGCGTTCAGCTCGGAGTATCCGTACACGACCTCCGACAACTGCACCGCCGCGGCTGCGATGGATGACGTCGGACTCAACTGGCAGCTCGTCTCGGACGTGGTGATGGTGGTCAAGGCACTGCCGACACGAGCGGGTGAAGGCCCGTTGCCGTTCGAGCTGTGCGAGCAGGAGATTCTGCGTCGCGGTGTGGCGGAGTACGGCGTCGTGACGGGGCGTCCGCGACGCAAGGCTGCGCGCCTCGACTGGGGTCTGTTGGAGTACGCCACGATGCTGAACGGGCCGACCAAGATCGCCCTGACGTTCTGCGACCACGCTGATCCGCACATGCGCGGCGCCCGCTCGGCAGCCGACGTCACGGCACCCGTGCGGGCGTTGATCGATCGGGTGGAGGACGTGACCGGTGCTCCGGTGACGCTCCTCGACACGGGACCGCGACTGTCCGACATGATCGATCTCGCGAGTGGTGTGACCTGACCTGATCAGGCGTGGCGCACGACGGGTCTGCGCCCCATCGGGAACATCGCGCGGGGGCGGGGCGGCGCCGTCGAAGCTTGCCGGTCGACGCTGGGTTGCCTGCCGGCTCAGTGTTCGTCGGCGCTGGGTGGTCGTTCGGGGTCGACGGTGTAGGTGTGGCCGAGGGGGCTTTGGGTGGTGAGGTGGCCTGGCTGGTTTTGCGTCCACCACCAGCCGGCTTCGTGTTTGGCGCGGTGGTGTCGTCGGCACAGTGGGGCCAAGTTGCACAGGCAGCTGGGTCCGTCGAGGCGGTGTTCGATGGTGTGGTCGAGGTCGCAGGCGGTTGCGGGTCTGGAGCAGCCGGGTTGGGCGCAGGTGCGGTGGGTGGCCTGGATGAGGCGGCGTTGGGCCGGGGTGGGTTTGTAGCGGCGGCTGGAAGCCTGGTGGTAGACGACCTTGTCGTTGATGGTGACGGTGCGGCAGTATTCGAACCCGCCTGCTGCGGCGTTCTTGATGTCGTCGATCACGGCGGGGGTGATGGCGCCGAGGCCGGCGAGTTCGCCTGCCTTTTCGCCGAGGCGGAGCCAGGTTTCGAGGTCGGCGATGAGTTCGACCTTGGCCACCAGGTGCTCGTCGCCTGTCTCGACACACTTTCCGCCATCACCGGGGTCATCCAGGTCAATCCCGGTGTCGAGACCTGACCATGCCTTGCCGGCGGTGACGTCTGCGCGGCCGTCGAGGTCGATGTCCGCACCCGCGGCAGGTCTCTGCGAGGCTGCGTCATCGGAGGGTCCTGCGTGATCAGGGGGTTCTGCGTGATCAGAGGGTTCTGCGGTTCCGTTGGGGGCAGTCGTCTCGGCACCGGAAGCAGATCCGTCGGTGGATCCGGGCGTAGCGGGGTTGGGGTGGCGGCCGCGGAGGAGGTCGAGGAACACGTCGGCCTCGATCTGGGCCAACGTCCTGCCATCACCATCGCTCTTGATGCGTTTGGCGAGGGTCTTGACGAACACCCTGGCCGCCGCGGTGCCAGCCATCGGCAGGTCCTGTCCCGTGATGCTGCCGGTGCCGTCCACTCCCGCACCGAACCGGATCCGTCTGCCCTGCTGCGCCTCCCGCCGACGCTGCTCGGCACCGTCCGGGTCGAGCTCCAGCACTTTCCGCCGCAGCCGCCGCACCAACTGCGCCCGAGTCAAACCCATCCCGACCGCAGCGTCAGCAGCAAGGATGAACTCCTCCGCCACCCGCGCCAGTTCCGGTGACAGACAGCACGTCTCCTCGGCGATCGCCCGCGCCTTGCCCAGATTGATGGTCCCCTCCGCGAGTGCGGCCCGAGTGCCTGGGAGTCGTTCGGTCAACTCGAACGCGAACGACAAATCCCGATCAGCCGACCACGGCGACATGCACAACGCCGCCCCCACCTCCGCAGACGCGAACTCACCAAACGTCTCCAACAACTCAGGTGGCGAATCCGGCTCACACGCAGGCGACCGCGCCACAAACGCCATCGCCCCATACAGCTGCGCGTTCGACCACGACACCTGCCGCTCCCAGGCGGCCATCACCACCACACGCGCATGACCATTGATCGCCGCCATGTCGATCCCCGCCAACACAGCGGCAAGCTCAGGACCCGGCGCGGCCGACGCCAGCACCGAGAAGTCCACACCCCCGTGGTCGAACATATCAGCGATTCTACCGAATCGTGACCACAAGATCAACTGTCTGCCGAGACGCGATCACTGCCGGAACTCCTCGATGCACAAGGGGATCTGCCCGCTCGCGCGGCGGGGCGATCGTGGTAGCGGGCCCCAT
The DNA here is from genome assembly GCF_040196095.1 of Actinopolymorpha sp. B17G11. Classification (NCBI taxonomy): domain Bacteria; kingdom Bacillati; phylum Actinomycetota; class Actinomycetes; order Propionibacteriales; family Actinopolymorphaceae; genus Actinopolymorpha; species Actinopolymorpha sp. B17G11. Next base: position 19,595 of record NZ_JBEFTW010000002.1, read on the forward strand.
GTGTCCGCTCGAGGTGGGTGGATCGGCAAAGGTGCTGAGCGCCCGGCCGCTCGAGGTGGGCGGATCCGCAAGGTGCTGGACGCCCAGCCCACTCGCGGATCCGCCTCCCCCCTTGCCGGGTGGCCACGATCGACCTGCGGCAGGACCCACCCCCTGGCCCCGACCCGGGATCGCACCACCCACGAGGCAGGTCGGTGCCGGCGTCATCCGGTTACACCGCCGCCCTTGTTCAGAGGCCGCCGTGGTACGCCTCCAGCCGCCCGACAGAACCTCGCGTAACCAAAAGGGGTTACTGCGCGACAATGTTGGTATCGACGCCGACGCTGCCGCCCGCCTCGTCCAGAAGCTTCGCGAATTCACGCGTACGCAGCTGGATGGGGAGGAGCGTGCCCTGCTGGCGATCCTTCTCGCGCCAGGTGTCGCACAGGCGTACGCAGAAGAAGATCTCGGTGAGGACATTCCGGCAACCCACTGGGATCCGCAGCGGCTGCCCGAGAGCCTCACTCAGGCATTGCGACGCTCGGACCTGCGAGTCACCGGTCTCTGCGGCGATCCTGGTATCAGCGAGAATGCGGGCGAACCACGAGATCGCCACGAACCTCGCCATCAACCGTAGATCGCCCGGCGCGCCGTTTCCTCGCACAACGGACAGCGTTCGGCATGTCGCGCGCCCGCGGTGGTGCCACCTTCGTTGACGATCGGCCCGAGTTCAGGGCACCGGATGCCGGCGCCCGCGGCCAGCAGGCGTAGGACCAACGCGGCCCGCAACCGGCGCCGGGCGCGATGCAGGACCACCTTGGCCGCGCCGTGTTTGACCCGCAGGGCAGCGGCGACGTCGGCAACCTCGAATCCGAGGGTCACCAGGCTCAGGGCGAGGGCGTCCCGTTGGGAGAGTCCGATGACGAGCCCGTTGACCAACGCCGCCATGTCCCGTAGGGCTGCGAGCTCGGCCGGGTCAGTTGTGTCGGACGTGACGACATCATCGTCGTTGAGTTCCTCGAGCCCGACGCGGTTCTGGTGTCTGCGGATGTCGACCGCGGTGTGTCGGGCAATTGCCAACAGCCACGGCCGGAATCGTTCGGGGTCGCGGAGTTTGTCCAACGAGGCAAGGGCGCGCGCGAATGTCTCCTGCACGGCGTCCGCGATCCGCTCCGGATCGCGGAGCTGGTCGCGGACGGCGAGGTGCACGGCACGGACGTTCTCGCGGTACAGGGGGGTGAACGCCTCCCGGTCGCCTGACCGAACCGCCTCGACAAGCGAGGCGACATCGGTGTCGGTCACGGCGCCTCCCCCCTGGCCCGATCGCGTCGCACCCTTATGGAACCCCAAGCCGGCGGCGAGCCGTGTGGACATGGGACAAAGTTCTGCGACTGATATCAGCTCGGGCCGTGAGACTGTGGGCCCCCGACTGTGGGCGGTGCCTGCGGGCAGGCGTGCGGTCTGGGAGTATGAACGACCGTGGAGTACGTCGTCGTCGCCATCGTCGTTGTCATCGTTCTCGCTGGTGTGATCGTCGGCCTGTTGGCCCGCGGTCGCCGCCGCAAGGGCGCCGCCACCCGGCCACCGGAGCAGCAGGGCCCCCCGCCGCGGGGTGGGCACGGTGTCGGCCTCGCGGACGAACGCGAGGACTCCCACCCACCCGCCGCCACGGACCGGCCGCACCCCCCGCAGGGCGGTGCCGTCAGCGCAGATGAGCTCGCGCTCGAGGAGCCCGTCGCGCCGGTCGTCGAACGCCCCGCCCCGGTGCAGGGCCGGCTGGTCCGGCTCCGGTCGCGACTCGCCCAGTCGCAGTCGACGCTCGGCCAGGGACTGCTCGCCCTGCTCTCGCGGGACCGCATCGACGACGCCACCTGGGAGGAGATCGAGGACACCCTGCTCGCCGCCGACGTCGGCGTCGGTCCCACCCAGGAGCTGGTCGAGCACCTCCGCACCCGCGTCCGGGTCGAGGGCGTTGCGAGCCCGCAGGAGGCCAAGGCGATCCTGCGCGCGGAGCTGGTCGCGCTGGTGGGCGCTGACCTCGACCGTTCCCTTCATGTCGTACGCACCGAAGCGATGCCGGCGGTCGTTCTCGTCGTCGGCGTCAACGGAACCGGCAAGACGACCACTGTGGGCAAGTTGGCGCGGGTGTTCGTCGCCGAGGACAAGGACGTCATCCTCGGTGCGGCCGACACGTTCCGCGCGGCGGCGGTCGACCAGCTGGCCACGTGGGGCGACCGGGTGGGCGTACCCACCGTGCGGGGATCCGAGGGCGGTGACCCCGCCAGCGTGGCGTTCGAGGCGGTGAAGGCCGGAATCGAGCAGGAGGTCGACGTGGTGATCGTCGACACCGCCGGCCGCCTGCACACCAAAACCGGATTGATGGACGAACTCGGCAAGATCAAGCGGGTGGTCGAGAAGCAGACTCCGGTCTCGGAGGTGTTGCTCGTCATCGACGCGACGACCGGCCAGAACGGTCTGACACAGGCGCGGGTCTTCGCCGAGGTCGTGGATGTCACCGGGATCGTCCTCACCAAGCTCGACACCACGGCCAAGGGCGGAATCATCGTTGCTGTGCAACGCGAGCTCGGCGTACCCGTCAAGCTGGTGACGTTGGGCGAAGGTGCCGACGACCTGGCCCCGTTCGAACCGGAAGCCTTCGTCGACGCGCTGCTCGGCGACTGAAGCCAGACCGAGCCCGAGACCGAGACTGAACGCGAGACTGGGAGCGAGGAGAAGACCCGACATGGGCGACGAGAAGGACCTGCTCACCCGCCACCGCGAGGTTATGCCCGCGTGGATGGCGCTCTACTACGACGAGCCGTTGGAGATCGTCGGCGGTGAGGGACGCCGGCTGACCGGCGGCGACGGCAAGGTCTACCTCGACTTCTTCGCCGGCATCCTGACCAACTCCCTCGGCTACGGCGTACCCGAGATCAACGCCGCGGTCCAACGCCAGCTCGCGAGCGGTGTGTTGCACACGTCGACCGCCTATCTCGGCAGGGCCCAGGTGGAATACGCCGAGCGGATCGCCCAACTGTCCGGCATCCCCGACGCGAAGGTTTTCTTCACCAACTCGGGCACCGAGGCCAACGAAGCGGCCCTGCTCCTTGCCACCCATCACCGGCGCAGCAACCAGGTCATTGCCCTGCGAAACTCCTACCACGGCAGGGCGTTCGCGACGGTCGCCATCACCGGCAACCGGAGCTGGGGCACCTCGTCGCTCTCCCCGGTGCACGTCAGCTGGGTCCACGGCGGCTACCGCTACCGCAGCCCGTTCCGGGACCTGAACGACACCGACTACATCCAGGCGTGTGTCGAGGACCTGCGTGACGTGCTCCTGACCACGACCGCGGGCGATGTCGCCTGCATGATCGTCGAGCCGATCCAGGGTGTGGGTGGGTTCACGGTCCCGCCCGACGGGATGTACGCGGCCATGAAGGAGGTCCTCGACGACTACGGCATCCTTCTGGTCGCCGACGAGGTCCAGACCGGCTGGGGGCGTACCGGCGACTCCTTCTGGGGTTACCAGGCGCACGATGTCGTGCCCGACCTCATGACGTTCGCGAAGGGCGCCGCGGGCGGGCTCGCGATCGGTGGCGTGGTGGCGCGCGGCGACATCATGGACGGGCTGGCCGCCAACTCGCTGTCGACGTTCGGCGGCAACCCGCTCGCGATGGCCGTCGGCAACGCCGTGCTCGACTACATCCTCGACCACGATCTGCAGTCCCACGCCGCCAAGGTGGGCGGCAAGCTGCTGAGCGGCCTGCGTACCTGCGCCGACGAGCTTCGGGTGGTCGGCGATGTGCGCGGCAAGGGGCTGATGATCGGGATCGAGCTCGTCGAGCCGGGTGGTACGACGCCGAGCCCTCGGGTGGCCGGTCTCGTCATGGAGGAGTGCCGCCGCGGCGGTCTGCTGGTGGGCAAGGGCGGCTTGCACGGCAACGTGATCCGGCTCGGCCCACCGCTGACGCTCACCGAGGACGAGGCCGACGAAGGGCTAGGAATCCTGGCCGATGCGCTCGCCACTGTGAACAGCGCGGCTATCCCCGCCTAGCGCCTCGCTCACCCTTTGCCCGCCGCCGCGACGGGTGGGACGACCGGGCGGCGGGTGGGACGACCGGGCGGCGGGTGGGACGACCGGGCGGCGGGGACGCGCTGCCCCCTCGTGGTCGATTGAGCTCTGTGATCATGATCGTGATCATGAAGGTTGTGTGGACACCTGGCCCCTTTTGCCTTCACAGTCCGGTCTGGCTTCATGATCATGGGAGGTCTGGCGTCGGCCACACCGCGTCGCCTTGGCGGCCGGCGCTGGCGTCGCGTTCCGGCGAAGCTCGCTTCCAGTGGCAGCGGAATAGCCGCGGCTTGCGTGATCATGAAGGCGTTCGGGCACATGAAGGCGTTCGGGCACATGGCCCCGTTGCGCTTCATGGTCTCTGTCATGATCACCGTCGCGTCGTGGTCGGCGTAGTCAGCGCCATGGCTCAGCGGCACTGGTCACCGTCTGGTTCAGCGGCGTTGATCAGCGTCATGATCACTGGATGGAGTCACTTGCGGGTTAACCCCGGCACACGCTGGAAAAGCCTTGTGCACAAAGGGAAGCCGGCGCTGTCCGATGCTGGCCTAACCTGCTCGTAAGCTTTCGATATCGGGCGTGGAGCGACACAATCGGGCGCCATGACCTCATCACAACCGCGGTCTGAGACCCGCATCTCCCGGCGGCACGCCCTTCAACTCGCCGGAGCCGGCGGGACGGCCTGGCTTCTCATGTCCTGCCAACGAGGTGGCGGTGGCGGTTCCGGCGCCGGTGCGCAGGTCGCCGAGTTCCACGGCGGCACGGCGTTCCAGGTGCCGCCGAAGGGTCACTTCAACCTCATGGACGGCGTCACCGACTCGATTCTCGGCGACCATTTCTACATCGACCTCATCCTCGCTCCCGGCGCGATGTTCCGGTGGAAGGAACAGACCTGGGAGCCGATGCTCGCCGAGAAGTGGAACACCGACGAGGCGGCGAGCACGTTCACCATGACGCTCCGCAAGGGACTCACGTGGAGCGACGGCAAGCCGATCACGAGCCGGGACGCGCTCACGACGTACTGGTGCCTGCGGATCATGCGCAACTCCCTCTGGGAGTACATCGACAAGGTGGAGGCACCCGACGACCACACGGTCGTGCTCACCATGCGCAAGCCCTCGACCGTCGTCGAACGTTACGTCCTGCGTCAGCGTCTCCACTCCGACGCGACCTACGGCGAGTGGGCGCGCAAGGCCGAGCAGCTCTTCGCCGACGGCAAGGACCTCGACACGCCCGAGGGCAAGAAGCTCAACGAGGAGTTCCAGGCGTACCGGCCGAAGGAGGCGATCGCCTCCGGCCCGTTCACCTACGACTACGACAGCATCACCAACGCGCAGCTGAGTCTGGTCAAGAACCCCAAGGGGTACGCGGCGGACAAGGTGGCCTTCGACAAGGTGGTCGTCTTCAACGGCGAGACACCGACGATCACGCCGATCGTGCTGGCCCGCAATCTCGACTACGCCACCCACGGCTTCCCGGTCGCCACCGAGAAGCAGATGATCAAGACGGGGTTCCGGATCATCCGCCCGCCGGTGTACTCCGGCCCGGCGCTGCTCATGAACCTCGACAAGCTGAAGGAGTTCGGCGACGTCCGGGCACGGCAGGCGCTCGCCCACGCGGTCGACCGGAACCAGAACGGCCAGGTCTCCCTCGCCGACTCCGGCGTAGGTGTCGAGTACATGGCCGGATTCTCCGACAACCTCGTCCCCGAGTGGCTCTCGACGCAGGACCAGGACCGGTTGGAGAAGTACTCCTACGACCAGGACAAGGCCGCCGACCTGCTGGCCCAGGCGGGCTGGACGAAGGACGGCAAGCAGTGGTTGACACCGGACGGTGAGCCGGCGCGCTACGAGCTCAGCTTCCCGGCGGAGTACGCCGACTGGTCCGCCGCCGGGCAGAACGCCGCCAAGCAGCTCTCGGCGTTCGGCATCGCCGTCACCGCGCGCGGCGTCACCGAGGCGCAGCAGCCGATCGACGTCGACAAGGGCGCCTTCGACCTCGCGATCCAGGCGTGGGGGACGTCGGCCCACCCGCACCCCCACTTCGCGTTCGTCCAGGACCTGTTCACGCACAACATCCCGGTCGCGGCCAACCAGGGCGGTCGGGGCATGGGGTTCGAGCTGGAGCAGACCACGAAGGCGCTCGGCGAGGTCGACCTCGAAAGGCTTGTGATCGAGGCGGGCGAAGGCTTGGACGAGGCCGCGCAGAAGAAGAGCGTGACCAACATCGCTCTTGCCTTCAACGAGTTGCTGCCGATGATCCCGCTGTTCGAGAGGTACGGAAACAATCCGTGCCTGGAGGGTGAGCGCGCCGGGAAGTGGCCGCCGGACAGCGATCCGATCCTGCAGAACTCACCGTACGCCGACAACTTCACGATCATGCTGATGTACGCAGGACGGCTGACCCCGGCGAAAGGCGCCAAGTGATCGGGTTTCCACGGACCGACGGACAACCCTTCGACTGGCCCCGCCGCCGGATCGCACCTGCCTTCGCGCGCCACGGCATGGTCGCCTCGTCGCATCCACTGGTGACGAGCACGGGGTTGCGCACGCTCGCGGCAGGGGGCAACGCCGTTGACGCCGCGGTCGCCTCCGGACTGGTGGCGGCGGTCGTCATGCCGGAGATGTGCGGGCTCGGCGGCGACCTCTTCGCCCTGGTCCACGACCCCGCGGCGAACGGTGGGGCGGGCCGGGTGAGCTCGGTCCAGGGGAGCGGCATAGCCCCGCGTGGCGCCTCCCTCGAGGCGATGCGGCAGGCGCACGACGGTGTACGCATGCCATCCAACGGCCCGCTCTCGGTGACGGTGCCGGGCATGGTCCATGCGTACTTCACGCTGCTCGAGCAGTGGGGGAGCCGGCCGTTCGCCGAACTCGTCGAGCCGGCGATCGACTACGCGCGAGGGCACGCGATCTCCCCGGTGCTCGTGTCGTTCATCGCGAAGTTCGCCGACCTGCTCGGGCGACTGCCGGCGTCGGCGAGGGTGTTCCTGCCCGGCGGCCATCCGCCCGAGCCTGGCAGCGTCTTCCGGCAGGAGGACCTCGCGCGGACGCTGGAGACTGTCGCGGCGGGAGGTGCGGACGTCTTCTACCAGGGAGAGATCGCCGAACGCATCTCGGCGTACCTCGCCGAGGTCGGCGGTGCTCTGCGTACGACCGATTTCGCCGACCATCGCACGACCGTGTCGGCGCCGCTCTCGACGACCTATCGCGACCACACCGTGTTCCAGACGGCCCTGCCCAGCCAGGGAATCATCCTGCTGGAGGCGCTCAACATCGCCGAGTGCTTCGACCTGCCGGCGCTCGGCGTGGGGACGGCAGCCGCCACGCACCTGCTGGTCGAAGCGATCCGGCTGGCGTTCGCCGACCGGCATGCGTACCTGAAGGATCCGGCGGCAGGCGAGTCGCCCGTCGACCAGCTGCTGTCGAAGGACTGGGCCGCGCGGCGGGCGGCGCGGATCGGCGACCGGGCCCAGACGGACATCTCGGCGGGCAGGTTCGACGAGGGGCACACGACCTATCTGAACGTCGTCGACGGCGACGGGATGATGGTGTCGCTGATCCAGTCCGTCGCCGCCAACTTCGGCAGTGGCGTGGTAGCCGGCGACACCGGGGTCGTGCTCAACAACCGCGCGTCGGCCTTCTCCCTCGACGACCGTCATCCCAACGTCTACGCGCCCGGCAAGAAGCCCATGCACACGCTCAACTGCTACCTCATCGCCGATCCGGCCGGCCAGCTGGTCGTCACGGGCGGTACGCCGGGCGGCGACCGGCAGCCGCAGTGGAACCTCCAGACCGTGGTCGGTCTCGTCGACGGTGGCTGGGACGCCCAGCAGACCGTCGAGCAGCCGCTGTGGTTCAGCTCGACGGGCTTCGGCTCTGGGCCGGCGACCGGATTCGAGCTGACCCTCGAGGGACGGGTGGGTGAGGAGTACGCACAGTCGCTTCGCGACCGCGGTCACACGATCGTCGTCGACGGGGACTGGAGCTGTCTGAGCGGCGCGCAGATCATCGCCCGTGATCCGGACACTGGCGTGCTCGCCGGTGGATCCGACCCCCGCCAGGAGGGCCTCGTCCTGGGGTTCTGAGGGCCCCGCCATTCGCGCGGGAATACCGCTCGCCACGACTGGCCTTGACGTCGGCGTCAAGGTCTACGGTCGCTGGTGAGGAGGTCAGATGCGGATCGGAGAGCTTGCCGAGCGGACCGGCACGACCACCCGTGCGCTGCGTTACTACGAGGCTCAGGGCCTGCTCGCGGCGCGCCGGAGCTCGAACGGCTACCGCGACTACGGCAGCGCGGACGAACGGATCGTCACCGAGATCAGATCGCTCCTCGCCATCGGGTTCTCGCTGGAGGACACCCGACCCTTCGTGGAGTGCCTGCGCGCCGGCAACGACGCGGGGGACGTGTGCCCCAACTCCGTCGCGGTCTACCGCCGCAAGCTCGCCGAGCTCGACGGGTGCATCGACCGGCTTCGGGCCACCCGGGCCCGGGTCGAGGCGCAGCTCGCCAGCGCCCTTCGTCGTACGACAGGAGACCAGCCATGCCGCACCGTCCCGTCGCCAGCGCCGACACCGTCACCGACACCGTCACCGTCACCGACGCCGACTTCGCCGAACGGGTTCTCGCCAGTGATCGGCCCGTGCTCGTCGAGTTCTGGGCAGCCTGGTGCCCTCCCTGCCGGATGATCGCGCCCGTACTGGAGGAGATCGCGACCGAGCATGCCGACCGGATCACGGTGGCGAAGGTCAACACGGACGAGAACCCGCAGACGGTCGCCGCCTGCCAGGTCAGGGCCAACCCGACGCTGCAGGTCTACCGGCACGGCGAGCTCGTGCACATGATCGTCGGTGCCAGGTCGAAGGCGCGGCTGATCGCTGAGTTCAGGGAGCCGCTGGGCCTTTGAGCCGCCGCGGAACGCGAGGCTCCCGAGGACGCGGTGGTGACCGGCGGGACTAGGCTGTGTCTCGGCGCCGTCCTGCGCCAGACCTCCTGACCGCGCGCCCACGCCGCCCGGCTTTCGCGGAGGCGAAGGGGACACGTGTCCTCGGGACGGCGGTCTGGTCACCGGTGTTCGATGTCACCGTCCATGGTGGAACCCTGTCCGGCGGCCCGGGTGAGGCGTGGGGTGCGCGCGGGTTGTCAGGAGAGGTCGAACCATGACCGTACGCCGGTCCTTCAAGCGACTGGTCCGGGCTCGGATGGCCCGCACCAACGAGTCCTACACCACCGCGCGGCGACACGTTCTCGCCCAAGCGTCCCTCAACACCGTCACGTCGGCGACCTACCCGGGTCTGCTTCCCGGTTACCGCGGGTTCGGTGGCGGCCAGCATCACGCGTCGGCGGCGCTGGCTCATGCCCTCGACGCCGTGGGCGTCCGGGCCCCACACACGAATGAGCCGTACACCGAGGCCATGCTCGCCGGGCTCACCGGTGGTATCGGCTTCATGTACGCCGTCTTCTCCTACGCCGGCGAGCTGCCGACGATGACGATCGTCGCCAGACACCACCCCGAGCCGTTCGTCCCGGCGGCGCTCCGCCGGATCGGCACGCCGGCGGAAAGCCTCCGGACGTCCAGCGCACGGACCGCCGAGCAGAACCTCCGCGCCGCTTTGGCCGCCGGAAAGCCGGCGCTCTGCACCGTCGACCGTGCCGGCCTGCCCTGGCACGGACTCGCCTGTGGCGAGGGCTACGCGGACCCGTACGACGTTCTCGTCTGTGGTCTCGACGACGAGGGTGGGGAAAAGCGGGTGCTGCTCGACGACGAGAGCGTGCGGCCCTGGTCGCTGCCGCTGCCGGAGTTCCTCGCCGCGTGGGCTGCCCACCGCAGGGGGCGGCACGCGATGCTGGCCGTGGTCGCGCCGGAGCGGCCGGTCGACCTCGCGGCGGCCGTGCGGGATGCGGTCGCCACCACCTGCGCGCACCTCACGGGGCCGGTCCTGGGTAACACCTTCGACGTCAACTTCGGCTTTTCCGGGATGCGGAGGCTGGCAGAACAGCTCGCCGATCCCCGCGGAAAGACCGGGTGGGCGGTGAGGTTCGCCGACCCCCGGGCCTTGTTCGCCGGTGTCCGCCGGCTGCACGACTGCCTGGAGGTGGAGTACACCGGGCCGGGCGCGACGCGGCCGTTGTACGCCGACTTCCTGGCCGAGGCCGCCGGGGTCGTCGACGATCCGGCCTACCTCGAGGCTGCGGATCTCTTCCGGCGTTCGGGCGACGTGTGGTCGGCGCTCGCGGCGGCGGCGCTGCCCGCGGAGCTGCCGGCACTCGCCGCGTACGACGCGATGGTCGAGGAACGGCTCGGACTGCTGCTCGACGGTGGGGCGGCCGAGGAGATCCGGGCGGTGACCTCGCGGGTCGACGAGCTCACCGACGCCTACGCCGCGGCGCCGCCGGGCGAGGCGGTCCTGCGCGAGCTGCTCGACCGGCTGGCGGGACTTGTCGAGCAGGCGACCGACCTCGAACGCCGGGCGGTCGACGTCCTTACCGGTTGAGTCAGCGGCGTCGACGTGGTGCACGCCGAGGTGCGCACCGGGGCCGCCCGCGGGACTCCGTAGCCTGGTGCGGTGACGAGCTGGGTCCTCCACTGCCGGGAGCTGGCCGGCGAGGTGGACGCCGAGCAGGCGTTCGAGGCCCTGTTCGGGGCCAGCCGGTGGGCCTTCTGGCTGGACAGCAGCCTCGTGGCCGGCCCCGCCCGTTACTCCCTGCTCGGAGACGCGGGCGGTCCGCACGGCGACGTCCTGCACGCCAGGGTCACCGACCGGGGCGCCGACACGGTGTTCGACGCCCTCGAACGCCGGCTCGCCGCCCGGACCGTCCGTGTGCCCGACGGTCTGCCGCCCGCTCTCGCCTGCGGTTACGTGGGTTACCTCGGCTATGAGCTGAAGGCGTACGAGGGCGTCGCCAGTTCCCACCGGGCCCCGCTGCCCGATGCGACCTGGATGTCGGCGACGAGGTTCGTCGTCGTCGACCATCGCGACGCGCGGACCTGGGTGTGCGAGCTGGCGACCACGGGCGAGCCGCCGCTGTGGATCGACGGCGCTCTCGCCCGGTTGCGGGACCTGTCCCGCGCGGCGACACCACAGGGGGACTGGTCGGAACCCGCCGCCGGGGTGGACCCCGAACCATGGCTCGTCCGTCCGCGGGACCGTTACGTCGCCGACATCGAAACCTGTCTTGACCGGTTGCGGGCCGGTGAGAGTTACGAAATCTGTCTCACCAATTCCGTGGAGCTGCCCTGCGACGCGGATCCATGGTTGCTCTACCGGCGGTTACGGCGGATCAACCCCGCGCCCTACGCCACCTACCTACGGCTCGGAGACGCCCACGTCCTCTCGGCCTCGCCCGAACGGTTCCTCACCGTCGACGCGGAGCGTCACGCCGAGTCGCGACCGATCAAGGGGACGGCGCCCCGCGCCGCCGACCCCGGTATCGACGCACTGCTGTGCAAGGAACTCGCGACGAGCTCGAAGACGCAGGCCGAGAACCTCATGATCGTCGACCTCCTGCGTAACGACCTCGGCCGCGTGTGCGAGCCCGGCACGATCAGCGTTCCGGCATTCCTCTCCGTCGAGTCCTACGCCACCGTGCACCAGCTGGTTTCCACGGTCCGCGGCCGCCTGCGCGCCGACGTGAGCGCGGTCCAGGCGGTCCGCGCGTGCTTTCCCCCGGGGTCGATGACCGGTGCTCCGAAGCTACGGACGATGCGGATCCTCGACGAGCTGGAGGACCGCCCGCGGGGCGTCTACTCCGGCGCGGTCGGACACTTCGGACTCGCCGGCACCGCCGACCTCAGCGTGGTCATCCGTACCGCCGTCGTCCATGCCGGTCTGCTCACGGTGGGTGCAGGTGGGGCGATCGTGCTCGACTCCGACCCGGGGGAGGAGTACGACGAAATGTTGCTCAAGGCGGCGGTCCCGCTGCGGGCGCTCGCGGGCCGGGTCTGACACTCCGCGATCGTCCCTTTCGGGCCCTCGCACCCGGTTGGTGGCGGAGCGTAGTTCACACGGAATTCACATCGGACCGGCCTTCCGTCATCGGTCCGCAACATACGGCGGCAGCCTGCGAAACACGGCCAGACCACGCTTGCCAGATCCATCCGCGGGTGGCCCCGGTACCTGGAGGAACAGGGCCGGCGCCCCGTGGCCGCGGTGGGCCCACCGTCGGGTTCCACCACGAGAGCATCACCCGAAGGTTCGGACGAACTCGCGAGGAGAAGCGATGCCCGAGCTCAGCGCAGGCGACACCGCCTGGGTGTTGGCCAGTTCCGCCCTCGTCCTACTGATGACACCTGGACTCGCCTTGTTCTACGGCGGCATGGTCCGGGCCAAGGGCGTACTCAACATGCTCATGATGAACTTCGCCGCGATTGCCGTCGTCAGCATCCTGTGGGTGTTGTACGGCTACTCGCTGGCGTTCGGGACCGATATCGGAGGTGGCCTCCTCGGCAACCTCGAAGCTGTCGGCCTGAGGGGTCTGCTGGGCGAGGACTCACTGTCCGGCACATTGCCCTCAACGGTGTTCGTCGCCTTCCAGGCGATGTTCGCCATCATCACCGTTGCGTTGATCTCGGGCGCGATCGCCGACCGGGCGAAGTTCAGCGCCTGGATCGTCTTCGTCGTGGCCTGGGCGACGATCGTCTACTTCCCGGTCGCGCACTGGGTCTTCTTCTTCAACGACGGCGACGGCGGCTGGATCGCCGACCGGCTCCAGGCCCTCGACTTCGCGGGTGGTACCGCCGTCCACATCAACGCCGGCGCGGCGGGTCTCGCGGCCGCCCTGGTCCTGGGCAAGCGCATCGGTTGGCGCAAGGAGCCGATGCGTCCACACAACCTGCCGCTGGTTCTGCTCGGCGCCGGCCTGCTGTGGTTCGGCTGGTTCGGGTTCAACGCCGGTTCGGCAGTGGCCGCGAACGGTGCCGCAGGGGTCGCGTTCATCAACACGCAGGTGGCAACGGCCGCCGCGGTCCTCGGCTGGTTGCTCGTGGAGAAGATCCGGGACGGCAAACCGACGACACTCGGTGCCGCGTCCGGTGCGGTGGCGGGACTCGTGGCGATCACACCGGCCTGCGCCGCGGTCACACCGATCGGCGCGATCCTTGTCGGTGTCGCGGCCGGCGTGCTGTGTGCACTAGCGGTCTCGCTCAAGTCGAAGTTCGGCTACGACGACTCGCTCGACGTGGTGGGCGTCCACCTCGTCGGCGGCCTGGTCGGAACCCTGCTCATCGGGTTCCTCGCCGCGGCGGTGGCGCCGGCGGGCGTCGACGGTCTGCTCTACGGTGGCGGCTTCACCCAGCTGTGGAAGCAGGTCATCGCGGCGGGCGCGGTTCTGGTCTACTCGTTCGTCCTGACCTATGTCATCTGCAAGGTCATCGACAAGACGATGGGCTTCCGGGTCAGCACCGACGACGAGGTCAGCGGCATCGACCTCGCCGAGCACGCGGAGACGGCGTACGACTTCTCGACGATCAGCGGCGGCTCCCGCGCTCACGTCCTCACCAAAGAAGGCTCCGACGGCGCCGTACCGGCTACCGCCGACGCGGCTGGGAACAAGGAAGGGAGCGTGGCCCGATGAAGCTGGTGACAGCGGTCATCAAGCCACACCGGCTCGACGAGGTACGCGCGGCTCTCGAGGCCTTCGGCGTCTCGGGTATGACCATCACGGAGGCCAGCGGCTACGGCCGGCAGAAGGGCCACACCGAGGTCTACCGTGGCGCGGAGTACGAAGTGGACCTGGTGCCCAAGGTGCGGGTCGAGATCGTCGTCGACGACTCCGACGTCGAGGACATCGTCGATGTGGTCACCAAGAGCGCCCACACCGGCAAGATCGGCGACGGCAAGGTCTGGGTCGTCCCGGTCGAGACCGTCATCCGGGTACGTACCGGCGAGAGCGGGCAGGAGGCGCTGTAGGGCCTTGACGTCGACGGCGGCATCGGCTGACGCACCACCGCAGCGCGAGCGACTGACCTCGGTCAGCCGCTCGCGGGCGGAGCGCACCGATGCCGCCGACGCGCGTCTGCGGGACCTGCTCGCCGCTGCACTGCCCGACGAGACCGCCGGCGGCGGTGTCGCGGTGGTCGCCCTGGGCGGCTACGGCCGGGGCGAGCTCTCGGCCGCGAGCGACCTCGACGTCCTTCTGCTCTACGACGACGAACGCTGCACCGACGTCTCCACCGTGGCCGAGGGCCTGTGGTATCCGCTCTGGGACGCCAGAGTGCCCCTCGACCACAGTGTCCGGACGCTCGAGGAGGCAACGGAAGCCGCCGACTCCGACCTACGCTCGGCCCTGTCGTTGCTGGACGCGCGGCACGTCGCCGGTGATGCCGCGCTGACGATCAAGCTGCGGACGACCCTGCTCACCGGATGGCGGCGGAGCGCGCGGCAGCGGCTGCCCGAGCTCGAGGAGAGCTGCCGGCGGCGGGCCGATCGGTTCGGCGAGCTGGCGTTCCTGCTCGAACCTGACCTGAAGGAGGCCCGCGGCGGACTTCGCGATGGCGTTGTCCTCCGGGCGCTGGCAGCGACGTGGCTGGTGGAGATCCCGCACGCGGCGCTGGCGCGGATGCGCGCCGACCTGCTGGACGTCCGCGACGTGCTCCACCAGGTTGCCGGCCGCAAGCCCACCGACCGCTTGCTGGCCGACCTGCAGGCCGACGTCGCCCAGGGCTGCGGCCTTGCCGACCGGGACGCGCTCCTGCGCCACGTCTACCAGCTCGGGCGCACCATGAGCCACACCGCCGACATCGCCTGGCGGCGGGCCGGGCGCGGGCTGGCGGCACGGTCGGGTCGCCGGGTCGGCAGGACGCGGCCTCGGCCTGGTCCGCAGCTCACGCCGCTCGCCCCCGGCGTCGCGGCCGTCGACGGCGAGGTCGTCCTCGCTCCCGACTCCGCCACCCGGTGGGGTTCGGATCCCTTGCTGCCCCTGCGGGCCGCGTACGCTGCCGCCGACCGGGGGCTGTTGCTCGCGCCGCACACGGCCGAGCGACTCGCGGCCAGCCGGGCGAGGCTCCCGGTCCCCTGGCCGGCCGAGGCGCGCCGGCTGTTCACCGCGCTGCTCGGCGCGGGACATGACCTGCTGCCGGTCTGGGAGACGCTCGACCAGGCGGGCCTGATCGGACGCGTCCTGCCGGAGTGGGAGCGGGTGCGCTGTGCACCGCAATACTCCCCGGTGCATCGCCACACCGTCGACCGGCACCTGCTGGAGACCTGCGTACACGCGGCGACCTTGGTCCGCCGGGTGAACCGGCCCGACCTCCTTCTCGTGGCCGCGCTGCTGCACGACATCGGCAAGGGGGAGGGTGAGGGTCACAGCGAGCGGGGTGCCGTGCTCGCCGGCAAGATCGCCGCCGAGTGGGGCTTCACACCGGCCGACGTCGACACGCTCGTCGGGCTCGTCCGCCAGCACCTCCTGCTGATCGAGACCGCCACCCGGCGCGACCTCGACGATCCCGCCACGATCGCGCGGGTCGCCGCCGCCGTGGGAGACGCCGACTTCCTCGACCTGCTGGCCGCGCTCACCGAGGCCGACGCGAAGGCGACCGGCCCCGCCGCCTGGACGCCGTGGCGGGCCGGACTGCTGGCGAGGCTCGTCGTCCGCGTCCGCAGCCAGCTCGAACGCGGCCACCTGCCCGTTCCCGAGCCGCTCCAGCACTGGCAGCGCGCCCTCGCCGAGCGGGGCCGGCTCGACGTGGTTGTCGAGCCCAGCTCTCCCGTACGGTCGGACACGACCTGCCTGACCGCCGTGGCGCCCGACCGGGTGGGCCTGCTCGCCACAGTGGCCGGCGTACTCGCTCTCGCCCGCTTGTCCGTGCAGTCCGCCTCGGTCGAGACCGTGGACGGCGTGGGCGTGTCCATCTGGGCCGTCGTCGGCGACCCGCCCGACGCGGCGATCCTGCGCGAACGCCTGGCCGCCGCGCTGTCCAGCTCGGCGGGAGCCAGCGACCTTGCCGAGCGGCTGTCCAGGCTGGACGCGAACCACCGCAGCCCTCTGGCGCCCGCGGATGTCCGCGTGGTGCCGGACGCGTCGGCTACCGCCACGGTGGTGGAGATCCGCGCCCACGACCGACCCGGACTCTTCCACCAGATCTGTACGGCGGTGGCGGCTGCGGACGCCTCGGTGCGCTCGGCGCACGTCAGCACCTGGGCCGGTGAGGCCGTCGACGTGATCTATCTGACGGGACCCGACGGTGGACCGCTCGGCCACACCGCCCTCGCCCAACTCCTCGACTCGTTCGCGACGACACTCACCTGAGAGAGGTTTCGTCGGGTCGCTGGTGGTGGTCGCTCCATCGAACCCGGACAAGACGGCTACCCTGGCCAGGACCCCACCCGCCGAGCAAGGACCGGGACTGTCACCGTGTTCGCCACACTTTCTGATCGCCTCGAGGCAACTTTCAAGCGGCTTCGCGGCAAGGGCCGGCTCTCCGATGCCGACATCGACACGACATGTCGTGAGATACGCATCGCACTGCTGGAGGCCGACGTCGCGCTGCCGGCCGTCCGTGACTTCATCGGACGGGTCAGGGAGCGCGCCCGGGGCGCCGAGGTGCACCAGGCCCTCAACCCGGCCGAGCAGGTCATCAAGATCGTCAACGAGGAGCTCATCGAGATCCTCGGCGGCGACACGCGACGGCTGCGGTTTGCCAAGACGCCGCCGACGGTGATCCTGCTCTGCGGTCTGCAGGGTGCCGGTAAGACCACGCTGGCGGGCAAGCTGGGCCGATGGCTGAAGGGCCAGGGTCACCAGCCCGTGCTGGTTGCCGCCGACCTGCAACGCCCGAACGCCGTCCAGCAGCTGCAGGTCGTCGGCGAGCAGGCGGGCGTCGCGGTGTTCGCGCCGGAGCCGGGCAGCGGCGTCGGCGACCCGGTGGAGGTGGCCCGGCAGAGCGTCGACCACGCCCGGAGCAAGCTCTATGACGTCGTGATCATCGACACCGCGGGTCGGACCGGCGTCGACGCGGAGATGATGGCGCAGGCCGCCGACATCCGCGATGCCGTCAAGCCCGACGAGATCCTGTTCGTCGTCGACGCGATGATCGGCCAGGACGCCGTGACGACCGCCGAGGCGTTCCGCGACGGCGTCGGCTTCGACGGTGTGGTGCTGGCCAAGCTCGACGGTGACGCTCGCGGTGGTGCTGCCCTGTCCGTACGCCACGTCACCGGCCGGCCGGTGATGTTCGCGTCCAACGGCGAGAAGCTCGACGACTTCGACGTCTTCCACCCCGACCGGATGGCCTCGCGCATCCTCGGCATGGGCGACGTCCTCACCCTCATCGAGCAGGCCGAGCAGGCGTTCGACGAGGACCAGGCCAACCGGGTCGCCGAGAAGCTCAAGACCGAGCGTGGCTTCACCCTCGAGGACTTCCTCGCCCAGATGCAGGCCGTTCGCAAGATGGGCTCGCTGTCGAAGATCCTCGGCATGCTCCCCGGCCTCGGCGAGATCCGCAACCAGGTCGACCAGCTCGACGACCGCGAGCTCGACCGGGTGGAGGCGATCATCCGGTCGATGACACCGGCCGAGCGGGAGGATCCGAAGCTCATCAACGGCTCCCGCCGGCTGCGCATCGCCAACGGCTCGGGCACCAAGGTCAACGACGTCAACCTGCTGGTCGAGCGGTTCCTCGAGGCGCGCAAGATGATGAGCCAGCTCAGCCAGGGCAAGGGGATCCCCGGAATGCCCGGGATCCCCGGCATGGGCGGTGGCGGTGGCGGAAACCGCAAGGCCAAGAAGGCCAAGGCCGGCAAGAAGCAGCGCTCCGGGCGTTCCGGTAACCCCGCCAAGCGGGCCCGGCAGGGTGCGATCGCTGCCCAGGAGGCGGTCGAGCCCGAGCCCACCATGCCCGCGCTCGGCGGCGACATCGCCGACCTGATGCGGGCACAGGGTCAGGGCCGGGCGGAGGTGCCGGACGGCTTCGAGCTCCCCGAGGAGCTTCGCGACATGCTGGGGAAAGACGGCAAGTGAGCGCGGCACGGATGAGTACCCAACCGTTCCGGGTACGCGGGGTCGTGCTCCCCGAAGGCGACTACCGCGATCTCTACGTCGTCGGAGGCAGGATCACCTCCACCCGGGTGGCGGGTGCCGAGACGGTGGCCGAGGGTTTCGTCGTACCCGGTCTCGTCGACGCCCACTGCCACGTCGGCCTCGATGCCCACGGCGCCGTCCCCGCCGACGAGCAGGAGCGGCAGGCCCTGGCCGACCGCGACGCTGGAACCCTGCTGCTGCGCGACGCCGGCAGTGCCGCGGACACCAGGTGGATCGACAAGCGCGACGACCTGCCGCACATCATTCGGGCCGGCCGCCACATCGCGCGTACGAAGCGCTACATCCGCAACTACGGCGTGGAGATCGAGCCGCACGAGCTGGTCGACACCGTGGCCGAGCAGGCGCGCCGGAGCGACGGCTGGGTCAAGCTGGTCGGCGACTGGATCGACCGCGACGCCGGCGACCTCGCACCCTGCTGGCCGGGTGACGCGCTCTCGGCCGCGATCGCCAAGGCGCACGAGATGGGCGCCCGGGTGACCGCGCACGTCTTCGGCGAGGACGCCCTGCCCGACCTGCTCGCGGCCGGCATCGACTGCCTCGAACACGGCACCGGACTCTCAGCCGACCTGATCAGCACCATGGCCGAGCGCGGAGTCGCGCTGGTACCCACCCGGCGCCAGCTCGACAACTTCGGTGAGTACGCGAACCAGGGCGAGGCGAAGTTCCCGGCCTACGCGTCCCACATGCGTGCCCTCTACGACCGGGTCGACGACACGCTCCGGGCGGCTGCCGAGGCCGGCGTCGCGATCTACGCGGGGACCGACGCGGGCGGGGTGCTGCCGCACGGGCTCATCGCCACCGAGATCCGCCTGCTGCACGAGCGGGTGGGGCTCACGCGGCGCGACGCCCTCGCCGCCGGCTCCTGGCGGGCCCGGGAATGGCTCGGTGCCAATCCCGGTCTGACCGAGGGCGCGCCGGCCGATTTCGTGGTCTACGACGCCGATCCGCTCGACGATCTCCGGGCGCTCGCCGCGCCCACCCGGATCGTCCTGCGTGGCGCCGTCGTCGCCTGAGCGGATCTGTCCTGCGCCGTCCCTATCATGAGGGTCGATTCATGACGGTCGGTACACGAGGGTCGAACATGAGGGATCGGTCAGACGGCGACGGACGGTGGGGCGCGGTGTCCTTCGACGAAATCGAGACGCTTCGCCGACACAGCTCGGCGTGGAAGCTGCTGCGTGCCGATCACGCCCCGCTCATCCTCAGCTTCCTGGCCAAGGTGTTCGTGGAGGACAACATCCGATCCATCTCGAGTTCGGCCCTTGCCAGCCGGCTCGACGACGAGCTCTACGCCCTCAACGAACGCCTGGGCCCTGCGACCTTCCCCCGCCGCGCGACGGCCTATCTCGACGACTGGGCGGCGCCGGAGGCCGGGTGGCTCCGCAAGTACTACCCGGCCGGGTCCGACGAACCACACTTCGACGCCACCCCCGCGGTCGAGAAGGCGCTGTCATGGGTGGCGACGCTGCGGTCCAGGGCGTTCGTCGGCACCGAGTCGCGCCTCAACACGCTGTTCGACCTGCTCCGGCAGATGGTCTATGGCGCCGAGGACGATCCCGAGGTCCGCCTCGCCGAGCTGCGCCGGCGCCGGCACGCCATCGACGTCGAGATCGCCGAGGTGGAGAAGGGCAACGTGGACGTGCTCGAACCGGCCGCCCAGCGCGACCGCTACCAGCAGTTCGCGACCACCGCGCGCGAGTTGCTCGCCGACTTCCGCGAGGTCGAGGCCAACTTCCGTTCGCTCGACCGGGCGCTGCGGGAGCGGGTCGCGGGCTGGAGCGGAGCCAAGGGGGAACTGCTCGACGAGGTGCTCGGCAACCGTCACGCGATCGCCGAGTCCGATCAGGGCAAGAGCTTCCAGGCGTTCTACGACTTCCTCCTCTCCCCGCGGCGGCAGGCCGAGCTCACCGACCTCCTCGAACGCGTCCAGCAGCTCGAGGCGATCGACGACCGCGACCCCCGGATGCGCCACATCCACTACGACTGGCTCGACGCCTGCGAACGCACCCAGGCGACAGTCCGCCTGCTGTCCGACCAGCTCCGCCGATTCCTCGACGATCAGGCGTGGCTGGAGAACCGCCGGGTGATGGACCTCCTGCACAGCATCGAGTCCAGCGCGATGCGGCTGCGCGCACACGGCGTCCCGCCGTTGACGTTCGACATCGACGGCACGGCCCCCACGGTCAACCTGCCGATGGAACGCCCGCTTTACACACCGACGGCGAAGGCCCCGATCGACAGCAGGGTCGAAGGCGGCGAGGGCGACTTCGACCCGTCGGCGCTCTTCAACCAGGTCTTCGTGGATCCGAGCCGGCTCTCGCTCGGTGTCCGGCGCTGCCTGCAGCAGCGTGCCCAGGTCGGGCTCTGCGACGTCATCGGTGAGCACCCACTCGAGCAGGGACTTGCCGAACTCGTCACCTACCTGTCGCTCGCCGACGACTCCTTCGCGGTCGTGTTCGACGAGGAGGTCAGGGAGCAAGTCGACTGGATCGACGCCGACGGCCAGCAACGGGTCGCGAGCCTCCCGCGCGTGACGTTCGTGCGGACAACCGACGCGACGGAACGGGCCCTTCGATGAGCGTGAGCCCTGCTCGGCGACCCGGGACGGCCGAACCCAGTCTCTCGTTGGCGGTGACGCATCTGATGAAGGGCGTCGTCTACCGCGACACCCACGAGATCCCGTGGCGACACCTGCTCCAGCTCCAGCCGCAGGTACGCGACTACGTAGGCGTCCTGGGGCTCACCGTCGTCATCGACGAAGCCGAGGGCTACGCGTTCCTGCGTTCGAAGCCCGACCTCGACGACGACAACGCCCAGAACGCGCAGAACGGCCAGGCGATCCCGCGGCTGATCGCCCGGCGCTCGTTGTCGTTCCACGTCAGCCTGCTACTGGCGCTTCTCCGGAAGAAGCTCACCGAGTTCGATGCCCGCAACGCAGACTCCAAACTCGTGTTGAGCCGCGATCAGATCGTTGACATGGTGCGTGTCTTCCTGCCGGACGGGAGCAACGAGGCTCGGCTCGTCGACCAGATCGACGCGCACATCGCGCGGGTGACCGACCTCGGCTTCCTGCGCCGCACCAAGGACCAGGAGCCGCACTACGAGGTACGCCGAATACTGAAGGCATTCGTCGACGGTCAGTGGCTCGCCGACTTCGACGAACGCATCGCGGCCTATGCGGCACAGCTTGGCGGTGGAGCCGGTACCACCGACGGCGACGCCGATGGCGAGAGTGGCGCCGAGGGTGGCGGTAACGGCAGGGGCGGAGGATAGGGATGACGGGGCTGTTCAGCGCGGTCGAGTTGGAGAACGCCGGCACGGGCACCCCGCGGACAGGTCATCGGCTGGAACGGCTCGAGATCTTCAACTGGGGCACGTTCGACGCCCGTGTGTGGGTGCTTGACCTGCGCGGCGACAACGCCCTGCTCACCGGCGACATCGGTTCCGGCAAGTCAACCCTCGTCGATGCCGTCACGACACTGCTGCTCCCCGCCAACCGGATCTCCTACAACAAGGCCGCCGGTGCCGAAACCAGGGAACGCAGCCTCCGGTCGTACGTTCTCGGCTACTACAAGTCCGAACGCAGTGAGACGACCGGAAGCTCCCGCCCGGTGAGCCTGCGGAAACCAGGCGACTTCTCGGTCATCCTCGGGGTCTTCGGCAACGAGGGCTACGACTCGACGGTCACGCTCGCACAGGTCTTCTGGATGACCGACCAGAACCATGGCCAGCCACAGAGGTTCTTCGCCATTGCCGACCGGGCACTGTCGGTCGAGGCCGACTTCAGCGACTTCGGCAGCGATATCGCCAGCCTTCGAAAGCGCCTGCGGGGGAGTGGAGTCAGACTTTTCGACCACTTCCCCGACTACGGCAAGCACTTTCGCCGCCAGCTGGGTATCGAGTCCGAGCAGGCGATGGAGCTCTTCCACCAGACCGTCTCGATGAAGTCGGTCGGCAACCTGAACGAGTTCGTCCGCACCCACATGCTCGAGCCGTTCGACGCGAAGGACTGGATCGAGCGTCTGGTCGCGCATTTCGACGATCTCACCAAGGCCCACGACGCTGTCGTCAAGGCCCGAAACCAGCTGAAAGAGCTCGAGCCGTTGCTCGCCGACTGCGACGCCTACGACGCGCTCGGTGCCGAAATCGGTTCCCTGGAAGGCGAACGCGCAGCAGTTCCGTACTTTTTCGCCACTCGCAAGGCCGCCTTGCTCGAGGAGCAGATCGCGATGCTCGAGCAGGAGACCGCGCGTCGACGGGCCGACCTCGAGCAGGTGAGCGGAGACCTCGCGGGGCTGTACGACAAACACCAGAGCCTGCTGCTCGAGCGTGCCGGGCACGGAGGTGACCGGTTGGGCGAGCTGGAACGCCAGATCGCCGAGGCGGACCAGGCCCGTGCGGCCCGCTATGCCAAGTGGCAGCGGTTCAACGAACTTCTGGGTGAGGCCGGGCTGACGGGCGTCGAGCATGCCGAGCAGTTCCCGGCGAGACGGCAGCAGATCCTGGCCGAGTCCGCCAGCACCGGCGGCTCACTCGCCGACACCCAGAACCGGATCACCGAGGTCGCCGTCGACCAGAAGGCGCTGGAGGAGGAGGCCGCCGAGCTGAACGCGGAGCTCCGGAGCCTGCAGTCGCGGCGCAGTAACCTCCCGGCACACAGCCTCGAGCTGCGGAACCGGCTCTGCCGAGAGGTCCGGGTGGACGAGGCCACACTGCCCTTCGCCGGTGAGCTGATCCAGGTGCGCCCGCAATGGTCGGAGTGGGAGGGCGCCGCCGAGCGGCTGCTCCGGCCGTTCGGGTTGTCGATGCTCGTGCCGGACGAGCACTACCGACTGGTGTCGGACTGGATCAACGACCACCATCTCAACGCCCGGCTGATCTACTACCGGGTCCCGCGGGCGGTCGTGCCCTATTCCCCGCCGGAGCCGGGTGCGGCGGAGCAGCAGCTGTTCGCCAAGCTCGAGATCAAGGACTCGGACTTCTATCCCTGGCTGGAGAAGGAGCTCGCTCACCGCGCGGGCTACGCCTGTGTGGAGACCATGGAGGAGTTCCGGCGGGCGCAGCGGGCGATCACCAGGACCGGCCAGATCAAGGGCGCGGGCGGGCGTCACGAGAAGGACGACCGAAGCAGGATCGACGACCGGAGTTCCTACGTCCTCGGCTGGACCAACGAGCAGAAGGTCGACACGCTCCTCCAGCGGGCCGCCAAGGTCCAACGCCGCCTTCATGAGCTGAGTGCCGAGCGCACGCGGCTCGACAGGAGCCTCGACACCGTGATCGAACGCCGGACGGTGCTGGGCAAGCTCGCCGAGTTCGCCGACTACTCAGAGCTCGACTGGAATGACCTGGTACGACGGGTCGACGGTCTCTCGGCGGAGAAGCGCCGCATCGAGCAGGCGTCGGGAGAGCTGGAGCGAATCGGGCAGGAGATCGAGACCCTCAAGGCAGAGATTCGTACCGCTGAGGAGGGGCGTAGGGCGCTCGAGCACACGATCGGTGGCCTCGACCGCGAAGTCGAGATCGCCTATGAGTCCCTCGGCCGAAACGACAAGGTCCTGCAGGCGGCTGACCTGGAGACCTCGAGGGAATTCTTCGACCGGCTCGAGAAGCGGATCGACGCGACGATGTTGGTCGCACCGGCTGACTGCGACCGCGCCGTCGCCGACACCACGCGCGCCCTCACCGACCAGGTCGAGTCACGGCGGACCCGGCAGAGCCAGGCGGCCAACCGGGCGGTGACGAAGATGAGCGTGTTCCGCCAGAACCACCCGCTGGAGACCGCCGACTTCGACAGTTCCGTCCTCGCCGCGGACGAGTACCGCGACCTCCACCGGAGGTTGGACGACGACGACCTCCCGCGGTTCGAGGCCGAGTTCAAGCGGTACCTCAACACCAACACGATCCGCGACATCGCGAGCTTCCAGGCCCAGCTCAACAAGCAGGTCGAGCTGATCAAGGAACGCATCGACACGATCAACGAGTCCCTGGTCGGGATCGACTACAACCCGGGTCGGTTCATCCGGCTCGAGCACCACCCGACGCCCAACACCGAGATCCGCGACTTCCGGAGCGAGTTGCGGGCGTGCACCGACAGCACGGTGGCAGGCGACGAGTCCGACCAGTACTCCGAGCAGAAGTTCCTCCAGGTCAAACGGATCATCGAGCGGTTCCAGGGTCGGGAGGGGCAGACGGAGGCGGACCGTGCCTGGTCGAGGCAGGTGACCGACGTCCGCAACTGGTTCGTCTTCACCGCCTCCGAACGTTGGCGGGAGGACGACACCGAGCACGAGAACTACACCGACTCCGGCGGCAAGTCCGGTGGGCAGAAGGAGAAGCTCGCCTACACGATCCTGGCGGCGTCGCTTGCCTACCAGTTCAAGCTCGAGTGGGGTGCGGTCCGATCCAAGGCGTTCCGGTTCGTCGTGATCGACGAGGCGTTCGGCCGTGGTTCGGACGAGTCGACCCGGTTCGCTCTGGCCCTCTTCCGGCGGCTCGGGCTGCAGCTCCTGATCGTGACGCCCTTGCAGAAGATCCACGTGATCGAGCCGTACGTCGCCGCCGTCGGTTTCGTCGACAACACCCGGGAAGGCGATCACTCGCGCCTGCAGTGCCTGACGATCGAGGAGTACCACGAACGCCGGCGTGCCCATGCGTTGACCGGCCTGGACCGGCCGGCGTGAGCGCCTGGACGACTCCGGCGGACGTCGAGCGCAAACTCCGACGCCGTTGGGACGCCGGGACGTTCCTGTCGGCGTACGGCGAGGGACGCCCGTGGGAGCCCTTCGGGCTGTCCGTGCGCGGACCCGCGGTCAGCGAGCTGGGGGCAGACCTCGCCAAGGTTCAGGACTGGGCCCGTTCGTGGCGGCGCGCCGGCCGGCGGTTCCGGATCGAGCATCGGCGGGTCGGTGGTCGGCTGATCGGCGCCAACGAGCTGCCGGCGAAGGCGTGGATCGATTCCTACGACCAACTCTGGGCGGTGCTCGGCGTCGAACGGGAGGCAGCCGCGTTCGCCGATCTCGTGGCCGATGCGCGGTCGAGGGCACCGCGTCTCGTCGCCTGGATGATCGCGCACCCGCTGAAAGTGCTCCCGCTGGAGAGCGACTGGCCCGCGATCGTCGAGACGGTCCGCTGGATCGACGCCCACCCGAGCGGCGAGATGTACGTACGACAGATCGACGTTCCCGGGGTCGACACGAAGTTCGTGGAGCGGCACCGCGCGGTGCTGGCCGAGCTGCTCGACCACCAGCTCGCCGAGGATCGCGTCGACCGTGCACGGTCACCGTCGGACTTTGCCCGGCGCTACGGATTCCGCCGGCGACCGGACTATCTCCGGATCCGCGCCCTCGGTGGCGAGCGGTTGCGCGGTGGGTTCAGCGAGATCACGGTCCGGGCCGAGGAACTCGCGTCGGCGCCGCTGGAGTGCACCGCGTGCTACGTGATCGAGAACGAGATCACCTATCTCGCCTTCCCGGACGTCGCGGACGCGATCGCGGTGTTCGGTGGGGGCTACGCGGTATCGCTGCTCGAAGGTCAGGAATGGCTCGCCGACCGCGAGTTGATCTACTGGGGAGACATCGACACGCATGGCCTGGCAATCCTCGACCGGCTGCGGCGCCGGTTCCCCCACACCAGGTCGATGCTGATGGATCGGGCCACGCTCCTCGCCCACGAGGGGCAGTGGGCGAGTGAGGCGAAGCAGGTGGTCACCAGCCTCGACGCCCTGACCCAGGCGGAGAGCGCGCTCTACCGCGATCTCGTCGAGGAGACCTTCGGCACGGGCGTCCGACTGGAACAGGAGCGGATTTCCTACGCCGCGATCACCCGGGCGCTTGCCAGCATCTCGCGGCGGGTGGCGTAGGGAGAACCGCCCTCGAGCCACCCTGGTGTGGGCCCCGGGCGGGCACCGCTGCCCACACCCTGGTGTGGGCCCCGGGCGGGCACCGCTGCCCATCTGGCACAATGGGCGGCCGAGTCCGGCGTTCGCGAGCCCTCTCAACCCGCGATCGTCCGGCTCCCCTCGAGCCGTCGGCGTGCCGACCCCCACACGGTCACCGCTGGCTCACCTCCATCCACACAGGGAGACACCACACTCGTGGCCGTCAAGATCAGGCTGAAGCGCATGGGCAAGATCCGTGCGCCCTACTACCGGATCGTCGTCGCCGACTCGCGCACCAAGCGGGACGGCAAGACGATCGAGCAGATCGGCAAGTACCACCCCAAGACCAACCCGAGCTTCATCGAGGTCGACTCCGAGCGCGCGCAGTACTGGCTGTCGGTGGGGGCTCAGCCGAGTGAGCCGGTGGTCGCGATCCTCAAGCGCACCGGCGACTGGCAGAAGTTCAAGGGCGAGCCGCCTCCGGCCGAGCCGCTGCAGGTGCCCCCGACGAAGGCCGACAAGCGGACGCTGTTCGACGAGGCCCTCCGCGACGCCCACTCCGAGCCGGCGACCGAAGCGGTGAGCCAGAAGAAGGCCCGCAGCAAGTCGAAGGACTCCGCCGACGAGGCCGGCAAGGCCGAGAAGAAGCCTGCCAAGAAGACAGCGAAGGCTGCGGACACAGCTGAGGCGAAGCCTGAGGACAAGGCTGACGCGAAGGCCGAGGACAAAGCCGAGGCGGCCCAGGGCGAGAGCGGGGCCTGATCCGTGCTCGCCGAAGCGCTCGAGCACGTGGTTCGCGGCATCGTCGCTCACCCGGACGAGGTCCGGGTGTCGACTCGTGAGCTCCGGCGTGGCCGCACCTACGAAGTGCGGGTGCACCCCGACGACTTCGGTCGGGTGATCGGTCGCCGGGGCCGCACCGCCCTTGCCATCCGTACCGTCATCGGCGCCCTCGACAAGGGACGCGCTCCGCGCATCGACTTCGTCGAGGTCGGCGAGCGCTCCGGCCGCTAGGGCGGCGGAGCGGGGGAGCGCAAGGCGGCATCGATGGAGATCGTCGTCGGCCGGGTAGGTCGTGCTCACGGGATCCGTGGTGAGGTCGCCGTCGATGTCCGCAGCGACCAACCGGAGCTGCGGTTCACCGTCGGGGCGGAGTTCGCGACCGATCGTGGTGTCGTGCGGATCGAGTCCCTGCGATGGCACGGCGCCCGTTTGCTGGTGGCGTTCGAGGGTGTCGAGGACCGGACGGCGGCCGAGCAGTTGCGCGGTGTCCTGCTCGTCGTCGACGTACCCGACGACGAACAGCTGGACGACCCGGACGAGTTCTACGACCACCAGCTGGTGGGGCTCCGAGTCGCCACGGTGGGTGGAGAACACGTGGGCGAGGTGGCCGAGGTGCTCCACCTGCAGATGCAGGACGTTCTCGCGGTGCGTACGGACGACGGCCGCGAGATCCTGGTGCCGTTCGTGGCGGCGATCGTCCCCGAGGTCGACGTCGACGCCGGGACCGTCACCATCGACCCGCCGGAAGGGCTGATCGGCCCCGAGCCGGAATGAACGGGAGCCGGAATGGACGGGAGGTCCCGGATGCGGCTCGACATCGTCTCGATCTTCCCGGACTATCTCGCCCCGCTGCGGCTCTCGCTCGTCGGCAAGGCGGTTGAGGCGGGCCTCATCGACCTGCGCGTGCACGACCTGCGGGACTGGACGCACGACCGCCACCGCACCGTCGACGACACCCCCACCGGCGGTGGCGCCGGCATGGTGATGCGGCCCGAGCCGTGGGGCGAGGCGCTCGACTCGCTTGCTCCGGCCGATGCCCCGCAGCCAAGGCTGGTGGTGCCGACCCCGGGTGGTCGGCCGTTCACGCAGGCGCTCGCCGCGGAGTTCGCCACCGAGCCCTGGTTGCTCTTCGCCTGCGGACGGTACGAAGGAATCGACCAGCGGGTCCTCGACCACGCCGCCACCAGGATGGGTGTCGAGGAGGTCTCGCTCGGCGACTACGTGCTGGCCGGCGGCGAGGTCGCCGTCCTGGTGATCGTCGAGGCCGTGGCGCGGTTGGTGCCCGGGGTGATCGGCAACCCGGAGTCCCTGGTCGAGGAGTCTCACGCGAGCGGGGCGTGGGCCGGGTTGCTGGAATACCCCGTCTACACCAAACCGGCACGTTGGGAGGGCCGCGAGGTCCCGGAGGTGCTGCTGTCCGGTCACCACGGTCGGATCGCGCGCTGGCGGCGCGACCAGTCCCTGCGGCGTACTCTCCGCCGCCGGCCCGACCTGATCGACAGGCTTGTGGCCGGCGATGCTCTCGACGACCGTGATCGCGAAGTCCTTGCCGCCGAAGGCTGGTCGCCAGGGTGATTCGGCACCGCCGAGGCTCATATGCCAGACTTGGCCGTTGGCGCCGCGCGGATCTTGCCGCGGCGGCCGGTTGCGCTTCTGCCGCAGGGGAGGCGCTTCGGGACTTTTCTGTCCCCCGTTCGATGAGTTGCCCACCGCCACCGGTGGTGACCTGTGGCACCACAAGGAGAAGATCATGACTTCGCTCGAGGCCGTCGACGCCCCATCCCTGCGTACCGACGTACCAGCATTCCAGGCCGGCGACACGCTCAAGGTTCACGTGCGGGTCGTCGAGGGCAACCGTTCCCGGATCCAGGTGTTCCAGGGCGTCTGCATCAGGCGCAGTGGCGCCGGCATCAAGGCGACCTTCACCGTCCGCAAGGTCAGCTTCGGCGTCGGCGTCGAGCGGACCTTCCCGGTGCACACACCGGTCATCGACAAGATCGAGGTCGCGACGCGGGGTGACGTCCGGCGGGCCAAGCTCTACTACGTCCGCGGCCTTCGCGGCAAGGCGGCCAAGATCAAGGAGAAGCGCGAGTCAGCGCCCGGCCGCTGATCCTCGTCGTCTAGGCTCGACGCGGTGAACACGGGAGATCGCGACTGGTCGCGAGTCGATCTCGGGGAGGGCGCGGACGGTGCGGTCCAAGGATGAGTCCGACCGGCGCGAGGTTGCCGAACGCACGGCCGACGGCAGTCGCGACGGCGGCGGCAGGACCGGCGGCCAGCGCGGCGAGCAGGGCCGGCGCGCACAGGAACGGTCGTTCTGGCGCGAGTTGCCCGTGCTCGTCATCCTCGCCCTCGGCCTCGCTCTCCTGATCAAGACGTTCCTCATCCAGGCGTTCTACATCCCCTCGGAGTCGATGGAGGAGACGCTGGTCCCCGGGGACCGCGTGCTCGTCAACAAGCTCGCCTACCGGCTGGGCGAGATCCAGCGCGGCGACGTGATCGTCTTCAACGGCGCCGACTCGTGGGAGAGCGAGATCGTCATCGCCCCGCCGAGCGGACCGGTGGACGGGTTTCTCCGCAAGGTGGGCGAACTGTTCGGGTTCGCCACGGTGGGGGAGAAGGACTTCATCAAGCGGGTCATCGGCCTTCCAGGGGACCGGGTGCAGTGCTGTGACGCACAGAAGCGCCTCACGGTCAACGGCAAGCCTCTCGAGGAGTCCGGCTATCTCTTCCGCGGTGACACGCCGTCGGCGACGCCCTTCGACATCCAGGTGCCGCCCAACCGGGTCTGGGTGATGGGTGACCACCGGTCCGCGTCCGCCGACTCCCGTTCCCACCTCAGCGACCCGGGCAACGGGACGATCCCGACCGACCATGTGCTCGGCCGGGCGTTCGTGGTCGTCTGGCCCATCGACCGGCTCGCCGGCCTGACCCGGCCACCCGCCTACGCCGAGGCCGGTCTCGCCGCCGGCGTCGCGGCCGGCGCGGCGCCCCTGGTCGCCGCGGCGGGTGTCGTGTTCCCGCTGGCCGGCCTACGACGACTGGTCCGGCGCCGCCGTCAGGGCACCTCCTGACCGGTGGCCCCCACAGGTCACAATGGCCCTATGGCCCCTTCCCGTCGCGTCGTGGTCCGCCGGGACTCGGGCCTGTACGCATATGAGCGGGCGCTGGGGCGTGCCGACATGGCTCCCGTCGCGGGAGTCGACGAGGCGGGGCGTGGCGCCTGTGCGGGGCCGCTGGTGGCCGCAGCGGCGATCCTTCCGGCGGGTCGGCGAGGCGAGGTACCCGGCCTTGCCGATTCCAAGCTGCTGACGGAGCGTGCCCGGGAGCGGTGCTACGCCCAGGTCACCCGCCGCGCACTGGCGTGGTCCGTGGTCGTCGTACCCCCTGGCGAATGTGACCGACTTGGGATGCATCGGGTGAATATCGAGGCATTGCGCCGGGCGTTGTTCCAGCTCGACACGCGGCCGGCGTACGTGCTGACCGACGGTTTTCCGGTGGACGGGCTGGGTGCGCCGGGCCTCGCGGTGTGGAAAGGTGACCGGGTGGTCGCGTGTATCGCAGCCGCCTCGGTGATCGCCAAGGTCACCCGGGACCGGCTCATGCGGAAGCTGCACAACCGCTATCCGGCATACGGTTTCGCCACCCACAAGGGTTACTGCACGACCGATCACCAGGAAGCACTTGAGCGCTACGGAGCGTGTCCGGAGCACCGGATGCGCTGGGTGAATGTGATGCGGGCGGCCGTCGCCGCCGGGGAGGCACCGGACACCGCTGTTGTCGGCGAGATGGGTGAGAATGGCCCGGGGGTCAGCGACGACCCCGGCAGCGGATCCCGCGGAGGGATCGCGGAGCCGCCTACACACGACGAGGACCTGGTGACTGTGACCGCGGGGAGCCTGCATCGGGGAGGGGAGCGCGAGCGATGAGCGCTGAGGACCTCGAGAAGTACGAAACCGAGATGGAGCTGCAGCTCTACCGCGAATACCGCGACGTCGTGAGCATCTTCAAGTACGTCGTCGAGACCGACCGGCGGTTCTATCTCGCCAACCATGTCGATCTCAAGGTGCGCAGCGAGGGCGGCGAGACCTACTTCGAGGTCACCATGTCCGACGCCTGGGTGTGGGACATGTACCGTCCCGCCCGGTTCGTGAAGAACGTCAAGGTCGTGACGTTCAAGGACGTCAACGTCGAGGAGCTCGCCAAGAGCGACCTGGAGCTCCCGAAGGACGACAGCGGCCCGTTCGGAAGCCGCTGATGCGGACCATGAATGGGTGACCGAGCCGTGGCCGACGAGCCGCTCCCCGCCGACATCATCGCCGGGTTGCGGGCGGTCTCGACCGCGACGTTGACCACCCAGCTGATGGCCCGCGGGCTGCGCAACACGTTCCTGCCGGGCCTGCGTCCCCTCAACGCGTCGGCGCCACGGATGGTCGGCACCGCGTTCACGCTGCGGTACATCCCGGCGCGGGAGGACATCGACGTGCTGAGCGTGTTCCAGGATCCGGAGCACCCCCAGCGCCAGGCGGTCGAGTCGGTGAGTCCCGGCCAGGTCCTCGTCATGGACTGTCGGGGGCAGAGTCGGGCCGCGTCGATGGGCGGCATTCTCGGCACGCGTCTCCTTCGCCGGGGCGCCGCCGGTGTGGTCACCGACGGGTCCGTACGCGACTCGCCAAGCTTCGCCGACCTGGGACTTCCCGCCTATGCCGCCGGCGTCTCCGCGACCGCCAACCTCGCGCTGCACCATGCCGTCGACTTCCAGGTGCCGATCGGCTGCGCGGAGGTGCCGGTCTATCCGGGAGATGTCATGGTGGGCGACGCGGAGGGCGTCGTGTGCGTTCCACGGGACCTGGCCGCCGAGGTGGCTCGGGACGCGGTGGCGCAGGAACACCTCGAGGAGTTCATCGAGGCCGAGATCGCCGCGGGGGCTGCCCTGCCTGGCGTCTATCCGCCCAACACCGAAACCCGCGCCCGCTACGCCGCCTGGGCCGAACGGAATCCCCCGCCCGTCCAGCTGTGACGACGGGTGCGGGTCCTCAGCGGCTCTCCGGCTCGGCTACCGTGCCCTCCCGGGCGAGAAAGTCGAAGTCGCAGCCCTCCTCGGCCTGGGTGATGTGGTCGAGGTAGAGCGCGCCGTAGCCCCGGCCGTACGCCTCGACCGGCGGGGTCCACTCCGCCCTCCGCCGGGCCAACTCCTCCTCTGACAGGTCGACGGAGAGCTGCCGGGCGGCCACGTCCAGCGTCACGAGGTCACCGTCCCGGATCAGTGCGAGCGGCCCGCCCACATGGGACTCGGGCGACACGTGCAGGACACACGCGCCGTAGCTCGTGCCGCTCATCCGGGCGTCGGAGATCCGCAGCATGTCGCGGACGCCCTGTTTCAGCAGCCGGTCGGGGATGGGGAGCATGCCGTACTCCGGCATGCCCGGCCCGCCCTTGGGTCCGGTACCGCGCAGGACCAGCACGGTGTCGGGCGTGATCGGCAGCGACTCGTCGTTGATGCGTTGCTGCAGGTCCTGGTAGTTCTCGAAGACCACCGCCGGCCCCGTGTGCCGGTGGAAGCGCGGGTCGGCGGCCGCGTGCTTGATGACCGCACCACCCGGCGCGAGGTTGCCGCGGAGTACCGCCAGCCCGCCCTCGGCCCACACCGGCTTGTCCAACGGGCGGATCACGTCGGCGTCGTGAACTTCCGCGCCCGAGATCACCTCGCCGAACGTATGACCGGTCACGGTGAGCCGGTCCAGGTGCAGGTTGTCACGCACCTGGGCGAGGAGCGCGCGCAGCCCGCCGGCGTAGTAGAAGTCCTCCATGAGGTACGCACCGGTCGGGCGGATGTTCGCCAGCACCGGGATCTTCCGCGACAGTGCGTCGAAGTCGTCCAGTGTCAGCTTCACCTTGCTCCGACCCGCCATCGCGACCAGGTGGATGGCGGCGTTGGTCGACCCTCCGAGCGCGAGGACGGCGGTGATCGCGTCGAGGTAGGCGCGCCGGTCGAGGATGTGGGACGGCCGCCGGTCGTTCCACACCATCTCCACGATCTGCCGGCCGGTGGCGGCGGCCATGCGCGAGTGCGCCGAGTCGGCCGCGGGGATCGACGCCGCGCCCGGCAGCGTCATGCCGAGCGCCTCGGCCGCCGAGGTCATCGTCGACGCCGTACCCATCGTCATGCAGTGGCCGGGCGAGCGTGCGATGCCCTCCTCGATCTCGGCCCAGTCCTCGTCGGTGATGGTGCCGGCCCGCTTCTCCGCCCAGTACTTCCACACGTCGCTGCCGCTGCCCAGCACACTCCCGCGCCAGTTGCCGCGCAGCATCGGTCCGGCGGGGACGTAGATCGCGGGGACGTCCATGCTGACCGCACCCATGAGCAGGGCGGGCGTCGTCTTGTCACAGCCACCCAGCAGGACCGCGCCGTCGATGGGGTACGAACGCAGCAGCTCCTCGGTCTCCATCGCCAGCAGGTTGCGGTAGAGCATCGTGCTCGGCTTCTGGAACGGCTCAGACAGGGAGATCGCCGGCAGCTCGACCGGGTAACCGCCCGCCTGCCACACGCCGCGCTTGACCTCCTCGGCGCGTTGGCGTAGGTGGATGTGGCACGGGTTGATCTCGCTCCACGTGTTGACGACGCCGATGACGGGCTTGCCGAGATGCTCCTCGGCGGCGATGCCCATCTGCCGGGTGCGGGACCGGTGGCCGAAGGCGCGCAGGCCCGGGTCGCCGTACCACGCATGGCTGCGGAGCTCGTCGGGACGCTTACGGGGCCCAGGTCGATCGCTGGACTCGGGTCGATCGCTGGACAAGGGGGGATCTCCTTACGTACGGGTCTCAGGCCCGGCCCTGGCCGGGGTCGAGCAGGTGGGAGAGGAGGCGTTCGGGCGCGATGACGTCAGGGTCGGTGCGAATGTCGACCACACACGGCCGGCCGCTCGCCAGCGCCGCGCGGAGGGTGTCCTCGATCGCAGTGGGATCGTCGAGGACGAATCCTTGTGCGCCGAGGCCCTCGGCCCAACGGGCAAGGTCGAGAGCGCCGATCTCGATTCCGGCAAGGCGGCCCTGCGCCCGGGCCTGGTGCATGGCGATCGTGCCGTACATCCGGTTGGAGAACGCAAGCACCACGATCGGCGCGCCATGGCGTACGGCGGTCTCGATCTCCTGCCCCGTCATCAGGATCCCGCCGTCGCCGACGAGCGCCACGACAGTACGGTCCGGTGCCGCCAGCTTGGCAGCCACGGCAGCGGGGACGGCGTAGCCCATCGCGCCGTTGCACGGGCCGAGCAGCCGGTGGCTGGTCTGGAAACGCCAGTAACGGTGGAAGAAGCCGGAGAAGTTGCCGGCGTCGTTCGTCAGGATCACATCGGGCGGAGCGATCCGGCGCAGCGTGGTGATCACGTCGGCGGGATGGATGCCTCCGGCGCCGGCGTCGGCGTCGGGTCGGGTGGCGGTGACGGCCTCGGGTCGGCTGCCGACCCTCGCGGCGTGGTGGGAGAAGTCCAGCGCCGACTGGTGCGGGCCGTGCCAGTCCGTGCCGCCTGGCTCGTGTCCGGCGTCGCCGGCCAGAGCGTCAAGGACAGCTTGCGGGTCGGCGTCGAGGCGTACGGTCCCGGACGCGGGCTGGTGTTCGGGGAGGCCGCGACCGAGTATCACCAGCCGCTGGCCGGGCAGGGGATAGCGGAACTCCTGCGAGGTGATCGCGTCGAGCCGGGTGCCGAGGACCATCACCAGGTCGGCAGCGTCCAGCGCTTCCAGAACGGCCGGCGTGGTCCCCAGGCCGAGGTGGCCGAGGAAGTGCGGGTGGTCCTCACTGAACGCGTCCTGCCGGCGGAACGCGACGTAGACGCCGAAACCGAAGCGTTCCGAGGCCCGGCGGAGCGACTCTCGGCCCACGCGGTCTCCTGGGCCGGCGATCGCGACCGGGCGCTTCGCCGTGGCGATCATCGCGGCGAGATCCTGGGTGGCGGCCGCGAGCGCCTCAGGCGTCGAGGGCGCGGGAGCGGTGGGCTTCGAGGGGTCGCCGTCGTACGCCTCGGCCCAGAAGTCGGCCGGAACGCTGAGCGCCACCGGGCCGACGCGAGGTGCGTACATGCGGGTGAGGGCCTCGGCGGTCGCCCGCGGGACGTCGGCGGGCCGGGAGGGCTCGTGCGACCAGACGGTGAGGGGCGCGTAGAGAGCCGCGAGGTCGACCTCCTGGAAACCCTCGCGGCCTTCGCTCGCCCGGACGTCCGACTCGACCTGGCCGAGGATCGCGATCACCGGCGTCTGGTCCTGGTGGGCGGTGTGGATGCCGATCGCGAGGTTCGTGGCGCCAGGTCCCCGGCTTGCCAGGGCGAGGGTGGGCCGCCCGGTCAGCTTGCCCTCGGCCTCCGCCATGAACGCCGCACCGCTCTCGTGCCGGGTGGAGACCAGCCTGATGCGGGGTTCGGCGTCGAGTTCGTCGAGCAGGGAGAGGAAGGACTCGCCTGGGACGGTGTAGGCGGTGCGTACGCCGGCGTCGGCGAGAAGCCGTACCACGGTCCTCGCGACGTTCTGTGACATTTCGGCGTGGACTCCCGGAGGGTTCGCTCGACTGGCGTGGATGCCTGGCCTCCTTCGTACCTCACCGGTGCCCGACGACGCCATCGCTGCCACGTTTTGTCCACAGTCGGCAGATCGGCGTGCTTTTCCACAGCGGTCGCCGCCCGCGCCGGCCGCTCCCACCTCCGGCGCCAGGGTGTTCCCAGGAGGTGAACGCCGGTGCACGCGAAGAATGTGATCGGGCGCGAGGGAGAGGACCTGGCCGTCCAGCATCTGGAGGAGGCCGGATTCGTCGTCCTGGAGCGCAACTGGCGCTGCGATCTGGGAGAGATCGACATCGTGGCCCTCGACGGCGCGGTCCTGGTCGTCTGCGAGGTCAAGACCCGCTCCGGGCTAGGTTTCGGGACACCGCTGGAAGGCGTCACCTGGGAGAAGGCGGCGAGGCTCCGCCGGCTTGCCGGGCGATGGCTGGCCAGTCACCCGCAGGCCCGCAGCGGCGGCGTCCGCATCGACGTCGTGGGTGTGCTGCGGAGCGACGCTAGCCCGGCCGTCATCGAGCACGTACGCGGAGTGGACTGAGATGGCCCTCGCGCGTACGCGTTCGGTGGCGCTGACCGGCGTGGAAGGGCACGTCGTCGAGGTGGAGGCGCACATCGGCAACGGCCTGCCGGGCTTCGGGCTGGTCGGCCTGCCCGACACGGCCCTGGCCGAGGCGCGCTCACG
The DNA here is from genome assembly GCF_040196095.1 of Actinopolymorpha sp. B17G11. Taxonomy (NCBI): domain Bacteria; kingdom Bacillati; phylum Actinomycetota; class Actinomycetes; order Propionibacteriales; family Actinopolymorphaceae; genus Actinopolymorpha; species Actinopolymorpha sp. B17G11. The sequence goes on from NZ_JBEFTW010000002.1 coordinate 55,570, forward strand.
CGTCCGGGCCGCGGTCACCAACTCCGATCAGGACTGGCCGCAGCGGAAACTGACCGTGGCGTTGTCACCGGCCACTCTCCCCAAGGCCGGCGCCCACTTCGACATGGCTATCGCCTTGGCGGTGCTCGGTGCCGCGGACGTCATCCCTCAGACGGCGTTGGATCCGGTGATCATCCTGGGTGAGCTCGGGCTCGACGGGCGGGTCAAGCCGGTCCGCGGCACCCTGCCGTCCGTGATCGCCGCCTCGGCGGTGGGCTGGCGGCGGTTCGTCGTCCCGGAACCCAACGTCGGCGAAGCGAAACTGGTCCAGGACGCCGAGGTCTTCGGGGTCCGGTCGCTGCGTCAGGTCGTGGCCCTGCTCCGCGGCGACGAGATTCCGGACGAGCCTGCCGACGTTTCTGCCGCCGAAGCCGCGGCCGTGGACGAACACGGCGGGCTCCGCCGCCCGGACCGCCTCGACGGGCTCGATCTTGCCGAGGTGCTGGGCCAGGCCGCCGCACGGCGCGCGGTCGAGGTGGCCGCGGCGGGTGGTCATCATCTGTTCATGTCGGGCCCACCCGGTGCGGGCAAGACCATGCTCGCCGAACGCATGCCCGCCCTGCTCCCGGATCTGCCGCTGGTCGCCGCGCTCGAGGTGACGGCGATCCATTCGGTCGCGGGACTCCTACCCGCCGACGCGCCGCTGATCGTCCGGCCGCCCTTCTGCGATCCGCACCACTCCGCTTCGCTGCCGGCGATCGTGGGTGGCGGTGCGCGAGTCGCCCGACCAGGCGCCGTCTCGCTCGCTCATCGCGGCATCCTCTTCCTCGACGAGGCACCGGAGTTCCGGCCCAGCGTGCTCGATTCGCTCCGCCAGCCACTGGAGCACGGCGAGGTGGTGATCGCCCGCTCGGCGGGAACGGCGCGGCTACCGGCACGGTTCCAGCTGGTGCTCGCGGCGAACCCGTGCCCCTGCGGTCGTGCGTACGGCCAGGGGGTCTACTGCACGTGCAGTTCCCAGGCCCGCACCCGCTACCAGCATCGACTGTCGGGCCCGATCCGGGACCGGATCGACCTCCTCCAACTGGTGGAGCCAGTCTCGCGGGCGGAGATGCGGGCCGACCAGCAGCTGGTCGAGTCGACCGAGGTCGTCGCCGCCAGGGTCCGGTCGGCGCGGGAACGCCAGGCCGACCGCTATGCCGGACTGCCGTGGTCACTCAATGCCCACGTCCCCGGCTATGAGCTACGCAGACGCTGGCCGCCCGAGCCGTCGGCGCTGCCCGCGCTGGAGCGCCACCTGTCCGCCGGCTGGTTGACCGCCCGCGGTGCAGACCGGGTCCTTCGGATCGCGTGGACACTTGCCGACCTTGCGAGTCGTGACCGACCGTCCCGGCACGACACGTTCGCGGCCCTGACGATGCGGCTCGGCCACGAACCCATCCAGACGCGGAGGCGGGCAGGATGAGCGAGGAGCTGATGGACGCGGTGGCAGGTGCTCAGCCGAGTCGCGCCGTCTCCGATGCCGAGCGGCTCGCGTGCGCTGCTCTGACGACGATGGGCGAGCCGGGTGATCTCGTCCTTGCCCGGTTCGTCGGTGAGCACGGCGCCGAAGCGACCGTCCAGGCGATTGAGTCCGGGCAGTTTCCCGGGCGGGCGCTCGGTGACTACCAGACGAGGCTCGCGACGAGTTCCCCGGCGCGCGACCTCGACCAGGCTGCTCGCATCGGCGCGCGCCTGGTGTGTCCCGGAGAGGACGAGTGGACCGAAGCGCTCGACGTGCTGGCGTCGGCCGGGGCGATCGAGCGTCGCGGTGGGGTACCACTGGCCCTCTGGGTGCGAGGGCAGGCGGATCTGAGACTGGTGACCGCACGGTCGTGTGCTGTGGTGGGTGCGCGCGCTGCCAGCGAATACGGCCAGTACATCGCGGGCGAGCTGGGGGCTGGCCTCGCCGATCGCGGCATCACGGTCGTCTCGGGTGCGGCCTTCGGCATCGATGCCGCCGCCCACCGGGGCGCGTTGGCGGGCGGAGGGGTGACAGTGGCTGTCCTGGCGTCGGGAGTCGACGTCGCCTACCCACGAGCCCACCAACAGCTCCTTGGTTGGATCGCCGAAGAGGGCCTCATCGTCAGCGAGGTACCACCGGGGTCCACTCCGCGCAGGCCGCGGTTCCTGATCCGCAACCGGCTGATTGCCGCGCTTACGCAGGGCACGCTGGTCGTGGAGGCTGCCCTGCGCAGCGGTGCTCTCAACACCGCAGCCTGGGCCGAGCGGTGCCATCGAGAGGTCATGGGCGTACCCGGACCGGTGACGTCGATGACCTCGGCTGGCGTACACCGGCTGCTCCGCGACGGCATCGCGACCCTCGTCACCGATACCGACGAGGTCGTTGAGCAGATCAGCCGGATAGGGGAGAACCTCGCCCCTGCCAAGCTCGGGGAACGACGCCCCCGCGACGACCTCGACGCCCGCGCACGGCAGGTTCTCGAGGCGGTGCCGGTCATCCGCGCGGGCGGCGTTGCGGGAATCTCGTCCGCGGCGGGGATCCCGCCCGACGAGGTGCTCGGCACGCTGGGGGAGCTCCTCCTGGTCGGATACGTCGAGCGACAGGGCAACGGCTGGCGGCTTTCGGCACGTGAGCGTGCCAATCGCCGCCATCCGTCGACTGCGGGTCGGGACAGCCTCTGATGGACCGGGTGCGGGCATCCGTCGAAAGGGTGGCGGCTTGCGTTCACGGAGACGATGGGCCACCGTCGGGATGTGGCCGGCGCGAACCTCGAATCCGACAACCTCGAATCCCACAACCTCGAATCCCACAACCTCGAATCCGACAACCTCGAATCCGGCAAGGTGGGATCCGGCAAGGTGGGATCCGGCGACGTGGGATCCGGCACTGCGGATGGCGGTGCGCTCTCCGCTGCCGGGCGCGCACTCCTCGTGGAGTTCGAGCGCCACCTGTCCGTGGAGCGCGGGGCATCCCGGCACACGATTCGTGCCTACCTCGGCGACGTCCAGAGCCTGCTGGAGCACCTTGCGACGCCCGAGGACGCACCTGCGGGTCACACGGCGGCCGACGCGGCCGAGGCCCGGCCGGATGGTCCGCCGGACCCGGCACCGTCTGAGCTCGAAGGGTTGGACATTCGGGACCTGCGCGGCTGGCTAGCAGAGATGCAGGCGTCCGGGCGTGCTCGCACGACCCTCGCCCGCCGAGCGGCGGCGATCCGCACCTTCACGGCGTGGGCACACCGGCGTGGGACCATCTCCACGGATCCCGGCGTACTTCTGGGTACTCCGAAGCCGCACAGGAAGCTGCCGGGCGTTCTTCGCCGGGAGGAGGCGACCCGGCTGCTCGAACTCGCCGCCGTGGCCAGCGACGACGGCAGCCCGGTCGGTTGTCGAGATCGCGCCATCCTGGAACTGCTGTACGCCACCGGCGTGAGAGTGGGAGAGCTCGTGGGCCTGGACGTCGACGACGTCGACGACGAGAGGCGGGTTGTTCGCGTCCTGGGCAAGGGCAACAAGCAGCGGTCCGTACCGTTCGGTGTGCCCGCGGCAACGGCCCTTGCCGACTACCTCGGTCGGGCCCGGCCGGCGCTGGCTCGACCGGCAAGTGGTGCCGCGCTGTTCCTGGGAGCCCGAGGAGGCCGGATGGATCAGCGCGCGGTGCGCAGGCTCGTCCATCAACGGCTCGCCGACGTCCCCGACGCCCCCGACCTCGGGCCGCACGGCCTCCGGCACACGGCCGCCACGCACGTGCTCGAAGGCGGCGCGGACCTCAGGAGCGTCCAGGAGCTGCTCGGGCACGCGTCGCTCGCCACCACACAGATCTACACCCACGTCTCCGCCGAACGACTGCGCCAGGTCTACGCCCAAGCACATCCACGGGCATGACCTGACGCCCAACGCGTGCTGCCCCGCGGCGAGTTCGGTCGGGCGGTGGCTCGGCGGGGCGGCGAGGGCTGGCAGAATCGACGTGCGTGACAGCCGATGTGGCAGCAGAAGGTTCGAACGAGCTGTGGGGCCCCGACTGGCCAGGCGTGCGGGAATCCTGGAGTCTCGACCCGCACCGAGCTCACCTCAACCACGGTTCGTTCGGCGCGGTGCCGGGGCCCGTGCGCGAGGCGCAGGACCGGTGGCGCGATCTCATGGACGCCAACCCCATGCGGTACTTCCGGACGATTCGGACGCCGTCGATCGTCGCCGCGCGGCAGGCGGGCGCGAGCCTTCTCCAGACCTCGCCCGAGGCTGTGGCGCTTGTCGCCAACGCGACGGCCGGGGTGAGTACGGTCCTCGCCGGGCTCGGCCTGCGCGCCGGCGACGAGATCGTCCTGACCGATCATGGCTATGGTGCCGTCGCACTTGCCGCCAAGAGGTTCGCGCGAGCGGCGGGCGCTCGGGTCGTATCTGTCAAGATCGCCTTGACGGCATCCGACGAGGAGGTCGTGCAACGGCTGGCGGAGGCCGTGGGTCCACGGACTCGGCTCGTACTCGTTGATCAGGTGACCTCGCCCACGGCACGCGCCTTTCCGGTCGGGGGCATCGCCGAGATGGCGCGGTCGCATGACGTCCCGACGCTTGTCGACGGCGCTCATGCGCCCGGCATGCTGGATGTCCGGCTGGACTCGCTCGGTGTCGACTTCTGGGTGGGCAACTTTCACAAGTGGGCGTTCGCGGCCCGTAGCGTCGCCGCGCTCTGGGTCGCCCCACGCTGGCGCGAGTCGATCCGCCCGCTCGTCATCTCATGGAACGACGAGCAGGGTTATCCCACCTCCTTCGACCAGCAGGGCACCACCGACGACTCGGCCTGGCTGTCGCTCCCCGACGCCGTACGGTTCTTCGAGGACCTCGGAGTGGACCGCGTACGACGGCACAACAGCACCCTGGTTGCCTACGCTCAGGAAACCCTGGCCACCGCGCTCGGCGTGTCCCTGGCGGACGTGTCCAGCGATCCGCGGATGTCCATGCGACTGGTTCCGTTGCCCCGCGGCGTGGCCGCGACCGAAGAGCAGGCCGCGCGGTTGTACGCCAGCATCGCCGACAAGATCGGCGCCGAGGTGGCGGTGGTCAGCTGGTCGGGTCGGGGGTGGATCCGGCTGTCCGCGCAGGTGTACAACGCGCCCGCCGAGTACGACCGGCTGGCGGTCGGGTTGTCCGATCTCATCCGCTGAGTCCCTGAGGTCGCTGAGTCCCTGAGGTCGCGCAGGTCCCGATCGCCTTTCAGGATCGACGAGTGGAGGCTAGGCCGCGCCGCGCAGTCGTTGTCGCACGGTGGCGAGGTCGATCACGCCTCCGCCTCCGGGATCGCGGCGGGACGCGGATGTGGGAGGCCAGTACGGCGGTGGGACGGGCGGTGACGGGCCACCGCCGCGGGACTGTCGACTCAGGCGGACCACCACCCCGGCGGCGATGGCGCCAGCCAAGGCTCCCGCGGCCGGTGGCGCGAAAGTGCTGACAGCGGCGGAGAGCTTGCGCATTGCCGGATCGACGGACGTGTCACTGTCTCCGTGGCCCTCACCGCCTGTGCCTGGCACGGCCGCGACATCGGCCTGAGCACTCCTCCAGACGGGCACCGCCGTGGCCGGTGCGGACGTCCGAGGGCCGGCATCCCGGCCAGGGTCGCTGGGCGACGGGGCGGGCCCTCTCAGGGTGACCGGGGCCCCGGCATCACCGAGCGGTAGCAGTCGAGGCGTGGACGGCGTGACCAGGCTGAGCGGGTTCACGTACGCCCCGGCCCGGATGGCACCCCAGTGCAGGCAGACGCGGGGCGCGCAGTGGCTCTGGTTTCCGGTCAAGGTGCCGAGCACGGTCCCGGTGGACACGCGCGCACCGACGTCGACCGCCGCGGCGACGGGTTCGTACGTGGTCCGCAGGACACCGTGCGAGACGGCCACCACACCTCGTCCGGCGAGAAGCCCGGCGTAGGTGACCACGCCCGCACCCGCCGCGCGAACCTGCTGGTCCTCCGCTCCCAGCAGATCCACGCCGCGGTGCCCGGCACCCCACCTCGAGTCGGGTCGGTCGAATGCACCCACGACCTCCGGCCGCGGTGACAGAGGCCATCCCCAGCGATCCGGTGCGGCGTGTGCCGTGACCAGAGGGAGGGAGGTCCCCACAAGGATGACGAGAAGAACGAGAACGGTCCGAAGGGGCCATCGGTGCCGCGTCCAGAACCGCCCAGGGTGCTCAGACCGTGCACAGGACTCGGCTGGCGCGCGCCCGTCAGGCGGTCGAGCCGTGAGCGGTGGGCCGGGTGAGGCGAGCAGAGAGCGGCGGGTTCGCGTCGGCGGGTACGAATTGGTCATGCACTGATCGTCGACGACGGGGGCGTGGGCGGGAGGCGGGCAGGGAATGCCTGTGGATGACGATGCCGATTCGACTGCTGTGGACAAAATGTGCTGACCATGAGGGTGGCAGGAAGCGGCCGGACCATCGAGTACACTTCACCGGGCATTTCCGTCGGGTCTCGCACCTCGTCTCTGCCACGATGTGACATCGGGCAGGCACACACGGTGTGGGATCTGAGGGAGCAACATCCCACAGCACAATCAGCATCACATTACGCACGCTCGCTCTCCGCTTCCCCAGCGAAGCGGGCACACCTCTCGGTCCCCGCGGGTCGACAGCATCCAACGGGCTTGGTGTGCGCGAGCGTCAGGGGCCCGGACCACTCGGTCACGGGCCAAGGGAACCGAGAGCGCGTCCCGTCGAGGACGCGGAGGAGGCACGCGGCCATGGCCGTCGTCACGATGAGGCAGCTGCTCGAGAGCGGCGTACATTTCGGACACCAGACCCGGCGCTGGAACCCGAAGATGAAGCGCTACATCTTCACTGAGCGCAACGGCATCTACATCATCGACCTGCAGCAGTCGCTGTCCTACATCGACCGGGCGTACCAGTTCGTCAAGGACACCGTGGCGCGCGGCGGGTCGGTCCTCTTCGTCGGTACGAAGAAGCAGGCGCAGGAAGCGATCGCCGAGCAGGCGATGCGGGTCGGCATGCCGTATGTCAACCAGCGCTGGCTCGGTGGCATGCTCACCAACTTCCAGACGACCTACAAGCGGACCCAGCGGTTGAAGGATCTCGAGGAGATCGACTTCGACGACGTAGCCGGCTCCGGCATGACCAAGAAGGAGCTGCTCGGCCTGCGGCGTGAGCGCGACAAGCTCGACCGCACCCGAGGCGGCATCCGCCGGATGCAGCGCCTTCCGAGCGCGGTGTGGATCGTCGACACCAAGAAGGAGCACCTCGCCGTTGACGAGGCGAAGAAGCTCGGCATCCCGGTGATCGCGATCCTCGACACCAACTGCGATCCCGACGAGGTGACCTTCCCGATCCCCGGCAACGACGACGCGATCCGCTCCGTCGCCCTGCTCACCCGGATCGTCTCCGACGCGGTGGCCGACGGGCTCATGGCTCGGGCAGGCGCCGGTGAAGAGGCGCAGGTCGGTGCGGAGCTCGGCGTCGAGGAGCCCCTGCCCGAGTGGGAGCGCGAGCTGCTCGCCCGGTCAGAGGCGGACGCGGGAGCGGGAGCAGCCGAGGCCGGTACGCCGGCGGAGCCGTCCGCGACCAGTGCGGAGCAGCCGGCCGCTGCGAGTCCGGACAGCGCTGCGGCGCAGCCGGGCGAGGCGGCACCCGAGGCGGCGGCCGACGCGACAGAGGCGACCAGCACTGACGTCGGCGCGGCCGCACCCACCGGTGACAACCAGGCGTGAGTCCCTGGCCCGCCCGGGCCGCGAGCTTCCCACGGCGCCGGACCGGGCGCCCGCCCTCGGCGCCATGCGTACGAGGAACTGACACCGACACTGACCAAGAGAGCGATCACCAGAGCAGATGAGCACCTTCACCACGGCCGACGTCAAGCGGCTCCGCGACGCAACCGGGGCCGGAATGATGGACTGCAAGAATGCCCTCACCGAGGCCGAGGGCGACTTCGACAAGGCGGTCGAGGTACTCCGCGTCAAGGGGGCCGCTAAGGCGGCCAAGCGGGGTGCCGAACGCACCGCCAGCAACGGCATCGTCGTCGCCAAGGACGGCGCCCTCCTCGAGATCAACTGCGAAACCGACTTCGTGGCGAAGAACGAGCAGTTCCAGGCGCTCGGAAACGATCTTGTCGCACTGGCGAGTGCGGCGAAGGTCTCCAGCTCCGACGAGCTCCTCGCCGCGAAGAGCTCAGACGGCAAGACCGCGGCCGAGGCGATCGACGCGCTCGCCGCCGTCATCGGCGAGAAGCTCGCCATCGGGCGGGTTGTGGCATTCGAGGGGAACACCGCGGTCTACCTCCATCGGCGGGCGACCGACCTGCCGCCGCAGGTCGGCGTGCTGGTGGCGTACGAAGGCACCGGTGAGGACGCCGCCAAGGCAGCTGCCATGCAGATCGCGGCGATGCGTCCGGACTATGTCACCCGCGATGACGTACCCGCTGATGTTGTCGAGAGCGAACGCCGGATCGCTGAGGAAACCGCTCGGAACGAAGGCAAGCCGGAGCAGGCACTGCCCCGGATCGTCGAGGGCCGGGTGAACGGTTTCTTCAAGGACGCGGTGCTCGTCGAGCAGCCGTCGGTCCACGACCAGCAGAAGACCGTGGGACAGGCGCTGGCAGAGGCGGGCGTCACCGTGACCCGCTTCGCACGCTTCGAGGTGGGCCAGTAGCACGGAAAGACCACATCGCGCGGATCACCACAATTTCCGCGCGGGACACCACCACAATGCCGACACTCGGGCGGCCGGTACGCACCGTGCGGCCGATGGCCACGTAACGTCGGTGGAGGAGGAGGCGGGGTCGTGGAGGCTGATGTCGTGGGAGTAGCGCTATGACGACCGAAACGGTCCCGGCCTCGCCGGCCCCTGGCACGACTCCGATGCCGTATCGCCGGGTTGTCCTCAAGTTGTCCGGCGAGGTGTTCGGTGGCGGGAAGCTCGGCGTGGATCCTGACGTCGTGGCGAGCATCGCCGCCCAGGTGGCGGAGGTGGTCCGGGACGGGGTGCAGGTGGCGGTCGTCGTCGGAGGCGGCAACTACTTCCGGGGCGCAGAGCTCGAGCAGGGCGGCATGGATCGTGCCCGGGCCGACTACATGGGCATGCTGGGCACCGTCATGAACTGCCTCGCCCTCCAGGACTTCCTGGAGAAGCAGGGCGTGGACACCCGCGTACAGACGGCGATCACGATGGGCCAGATCGCCGAGCCCTACATTCCCCGGCGGGCGATCAGGCACGTCGAGAAGGGCCGGGTGGTCATATTCGGTGCCGGGTCGGGCATGCCGTACTTCTCGACCGATACGGTGGCCGCCCAGCGCGCCCTCGAAGTGGATGCCGAAGTGCTGCTGAAGGCGACGTCGGTCGATGGTGTCTACGACGCCGACCCGAAGGAGGTGCCAGAGGCGCGCAAGTTCGAGCAGGTCAGCTTCGCCGAATGTCTGCGGCGCCGGCTGCGGGTCGCCGACGCGACGGCGTTCAGCTTGTGCATGGAACACAAGTTGCCGATCATCGTCTTCAACCTCCTCCAGGACGGCAATATCGCCCGCGTCGTTCGAGGTGAGAGGATCGGGACGCTCGTCTCGGTTGACCCCTGACCGGGCGGTTCGAATACGGACGGCCCCACGGAGCACCATCGGCTCGTACGCGCGGCGGGTCGGTCCGGCCGGCCGGCGGCCGAACAACGCAAGGACAAGGAGATCGCGACCGTGACCATCGACCAGACTCTCCGCGACGCGGAACAGAAGATGGGCAAGGCCGTCGACTTTGCCAAGGAGGAGTTCGCCGCGATCCGTACGGGCCGTGCGCACCCGGCGATGTTCGCGAAGCTCCAGGCGGACTACTACGGCACGCCGACGCCCATCCAGCAGCTGGCGTCGTTCCACATCCCCGAGGCGCGACTCGTCGTCATCACGCCGTATGACAAGAACGCCCTTGCCGGGATCGAGAAGACGATCCGCGACTCTGACCTGGGCGTGAATCCGGCCAATGACGGTGCCGTGATCCGCATCGCCCTGCCGGAGCTCACCGCCGAACGCCGCAAGGAGTACGCCAAGCTCGCCCGGACCAAGGCCGAGGAGGCCCGGGTGGCGGTGCGCAACATCCGCCGGCACGCGAAGGAGACGCTCGACCGACTGTCCCGCGACGGCGAGGCCGGCGAGGACGACGTCGCCCGAGGCGAGAAGCACCTCGACTCCTCGACGCGCAAGTACGTCAGCCAGATCGATGACCTGCTCAAGCACAAGGAAGAAGAGATCCTCGAGGTCTAGATGGCTAACTCCAAGGGGGCGCCGGCGAAGCGAGCGGCCCACGTGGCGCCCGCCACAGGTGCGGCAGAGCCGCCGGCGGGCACCGTACGCACCCTCCGCGTGAGCCGCCCGTGCGTGACATCGTGACCGCACCGCCTGAGGGAGAAGGCACCGAGAGGCGGCGGTCGTGGCGTACCGGCCGACTCGGCCGCAACCTCACGGCGGCGATCGGTGTGGGTGCGCTGCTTGGAGCGCTTTTCCTCGGGTCGCTGTTCATCGTCAAGGCCGTCTTCGTGGCCTTCGTGGTGGTTGCCGTCGGAGTTGCCGTCATCGAGCTTTCCCTTGCTCTGCGCCCGGCTGGGGTGCAGCTCCCGCGTGTGCCGCTGTTGGCCGGCGTTGTCGGCATGCTGGTCGGTGCGTACGTCGGCCAGACGCCAGCGCTGGCGGGTGCCCTGGGGCTCACGACGCTCGCGATCTGCTTCGGACGGTTGCCTGCCGGGCGGGAGGGATTCGTCCGCGACGTGACGGCCGGGGTGTTCGTCGCGCTCTACGTCCCGTTCCTGGCCGGGTTCGCCCTGCTGCTTCTGCGACCGGACGACGGGCCGTTCCGCGTGTTGATCTTCGTGGCGGTGGCGGTGGCGAGCGATGTCGGCGGCTACGTGGCCGGGGTGTTGTTCGGGCGGCACAAGCTGGCGCCGGAGATCAGCCCCGGCAAGACCGTGGAAGGGCTGATCGGATCGGCGCTGTTCTGCCTGGCCGTCGGCGTGGCAGGGGTGGTGATCCTGCTCGGCGGTTCATGGTGGGCAGGGCTGGTGCTGGGTGTGGCCGCGACCGTCACGGCGACGCTCGGCGACCTGGTGGAGTCGATGCTCAAGCGCGATCTCGGGATCAAGGACATGGGCAGTCTGTTGCCCGGACACGGCGGTGTGATGGACCGGTTGGACTCGCTGCTGCCGACCGCGTTGGTGAGTTGGCTGGTGCTGACCCTGCTCGTCCCTCCGGGCTGAGCATGGTCACCCTCCATCTCGTACGCCATGGAGACGTGGTGCCCGATGCCGGTCCGGCGTCGGGCTGGGTGCTGCATCCGGACGCGGCGACCGGGATCGCCGACCTGCGCGGTTCGGCTGCTCTTCCGGTGTCGGCGAAGTGGTTCTCCTCGCCGGAGCCCAAGGCGTTCCAGACCGCGCGGGCGCTCACCGACGTGACCATCGGCCTGGTGGATGGTCTTCGCGAGATGTCCCGCCCGGCCGAGCGGTGGCGTGGCGCGGATGAGTGGCGCCAGATCGTCCGCCGGTCGATGGAGCAACTGGACCGGCCCGCACTGCCAGACTGGGAGACCGGCCGGGCAACGACGGACCGGGTGGTCGGCGCCGTGGGTCGGATCCGGGAGAGCTGCCCTGACGACGATGTGGTCCTGGTCGGGCACGGAACCGCATGGACGCTCCTCGTTTCGGCACTGACCGGACGACCGCCGGACTTCGAGGCCTGGACCCGACTCCGGATGCCGGACCACTGCGTACTCACACTCGACGATCGCACCACTGGCACCGGCACTCTCGTTGCTGAGTGGGGCCAGTGGGCGCTGGGCAGCGGGTGAAGGTCGGTCGGAAGCATTCGGATGGCCGACGTCGCCCTCCGCAAGCGCCGGTCACGCCTGGACGACGGGGACGAATCCGGTGCCAGGGCGGTAGTGCGGAGACTGGTGCCGGAAGTAGGTGTTGTAGACCTCGCAATACTGGCCGCCGCGCCGCATGAGCGTGGGGTGGTCGCCTTCCTCGACGATCCGCCCGCCGGAGAGGACGACGATCCGGTCGGCGTGCTGGATGGTCGAGAGCCGGTGCGCGATGACGATGGACGTACGCCCGTGCAGGACGACGTCCAGGCCTTCCTGGATCTGGGCCTCGGTGAGCGGATCGACGCTCGCCGTCGCCTCGTCGAGGATGATGATCGCTGGATCCTGGACGAGCAGGCGGGCAAGGGCGACCAGCTGGCGTTGCCCCATCGACAGGGCCTGGCCGTGCTCGCCGACCTCCGTCTCCAGCCCGTTCGGGAGGGCCGCGAGCCAGTCGCCGTTGCCTACCTGGTCGGCGGCCAACCGCACCTCGTCGTCGGTCGCCTCCGGACGTGGATAGCGGATGTTGTCGGCCACCGTGCCGGAGAAGAGGAACGGCACCTGCGGCACGACACCCAGCTGTCGGCGGTAGTCCTGGAGGTCGAAGGACCGGATGTCGCGCCCGTCGAGGTAGATGTGCCCGCCCTGGAACTCGTAGAACCGGGTGATCAGCTTGCCCAGGGTGGACTTGCCGGCGCCGGTGTGGCCGACGAGCGCGACCATCTCGCCCGCCTGGATCGTCATGGTGAAGTCGGACAGGACCGGCTGAGTGGGGTGGTAACCGAAGGTCACGTCGCGGAACTCGATCTGTCCGGTCAGCCGACCGGCCGGCTGGGAGTCGTTCTGCAGGACTCTCGGTGTCGCGTCGACCAGGGCGAAGACCCGTTCGGCGGCCGACAGCCCCTGCTGGAACTGTGACCAGAACGAAGCGATGCTCGTCAGCGGGAACCAGAACAGCGCGACCGCCTGCAGGAAGAGGTACCAGTCGCCGGGTGACACCGAACCGCCCAGCACGCCGCGCCCGCCGACCAGCACCAGGAGCACGGTGCCGAACCCGGCGACGAGGAACAGCAGCGGGAAGATCGCTCCGAAGACCATGCCCTGCCGGACCGTGACCTGGTAGTTCTGCTCGTTGATCGGGAGGAACTCGTCATAGATCGTCTGTTCCTGGCGGAAGTTCTTGGCGACCGCGATTCCGCCCATCGTCTCCTGCACGGTGGAGTTGACCCTGGCGAGAGAGCGCTGGGCGCGGCGGGTGGTGTCGCGGGCGATCCGCCGAAACGCCAGGGCCATGGCGATGACGATCGGGGTGATCGCCAGCGTCAGCAGGGCGAGTCCCACATCGCGGACGAAGAGCAGCGCCGTGACGAAGCCGACCAGGAGCACCTGGCTCAGGAGGTTCATCGTGAGCGTCACGGTGTTGGCGAAGTCGTCGGTGTCGGAGGTGACCCGGCTGACGATCTTGCCGGACGGATTCTCGTCGTAGAAGGACAGGTCGCGCTTGAGGACCGCGGCGAAGGCGTCCTGGCGGATGGTGAGCACGACGTCGCCGGTGACGCGGGCGCTGAGCGCCTGCCGGACATAGTTGGTCGCCCACGCCAGTACGCCGGAGAGGAGGATGAGTGCCACGAGAATGGCCAGGAACGAGTTGGACTGGTCGCCCACGAGCTGGTCGATGCCCCAGCTGATCACCAGCGGCAGCACGGCCTGCAGCGCCGACGTGGCGACGATCATCACCGCGACCACCGTCATGGCCGGGAGCTTGGGCCGGAAGTAGCGCAGGATCCGCCGGACCAGGTCGCGGTCGGCGTAGCGCCGGTCGTAGTCCTCGGCGTCGAGGCCCTCCATGATGAAGCCCATCAGACCTCCTCACCGTCGTAGGCCGGAACGGCCGTCACCACGCGCTCGTCGCCTGCGGCCGGCAGCTGTCCCCACTCCTCGTCCGCGTGGCCGTCCGGGCTGGGGTGTGTGACCTCGTCGTAGTGGGCGAAGATCCGGCGGTAGAGGGGGCAGCGTTCGAGGAGTTCGTCGTGGGTGCCCTGGTCGATGAGCTCGCCCCGCTGGATCAACAACACCTTGTCGGCCCAGCGGATCTGGGAGAGCCGGTGGGTGATGAGCAGGGTGGTACGCCCCTGCAGGATGCGCCGGATCGCGCGCTGGATCTCGTCCTCGGTGGCGCTGTCGATCGCGCTGGTGGAGTCGTCGAGCACCAGGATGCTCGGGTCGGTGAGCAGGGCGCGGGCGATCGCCAGGCGCTGCCGCTGCCCGCCGGACAGGGTGACCCCGCGCTCGCCGATGACCGTGTCGTAGCCCTCGTCGAGCTCTTCGATGAAGCTGTGCGCCTGCGCGTCCTTCGCGGCGCGGATCACCTCGTCCCGGTCCGCGCGCTGGCCGAGACTGAACGCGATGTTCTCGGCGACGGGCCGGGAGAACAGCACGATGTCCTGTTCGATGGTGGAGATCTGCGAACGCAGGGAGTCGAGGGTCCAGTCGCGGACGTCGGTCCCGTCGATCAGGATCCGGCCCTTGTCGGGGTCGTAGATCCGGTTGACGAGCTTGGTCAGGGTGCTCTTGCCCGACCCGGTCTCGCCGACGATCGCGACGGTCTGCCCCGGCTCGGCCCGGAACGACAGGTTGCGCAGCACCGGGTCGTCGCCGTAGCCGAACGACACGTCCTCGAAGACGATTTCGCCGCGCATCCGGCCCTGGTGGCCCTGTGGGTTCTGGTCGAGCTCTGCTTCGTCGTCCATCAGCGTGATGATCCGGCGGGCGCTCACGATCCCGAGCTGGACGAGGGAGAACGTGAAGATCGAGATCATCGTGGGGAACTGCAGCAACCCCATCAGCCCGAGATAGGCCACGAGGTCCCCGAGCGTCAGTTCGCCGCCGCGGTAGAGGACGAGGCCGTGGAGAAGCGCGCCCGCGGTGCCGACCGCGAGCAGGAGCGGCGGAAGGTAGCGGGCCTGCACGAGCCCCTGCTCGACGAAGGAGTCGCGGTAGGCCCGGGCGTTGGTCTCGAACTGGCGGCGCTCCTGTGCCTCCTGCGCGGTCACCTTGACGACCTCGATGCCGCGGACGGCTTCGTTGAGACCGGCGTTGAGGGTGCCGAACTGCTCGCGCATGCGGATGGAGACCGGGTTGAGTCGGCGCATGTAGTGCCGCAGCGACAGCCCGAACGCCACGCCGAACAGCAGGGGCGACAGCAGCAGCCGTGGATCGATCAGCGCGATGAAGACCAGGGGGACGAGTCCCTGCAGCATCGAGTCGACGATCAGGTCGAGACCGGGGGAGACCATCGCGGAGAGCTGGCGGACGTCGTTTGCCGCGCGGGCCATCAGGTCGCCCACCCGCTGACGGGTGTGGAAGGTCTGGCTCTTGCCGAGCAGGCTGGTGTAGAGCTCCTCGCGGGCGTTGCGTTCGAGCCGCTTGGCCAGGATCTCGGTGCACATGCGGGCGGCCAGGTCGAAGACGCCACGCAACAGGACGATGGCGATCAGCGCGACCACGATCAGGACCAGCCGGGACCGCCCGGACTCGCCCCCGGCGAGGACGGCGTCGAAGGCGGCCCCGGTGAGGCCGGGGATCGCGGAGTTGAGAACGACCATGACGAGTGATCCGCCCAGCAGGCCCACGAGGTAGCGCCGGTAACGCCACTGGTGGGACAGGATCCAGCGAATCGGGCTGCGACGGTCGGTGCGGTGCTGGTCGACGACGGTGAACTCTGAGGTGAGGGTGGCCACGAGACGCTGCCTCCGGAAGGGACACGAGGTGGTGGTCGCACGTCGCTTCCGGTGCCGGCGCAGCAAGCGTGAGACGAAGACTGTTCTAGCACGAAGACGGCCGGAATTTCCAACCGAATTTCGCCGAGATCAGGTTGTCGGTGGCCGGTGATAAAGTCTCGGCCGAGCAATGTGCGTAGGCGAATTTACGGCCGAAGAATGTGCCGGCGGACGCCATCCGCCGGCCTCCCGCTAAGGGCCCCGTCGCGCGGTGCCGCTCCCCGGAGCGCGGTCGGTCAGTCGCGTGCCCTCACCCGGTGTACGCCCATCCCGACCACCGTGCGACCTCGATCCGGATGACCGGTCCGGCCGGCGGTTCGGCGGCGTACTGAGCGTACTTCGCGACCAGCCACGACCGCGGTTCGGCAGACTCCTCGGGGGTGTCGAGGATGTGGGCGACACCGTCGCCACGCACCCACCACAGCCGTGTCCAGTCGGCGTCGTCGTACTGATCGACGAGGATGCTCACCTGCGGATTCGCGGCGATCAGTCGCAGTCGGTGGAGCCGTGGCGTCGTCTTCGGCTTGCTGTCGACTGCGGTGACGACGACCGACCCGACGGCGGCGAACGTCACCACCACGACGTGGGGTCGGGCACTCTCGTCGGCCATCGCCAGGTGGGCCGTACGGCCGCCGGCGAAGCGTTCGCGGGCGTCGGCTTCAGCGAGTCGCATCGTGGCGAACCTGCCGCGGGTGTCGGCGTACCGCGCGGGAGATTCCGGCGTGTAGGCGAACGGCTCCGATGAGCATGCAGCGAGCCTATAGCGCCCTCACGCGGACCTTTTCAGGCCTCGCGGAATTCCCGCTCGCGGCGTCGCTCGCAATTCATCGGCGAAACCAATTTCGGCGCGTCAATTGTCCGTACTGGACGCCGCAGGACGTGGGTATTCCGCCATCGAATTTCAGGCCGGCAATTTCGGCGATCGCGCCAACTGCGAGCCGTCCCGGTCCGACCCGATCCGGTATCGGCGACCCTGACATGGCGCGGACGGATTACCGGAGGCGTACGCATGCGAGGATGGCCGACGCCATGTCTGCGCATCCAGATCTCGTCTTCGCGGCGCCCCGGAGGGCGAAGCCGCCACGTCACCTCGCCGACCTCGACCTCGCCGCACGCAAGGATCTCCTGGTGGAGCTGGGTGAGCCGGCCTATCGCGCCCGCCAGCTCTCGACCCACTATTTCGGTCGATTCACCGACAACCCGGGCGAGATGACCGATCTGCCGGCCGGGCGGCGTGAGAAGATCGCCGCCGCCGCGTTGCCGGTCCTGTTGACTCCCGTCCGCACGCTGGCCTGCGACGGCGGCAGCACCGTCAAGTCGGTGTGGCGGCTGTTCGACGGCGCACTGGTCGAGAGCGTGCTGATGCGCTATCCCGGTTCGGGGGCGCAGGCGGCCAGGGTAACGATGTGCGTGTCCAGCCAGGCCGGCTGTGGCATGGCCTGCCCGTTCTGCGCGACCGGCCAGGCGGGACTCACCCGCAACCTGTCGGCGGCGGAGATCGTCGCGCAGGTGGTGGCCGGGGCGAGGATGCTCGCTGGCGGTGAGGTTCCTGGCGGTCCCGCCAGGGTCTCGAACGTCGTCTTCATGGGCATGGGCGAGCCGCTCGCGAGCTACGCGACCGTGCTTTCGGCCGTGCGCCGGCTCACCGACCCGGTTCCTGCCGGGCTCGGCCTGTCCCAGCGGGGCATCACGGTCTCCACCGTCGGCCTCGTGCCGCGGATCCGGCAGCTCACGCAGGAAGGTCTCGCCGTCACCCTGGCCGTGTCACTGCACGCGCCGGACGACGAGCTCCGCGACGAGCTCGTACCGATCAACACCCGCTGGCCGGTTGCCGAGGTCCTGGACGCCGCCTGGGAGTACGCCGCGCAGACCGGCCGCCGCGTGTCGATCGAGTACGCCATGATCCGCGACATCAACGACCAGGCGTGGCGGGCGGATCTGCTTGGCCGCCTGCTGCGCGGCCGGCTGGCGCACGTCAACCTCATCCCGCTCAATCCCACGCCCGGTTCGAAATGGACCGCCTCCGAACCCGAGGACGAGCGGGAGTTCGTACGGCGGCTGGAGGCGCACGGCGTGCCGGTGACCATTCGCGACACCCGCGGCCGGGAGATCGACGGCGCCTGTGGGCAGCTCGCGGCCAAGGAGGCGTGAGCCGGTGGTGCGGCCCGCGTTCCGGCGCTGATGCTCGACTATGACGTCGAGGCGGCCCGCTACGACGACACGAGGGGCGGGGTGGCGCGGGCGGAGGCCGCGGCCGATGCCATCGCCTCCCTCCTTCGGGCCGTGCGGGCTCGGACCGTGCTCGATGTGGCGGGCGGTACCGGTCTCGTCGCTTCCAGGCTGGCCCGCCGCGGCTACGACGCCGTCGTGTGTGACCGGTCGGCCGGAATGCTGGCGCTCGCGGCCGGACGGTGGCCCGGTCGTACGCTCCGGGGCGACGCGACCCGGCTTCCGTTCGCGACCGGTCGAGTCGACGCGGTTGTCGTGGTGTGGTTGTTGCACCTGTTGGCATCGCCGGTCGAGGTGGCCGCGGTGGTGTCCGAGGCGGCCCGGGTGCTCCGGCCGGGCGGGATGCTCGTGTCGACCGTGGACAAGGACGCGGGCCATCCGCCCGACACCGACGTGGAACGGTTGCTCGTGTCGTACGGACGTACGCAGGGCGGCGCCGCGCCCACGGACGCCCGCGGGCAGGTGGAGGTCCTCGCCCGCAAGGCGGGGTTGACACTCCAGGCGGAGGGCGGGTTCGTCGGTCATGGACAGGGCCGGGTCCCAGCCGCCCTGGCCGACGTCCTCGAGTCGTCGTCGCGGTCGTACCAGCACGTCGAACCGCGCCGGAAGGAAGCGCTGATCCGCGACCTCCGCGCACTTCCTGACCCCGACCTGGCCCGGACGCCGCCGACCTACCGGCTGCTGGCCTGGCAGAAGGCCGCGTAGGCCCGCGGGTAGAGTCGCCGCCCGTGTCTGTCGACGACCCCGCTCTCGCACCGGTCCGGCGGCTCGAACCCGACCGGCTCGTCGCGCTCGTCAACGCGCACACCGACGCCCGGCTGACGCTGGTCGGACCCGCGCCGGGCGGCCAGGTGGGCGCGGCGTACGTCCGATGGTCCGACGGGCGCGAGGGAGTCCTGACCTGGCTGCCGGACGGACCGACGGCCCATGTCCGCCGCACCGCGGAGATCCTCGCCCTGGCGAGGGAGCGGGGCCTGCCGGTTCCGGCGTACGACCTGATCGCGGAGGTGCCAGGAGCGCTCGCGATCGTGCAGGAACGCCTGCCCGGCGCACCGCCCTCGCACCCCGACCGCGCTCTGGTCGAGCAGCTGGTGGAGCTCGTGGAAGGGTTCGCCGGGCTGCTCGCCGAGCGACCTGACGTCGAGCGGCCGGACATGTGGCTGCGGGGGAGCGGTCCGGGGTTCTGCCTGCACCGGCCGTTGGAGCTGCACAACGTCCGGACCCGCCGACTCCTGGAGTGGGTACGTACGGTTGGGGCGTCCGAGCCGACGACGATGACCGGTGACGATCTCGTCCACCTCGACTACCACCCGGGCAACGTTCTCGTCGCCGGGTCGATGCCGGCCGGTGGCGGCGCGATCACCGGCATCGTCGACTGGGACGGCATCGGGAGGGGCGACCGGCGGTTCTGCCTGGTGACGCTCCGGTTCGCGATGATGTCGGACCCGACCCTCGGGCGCTGGCTCGACGGGTTGCTGGACGACCTCCTCGACCCGGCGACGCTCCGCCTTTACTGGGCGCACATGAGCCTGCGCCAGGTCGACTGGGCGATCCGGCACTTCTCACCGGGCGACGTGGAGGACTGGCTCGACCTCGCCGAGACCCGGATGGACTCCTGACGGGCACCGCGGCCGCGGCTACCCGGGGAGGGTGAGCCCGCGGACCAGGCCGTCCTGGTCAGCGGTGACGAGAAGGTTGTCGACCAGTGCGGGCGTACTGAAGGTGTTGCTCGGACCCAGCTGGCGCCGGTGTCGGACCTCACCGGACGCCAGGTCGATCCCGACCAGCAGTCCGGTCGCGGCAACGAGCCACGCGAGACCGCCGCTGATCATCGGTCCGGCGTTGAACGCCCGGACGCCGAGCTCGCGTACCCATCGCGCGACACCGGTGGCCGGATCGACGAGGTGGACCTTGCCGCGTTCGTCGACCAGCAGCAGGGAGTCGTCGACGAGGCGAGCCGGCGTGTACATGTGGCTGCCGGCGACCGTCCACGCGGCCGCACCGGTCGCTGCGTCGAGCGCCGTCGCGCTGCTCACTGTCGAGACGAGCACGAGGCCGCCGGGCAGCAGCTCGACCGTGTCGTCCCACGGTCCGTAGAGCAGCCGCCCGTAGACGTCGGACCGAGTGGTCATCGATACCGACCAGAGCTGCTCGCCGGTGGCGGCGTCGAGGGCGTACGCACGGCCGTCGCCGCTGCCGGCATACACCCGGGTCCCGTCACAGGCGACCCGCCCCGCGAAGAACCCGTGCAGGTCGGCCGACCAGCGGGCGCGACCGGTCCGCGTGTCGACCGCGTGGAGCCTGCGTCCCGCCGCGAAGAGGACGAACTCGCCGCCACCGATCGACGCGACGAGCGGACTGCTCAGCACAGGGTCGTCGGGGCTGAACCGCCATCGGACGCGGCCCGATCCCGCGTCGAGCGCGGAGAGGCGATGGTCGGCCGACCCGACGATGACGGTCTCGCCGCCGGAGGCGAACGCCGGACCGCGGTAGGCCGCCCCCACCCTGGCTCGCCACACCACGGCCCGCTTCGTCGCGCGCGGCCGGAACGCCTCGATCTGGCCGGTCGTGCTGGCGGCGACGACCAGGCCGTCGCGTTCGGCGAGGGCGCCCTGCACACTGCCCGGTATCCGGGCCTGCCAGCGGTCGACCGGTGCCCCCGCGGCCGCTGGTACGGAGAGCGTCGCGGTCGCATCGTGGCTCGCCCCTGAGGTCCCGCCCACCCGGACCTGGATCCGGTGGATGCCGGCGGCGAGTCCCGCCACACTGAGCGAGCCCGACCAGGCGCCATCTGTGGGTGCGAGGTCGACCCACGTGCCTGCGCTCCCGCCGCCGAAGACCGCCTGGGGATAGACCTGTGCCCGTACGCCGGCGGCGGGCGCGGACGTGTCGAGCCCGACGGTGACCTGCAGCGCGTCGCCCGTCGGCCCGCCCAGGTCGATCCGCACCGGGCGCAGGCCGCGGTCCGCGCCGTCGCCGCCGAGCGGGATCGTGACCAGCTCACGTCGCGTGTCCGACCCGTCGGCAGCCACCGCCACGGCCCAGACCTGCAGGACCGGATGGCTCGCGTCGCTCGTCCGCTCCACCCAGTAGTAGAACGCGCCATCCTTCACCGCCTCGGCCGCCACCTGGGTGAACCCGTTCGTGCGTACGACCTGTTCGCGGTGGATGTGGCCGGCGAACACGGCCCGCACCGGCAGGTCGGCGACCGTCTCGAAGAACGCGTCCTGGTCATTGACGAAGTAGTGCTCGGCACCGAACGGGTAGTGCAGGAACAGCACGCTCGGCCAGGCACCCCGCAGGTCGTTCGCGATCCACCGCAGGTGCTCCCGCCCGAAGTGGCCTGGCTCCTGCAGCAACTGCGTCGGGTCGAGGCCGGCGACGTGCAGGCCGGCGACGTCGAAGGAGTACGGCGTCGGCCCGAACAGCCGGTGGTAGAGCTCGGCGCCATGCACGTCCCAGCGCATCTCGTGGTTGCCCGGGACGTGCCGCAGCTTCGGCCGAAGGGCGTCCGGAACGGTGGAGAGGTAGGCGTCGTACTCGTCGTCGCCGCCGTAGTCGGTGATGTCGCCGGCGTTGAGGACGAATGCCGGGTTGCCCGCCGCGATCGAGGCGAAGGCGAGGCGCAGCCAACCCAGCCGGGTCCCCTCCACCGGGTTCGCGTGGGTGTCGGTGACGACCGCGAAGGACAGTGGAGCCGCTGCCGGCTCCCGCAGGGTTTCAGCATGTGCCGGGCGATGCCGTGGCAGCGCCTGCGTCCCGAGGACGGTGGCGGCTCCGACCGCTCCCGTGCCGGCCATCCGCAGCACCTTTCGCCGGTCCAGGTGGGGGTTGGCCATGGTTCCTCCGTACGGATGGGCTGATCGCGATCGGCGTCCGGAGGCTAGTCGGTACCGGGAACCCCTTGAATCCGAAAACGGTGAACAGGCCCGAACCGGTCGGTGAAACTACGTTTCGGTGCGCTGCGGAGCCAGTTCGGCCGCCTGGCGGAGGGCTTCGAGCATGCTGCGCTCGTCGGCGGTGCCGGTGCCGGCGATGTCGAACGCGGTGCCATGGTCGACCGACGTACGCACGACCGGCAGCCCCACCGTGATGTTGACACCGGATTCCAGGCCGAGGACCTTCACCGGGCAGTGGCCCTGGTCGTGGTACATCGCGACGACGAGGTCGAAGTCGCCGCGGACCGCCCGGAAGAACACGGTGTCCGCGGGCAGTGGCCCGGTCGCGTCGATGCCGTCGGCCCGGGCGGCGGCGACGCCCGGAGCGACCTTCGCCTCCTCCTCGCCCCGGCCGAAGAGGCCGTTCTCGCCGGCATGCGGGTTGATGCCGCACACCGCGATGCGCGGGCTCGCGATCCCTGACCGGACGAGCGTCTCGTGGCCGCGCCGGATCGTGCGTTCGACCAGGGCGGGATCGATCCGCTCGACCGCGTCGACCAGACCGATGTGCGTCGTGCAGTGCACCACCCGCAGGGTGGGCGCGCTGAGCATCATCGAGACCTCCGGGGTGCCGGTGAGGTCGGCGAGGATCTCGGTGTGGCCCGGAAAGCGGTGGCCGGCGGCGTGGAGCGCCTCCTTGTTGAGCGGTGCCGTGCAGATCGCGTCGACCTCGCCGGCGGTCGCCAGTGCGACGGCGCGTTCGATGCAGCGGTAGGCCGCCTCACCGGCCACGGGTGACAGTTCTCCGAACGGCAGGTCGGCGGGTATCAGCGCGAGGTCGATGCAGTCGATGGTGCCGGGGGTGTACGCGGCGTCCGACGGTTGGGCGACCGGGCGGACGGCGACGTCGAGGCCGCAGATATCGGCCGCTCTGGTGAGCCGGGCCACGTCGCCGATGACGAGGGGGCGAAGCAGGTCGTGGACGTCTGCCCTGGCCAGGGCCTTGACGATGACCTCGGGACCCACCCCGGCGGCGTCGCCCATGGTGATGGCGATGACAGGACGGTTCATCGTTCTCCTTCGGCTCGGGTGAGGACTGCTTCGAGCCTCGCACGGGCGGCGGCCAGAGTGCCCGTGCGCCCGAACGCGCCGGCCTTCGTCACGACCGGGATCGGCCGCGGCCCGATGCTGCGGGACAGGGGGACACCGGGTTCGACCTCGCCGACGAGGTGGAGCGCGGTCGTGCCCCAGGCGCGGAGGACGCCGGTCGCGGTGTCGCCGCCGGTTGCCACCAGGCCGCCCACCAGTGGCGCGCAGGGACGGAGGAGCTGGCCTAGACCGGTGGTGAGATTCGCATCGTCGGTGGCGTCCGGTCGTCCCGCGTCGGCGCCGAGGGTGACGATGACATCGTGTCCCGCGTGCAGGCACGCCATCACCTCCGCGACAGGTGACCCGTCCGGAACGCCTTGCCCTCCGTTCGGTTCGTGCGTACTCCCCAGCGCGGCGACCGGAATCGTGACGTGTGCGACGCCTGCCGCGGCGAGGTGGCCGACCTGTGCGCGGGCGATGACCGCCGTGCTACCGACGACGAGGAGGACCGGGCCGCTGGCCGCGGGTGTGACGTGCCCGCCCCAAGCGGCGGGTAGGACCGGTTTGGTGGTCGCGAGGGCGCTCCCGGTGAGGTCGGCGAGAGCGGTCCCGTCGGTGGTGCCGGTGGAGAGGCCAGTGGAGAGGCCAGTGGAGAGGCCAGTGGAGAGGCCAGTGGAGAGGGTGGCGGCGAGGGTGGCGGCGAGGCCGCCGGAACCCACCCACACCACGCAGGAGTCCAGGTCCGCACCGGCTGCGGCGATCGAGCGCAGGTCCGCGTCGGTCTCGGCGTCGCACACGATCGCCTGGCTCCCGGCGCCGCGATGGGCAGAGAACGCGGCGGCCAGCGCACCGCTGCGTACGTCCGCCAGGTCTGCACGCGCCACGGCGAGGCCGGCGTCGGTGAGCAGGCGGCTGATCGACGGACGCTCCAGTGGTACGCCGTCGACGAGGACCTGCGCGCGGACTGTCGTACGCCCGGTCGCAGGGAAGGCGGGTGTGACGATCGCCACCGCGTCCGGCTCCCACGCTGTCAATGCGGCCTTGACCTCGACCCCGACATGTCCGCGTAGTAGGGAATCGACCTTCTTGTAGAGGGTTCGCACTCTCGACGCGCGGAGTTGGCCGACGATCCGCCGGGTGGTCGCCTCAGCGCGCGGAGGACCGAGCGCCCGGGTGCCGGAGTCGATCGCCAGGACGTCGACCTCCATGGGCGTGCCGGCGTGCTCCTGGTCTGCCCAGGTGACGAGCGCCGAGAGTCCCGAACGTACGAACCCCACCGCCGTGTCAGCGGCTCCGGTCAGATCATCGGCGACGACACCGATCCGGGCCTTCGGGTGAGGCACGGGGGTCACATCCGCCCGTACTGGCGGAGCCGGCGCAGCGGAAGGAGATACCAGAGCAGAGCGAACAGCACGCCGACGCAGCTGGCGAGCACGATCGCGAGCGTGAGACCGAGGACGAGATCGATGACCAGCAGGACCGCGCTGGCGATCGCGAGGAGCAGCGTGGTCATGCCGCAGCGGGCGAACCGGTCGGAGGCGCGGACCACCTCGGGTTTGAGACCCTTGGCGAACAGCATGCGGTGGTAGGCGACCGGGGCCATCAGCAGTGCGGTCGCGGCACAGCAGAGGATCAGCGTGACGATGTAGGTCACCCGCGAGAACGCCGAGGCCTCGGCGAACCGCGGCTGGACCGCCAGGATGAGCAGGAAGCCGAACAGGATCTGCACACCCGTCTGGAGCACCCTTAGCTCGGCGATCAGCTCCTGGAAGTTGCGGTCCGCCCGCTCCAGAGGTGTCTCCCGCCGGTCCGCGCTGGTCGGGTGCTCGTCGCTCGCCACTCCTGCATGATGCCCGCCATGGTGGGGGGAGCCAAGGACCTGCAGGCTCAGGTCACGCAGAACTCGTTGTCCTCGGGATCGCGCGGCGACCAGGCCGCGCCGCTGGGAAACTCCTCGGCAGGCGCGGCAGCGACGGGGAGCGCCGATGACGACCCTCACCCTCGTTCAGGGTGAGTTTCACACTCACCACCGATGGACAGACACTCACCGTGACCGGAGCATGGGACGGCGGACCACATGTGCCTTGTCCAGATGGTCAAGCACATGACCCCCAGCGGTGCGGCACCACTCGCCGGGCTGCGCTTTGCACAGCGGACACGGCCGTGCCAGGATGCGCGCCGTGGTCCCCAAGTCGCCTTCGCTGTAACCGCGTTCGGTGAGTCTGCCGTCCCAGATCCAGTCCAGGACGCCGGTGTCGATTACCCGCTCGTAGCAATCCATGACTTCCCCAGTCCCATCGCGACCAACCCGAAGCCGAGCCCAGCCCAAAACAGAAACCACACGACCTCCCACCTGAGCGACCGCACGTGCTCGCCTCCCGTGTCTTGTCCGCGGCACGGTGAAACCGCCTCCCCCGCGAGACGGATGGGAGAGAACACCACGCACCCGGTTTGGTGTCGCGTAGCGGGCCGGGACCGTCTCGCGACCCAGGGCTGTTCGAGCGGGTCGACCAACCGCCGCGCCACGCCAGCAGACGCTACGGGCAGGTTCGGGCAAGCTTGAAGCAAGTTGCGAGAAGTTGCGATGATTGATCGCAGCGTCGCGAGACGTGGGTCGCTGACCTGCGAGAACATCAATCTGGTAAGGCATACATGGGCGCTCCCTAAGAAACGTCAGCCAGAAGCGTTGACGCGCGAGTGCCCGCGGTCGATGATGAGTCCGCAACTTCCCGCAACCAGAGAGTGGGGTAGAGCCATGCGCCTGACGTTCGTCGCTAAGGATCCCGAGTCGAACCCCACGGGATCACCTACGCTCTACCGCACCGATCGGGGATCTTGGGTAGTGCAAGGATGGGTCGTCAACGACGCTGATGCGCTGGCGCAGGTGGACCTACCCGAGGGTGAGACGTGCGTGGAGATTCCGGACAGGATGATCCGGTTTTTCGGGCAGGGAGACCGTGGCATCGATAACGGATGAAGACTTTGACCGGCTCCTACTGGACTTCGAGCGGGAATCGATTCATCTAGAAACCCGTGACGCCTACGGTACGGCGGTTGAGCTTCCACATATGGCGCAATGGGCCGCAGGTGAGCATGACGACCTGGAATGGCTCCAGGATTGGTGCGCTACCTTGCGCGAGCATGTGAAGGCTGGAAGGTCCATCCGCCGTGCGCGTATTGTGTCAGAGCCACTCAGTGATTACCAGCGCTGGTCGTATGCCATCGCCCATCCCATGGTGGACGCGGGCGAGGACATCCGGTGGGTTCCGCGTAGGCTCGCGTCTTCGATCGCACTGCCCGGCAACGACTTCTACCTATTAGATGATCGGCTGGTTGTGTTCCTGCATTATGCGGGAAATGGCCTTGGCGTCGATAAGGTAACGTCCACAGACCCGCACGATATCAAACTCTGCCGCGATTCGTTCGAGGCAGTTTGGAAGCTAGCAGTACCTCACCGTGAATACGAACCCCTCTAGCTCCCCTAAACGGGCGCGGCAAGCGCTGGGGATTCGCCTTCGGGACTTGCGTAAGGAGGCAGGTTTAACGGGGCGGCAACTGGCGATGGTGACCGGCCAGCACTACACGCGAATCAGCAAGATTGAGAATGGCGTACAGACGCCAACTGACCAGGACATACAGGAATGGTGCCGCGCATGCTCTGCGGACGATCTAGTTCCTGACCTGGTCGCCAGCCTCCGCGCGGTCGAATCCGCCTATCTTGAGTATCGCCGGCAGTCCCGCGCCGGGATGAAACGTGTTCTCGGCGCGCACACGCTACAACGCTATGACCAGACAAGTTTTTTCCGTATCTACGAGCACAACGTTATACCGGGACTGTTCCAAACGGCTGAGTATTCGGCCGCAATGCTATCGTTCTGGATAAAATTCTTGGGAACACCTAACGACGTGGAAGAGGCTGTCGGCGTCCGCATGGAGCGGCAGAAGGTTCTTTATCGGAGCGGAAAACGGTTCGCTGTCCTCCTCGAAGAACAAGCCCTGCGAACATGGTTTGGGACCGCTGAGATACAGGCCGGGCAGCTTGGCCGGCTCCTTGAGCTCATGTCCCTGACGAACGTCTACCTCGGGATTATCCCGCTGATGACTCACCGCGTAGGCGTCCCGTCCGCCGGTTTCTGGATCTTAGATGATGCCCTTGTCGCACTGGAGACGCCAACGGCGAGCATCGAGGTCACGCAGCCATCAGAGATCCAGCTTTACGCGAGAATGTTCGAGGTGCTCAAAGGTTCGGCCCTGCACGGCCGCGAGGCGCGAGCCCTCATCGTCAAGGCCCTTGGTGAGCTGAACGACTGACCAGACATCCCGCGGTGCTCCGGCCGGACGGGTGGGGCGGTGACTTGCAACTCGGGAGTCGGTTTGTCCAGTTTCACCCGCTATGCCAGGCCGTCTGATTGCGGTCGGGATCGGCCGTCCGTACTTCCCCCGCCGGAGGCCGTCGATGCGTCTGTCGGGTTCAGGGTTCGCCGGGCTTGTCTACAGCATTTGCGCAGATGTACGCCAAACACCCCGCCTACCGCGGGGATGATCATGCCTGCCTGATCCTTCTCGGCGCCGCAGGGGGCCAGGGGCCCACGGGAGGGTACGAGAAGTGCGGGGCGGGGCGCGCGAGACAATGGCGCGGCCCGGGACCCCACTGCCTGCCGAGTCCCGATGCGACCCAGAACGACGAGGTTTTCATGAGCACCACCGATTCAGCAGCGGACAGGGCTCCGGCGAGCGCCCCGGGGCTCAGCCCGGTCGGCCCGCTCGGCCCACCGGTCGCAGCCGGCGTCGGCGAGGCCAGGGGGACCGGCGACACCGCCACTCCTCGCGAGTACGTCCTCACCCTCTCCTGCGCCGACCGGCTCGGGATCGTCCACGCGGTGTCCGGCTTCCTCGCCGAACACTCCTGCAACATCGTCGACAGCCAGCAGTTCAGCGACCGGCAGGGTGGCTGCTTCTTCATGCGCGTCCACGTCCAGGCCGAGTCGCCCGAGGTGACCCTCGACGATCTCCAGGTGGGGTTCGCTCCGGTGGGTGCCGAGTTCGGCATGGACTGGCAGGTGCGCGACCTCGCGGTGCGGCAACGCCTGCTGGTTCTCGTCTCCAAGCAGGACCACTGCCTCAACGACCTGCTCTACCGCTGCCGGGTGGGCGCGATCCCGGCCGACATCGCGGCGGTCGTCTCCAACCATCCCGACGCGGGTCCGATGGTGGAGTCGGTCGGCCTGCCGTTCCATCACCTCCCCGTCACCCCGGAGACGAAGCGGGAACAGGAGGAACGCATCCTCGACCTGGTGACCGAACACCAGGTCGACCTGGTGGTCCTGGCCCGCTACATGCAGGTCCTCTCCCACGAACTCTGCGAGAAGCTGGTCGGGCGGGCGATCAACATCCACCACTCGTTCCTGCCGAGCTTCGCCGGTGCCAAGCCCTATCACCAGGCGTACGAACGCGGCGTCAAACTGATCGGCGCCACCGCCCACTACGTGACGGAGGTCCTGGACGAGGGACCGATCATCGAGCAGGAGGTGGCGCGGGTGGACCACTCGCTCACCCCGGCGAAGCTCGCGGCGGTGGGTCGCGACCTGGAGAGTCTCGCGCTCGCCAGGGCAGTGACCTGGCACCTGGAGCACCGGGTCATTCTCAACGACGGGCGGACCGTGGTCTTTCGTTGAGTGGAGTTCAGTCGAGTGGGCTTGCATGACAGACCTTGCGATGACAAGCACCGGACAAGGAGCGGCATGACGGCACGGATTCTGGACGGCAAGGCGACGGCGGCGGCGATTCGTACCACCCTGACCGCTCGGGTCGAAGCACTGCGGGCGCGCGGTGTCACGCCGGGCCTGGGAACCGTGCTGGTCGGTGACGACCCGGGCAGCCATGCGTACGTCCGCGGCAAGCACCGCGACTGCGCCCAGGTCGGGCTCGCGAGCATGCGGGTGGAGCTGCCGGCCACGGCGACCCAGGAGGAGGTGGAGGCGGAGGTGGAGCGGCTCAACGCCGACCCGGCGTGCACGGGCTTCATCGTTCAGCTGCCGCTGCCGAAGGGGCTCGACGCCAACCGCGTGCTGGCCCGGATGGATCCTGCCAAGGACGCCGACGGCCTGCACCCGGTCAACCTCGGCTGGCTGGTGCACGGCAAGCCGGCGCCCCTTCCGTGTACGCCGCGGGGGATCGTCGAGCTGCTCAGGACGTACGACGTCGAGCTCGCCGGCGCGGAGGTCTGCGTCATCGGGCGCGGCATCACCGTCGGCCGCCCGCTCGGTCTGATCCTCACCCGCCGGTCCGAGAACTCCACGGTGACGCTCTGCCACACCCGGACGAAGGACCTCAGCGCTCACGTCAAAGCTGCCGACATCGTGGTGGCGGCCGCAGGGGTGCCGGGGCTCGTCACTGCGGACATGGTGCGTCCGGGCGCGGCGGTCCTCGACGTCGGCATCACCCGGACCGACGCCGGCCTCGTGGGCGACGTCGACCCGGGTGTGCGCGAGGTGGCCGGCTGGCTGGCGCCGATGCCGGGCGGTGTGGGTCCGATGACGCGGGCGATGCTCCTCACCAACGTCGTCGACGCGGCCGAAGCCGCATCGGCAAGCGGTCAGCCGACCTAGGACGGGTCACCACAGCCGCACGGCTCTCCCGGTGCCGCGGCCGTGGAGGCGTCCCG
This sequence comes from Actinopolymorpha sp. B17G11, assembly GCF_040196095.1. Lineage (NCBI taxonomy): Bacteria > Bacillati > Actinomycetota > Actinomycetes > Propionibacteriales > Actinopolymorphaceae > Actinopolymorpha > Actinopolymorpha sp. B17G11. Next base: position 85,017 of record NZ_JBEFTW010000002.1, read on the forward strand.
CTAGCCGACGAGCGCGGGGGCGAGTTCGCGGAGTTGACCGAGGTCGAGTCCGCCGTCGGGGGCGAGCGGCTGGAGAAGTACGTGGTCGGCACCGGCGTCGAGGTGCTCCTTCACCCGATCGCGTACGGCGTCGACCGATCCCCACGCGACGACCGCGTCGACCAGCCGGTCACTCCCACCATTCGCGACGTCCTCCTCGGTGAACCCGAGTGCGCGCAGGCTGTTCACGTAGTTCGGCAGCCGCAGGTAGAACGCCGTGTGCTCGCGGCCGACCTCCCTCGCCCGGCCCGGATCGGTCTCGACCAAAACGGCCTGTTCGGGGATGAGCAGCGGTCCTTCGCCGAGAATCTCCCGGGCCCTCGCCGTGTGGGTGGTGGGGACGAAGTACGGATGAGCGCCGTCGGTACGGTCCCGCGACAGCTCCAACATCTTCGGGCGTAGGGCCGCCAGGACGCAGGGCACCGGCTCGGGCGGTTCCGCCGCCACGTACGCCGCCGCCGCCATCTCGTCCAGATAGCCGCGCATCTTGGCGAGCGGGCGTTCGTAGGTGTGGCCACGTGCGGCGACGGGCGGCTGGTGGCTCACGCCCAGGCCGAGCAGGAACCTGCCCGGGAACGCCTCGCCGAGAGTCTTCGCCCCGCTGTTCATCGCGGCGGCGTCGCGGCCCCACACGTTCGCGATCCCGGTGCCGAGCGAAAGGCGGTTCGTTGCGGCGAGCAGGATCGCGGCGTTGCTGAACGGCTCCTTCGTCGCCGGTGTGTCCGCAAGCCACAGCGAGCCGTACCCGAGTTCCTCGATCTCCGCCGCGGCCTCGCGAACCTGCCCTGCGGGTAGTCCGTTGAGGGCGGCGATCCAGGTGCCGACCTGGCCGAGGCGCTGCTTCCAGGCTGCGGTGTCGATCCTGCTTGTCATCGATGACCTCTCGGGTGTGGGTTGTCCTGTCGAGGGCGGCAGTGCGGTCGTCCGGCGTCGTCAGTGGAGAACTTCTGCTGGGCGCGACGTATGCCCGAACCGCGTCGTCGACCGCGCACCAGGCTCAGATCCGATGCCGCAGAGAGCTCACGTTTCTCTGGGCGATCATCTAGAAGGTCAATGAGTCTCTGGAGGTATCTCCATCGACTCTCGTGATTCAGCCATGGTGAAGTGATCCGCATGGAGGAGATCTTGCCCACCCACCCGCCACGTCAGCACACCGTTGTCCCTGCCGGTGGGGCGCGTGCTCTCGCCCTGGCGGCCGGTCAGACGCTGCGCGTGGTGGATCTCGAGGGCCAGCAGGTGGGCGACGTCTTCGCGTTCGTCCGTGACGACCCCCTCGAATACCACAGCGCCCCGCACACGCGTGCAGCCGTGGGACGGCTGTTCCCTGCCGTCGGCGAGGCGTTCTTCACCAATCGCCGGCGCCCGATGCTGAGGTTGCTGGACGACACGTCACGCGGCTCGCACGACATGTTGATCGCCGCGTGCGACCCCGCCCGCTACGCCGGGCTCGGCGCCTCGGCTGGGCATCCCTCGTGCGCGGAGAACCTCCACCGCGCCCTCGCCGACCTGAACACGCCGATCACCCACACCCCGCAGCCCATCAACGTGTTCATGCGGATCACCGTCGACGCGGACGGTGGGCTGCGGTGGCTTCTGGCAGCGAGCCGAGCGGGCGACAGCGTCAGCTTCGAGGCGCTTCTCGACTGTGTTGTCGTCGTGTCCGCCTGTCCTCAGGACATCGTCGGCATCAACGGCCCCGGTCCGACCGCGCTCGGCCTCGAGCTGACGTCCGTACGAAAGAGAGAAGGAAGAGCGTGAGCCATTCGAACGCAGTCCGGCTGGAGCACCCTGCCCTGGCGCCTACCCGCCTGGCTGGTCAGACGCTGGCCAACAGGTTGGCCGTGGCACCGATGACCAGGGTCTCCGCGTCGCCTGCCGGAGTACCGACGCCGGCGATGGTCGACTACTACGCCCGCTTCGCGCGTGGCGGTTTCGGGCTGGTGATCACGGAGGGAACCTACACCGACGAGACGTTCAGCCAGGGCTATCTCCATCAGCCTGGTCTCGCGTCACCGGCTCAGGTGTCCGCATGGACGGAGGTCACCGCCAAGGTTCACGCGGAGGGGGCCCGTATCGTCGCCCAACTCATGCACGCGGGGGCTCTGTCGCAGGGCAATCCGCATCGTGACGGGACAGTCGGCCCGTCGGCGATCCGCCCACGCGGGGAGATGATGCCGGAGTACCGCGGGAGCGGGCTCTGGCCGGTGCCCGCGGCGATGACGGCGTACGACATCGACGAGGCGGTGGAGGGATTCGTCGACGCGGCCGCGCACGCCTGTGCTGCTGGCTTCGACGGGATCGAGGTGCACGCGGCGAACGGCTACCTGCTCGACCAGTTCCTGACGACCTACACCAACCATCGCGACGACGAGTACGGCGGGTCGGTCGCCAACCGGGTGCGGCTCACGGCGCGGATCGTGACCGCGATCAGGGTGGCGCTCGGTCCCGACTTCTGGGTCGGCGTTCGGCTGTCGCAAACGAAGGTGAACGACTTCGAGTACCGCTGGCCGGGAGGAAGTGCCGACGCCCGGGTGATCTTCGCCGCTCTGGGCGAGGCGGGTGCGACCTACCTGCATGTCGCCAGCGAAGGGCGCAACTGGATCGAAACCGCCCGACTGGACAGTGACGGGGACGGGGACGGCAACGGCGCGGGACCCGGCGGCACCATCACCGCACTTGCCCGCGAGGTGAGCGGGCTTCCGGTGATCGCCAACGGTGGCATGCACGATGTCGAACAGGCGGCACAGGTCTTGGCCGGTGGTCACGCGGACCTGCTCGCGCTCGCCCGCGGCGCCCTCGCCAACCCGGACTTCCCGCAGCGGTTGGCCGCCGGCGAGCGTCTGCGTGCGTTCGACCACTCCATGCTGACGCCGATGGCGACCCTGGAGAACGCCGAACGGTGGCGGAGGGCCGTCGATCTCCCCTCGTCGTCTGCGGCCGCAGCCGGATCCGAAGAGGCGCGGACGTGAGCAGGCGGACGTGAGCAGGCGGACGTGAGCAGGCGGACGTGAGCAGGCGGATGCGGGAAGGGACGGGCGCCGGGTGACAGACTCCCGTATGCCCACGAACGCACGCTCCTGGCTCGGCGGTGCGGCTGCCGTGGCCACGTTGACCTTCGACGTGGACGCCGAAGCGGCCATCCTCGCCCAGGGCCGCCGCTACGCCCGGCACGCGTCGACCATGACCCACCAGGCGTACGGCCCGGATGTGGGGGTACCCCGGCTGCTGGACCTGCTCGACGAACTCGGCGTACCCGCGACGTTCTTCGTACCCGGCTGGGTCGCCGAGCAGCGACCCGGCCTCGCGGCGAAGATCGCGGGCCGCGGTCACGAGGTGGCCCACCATTCCTACAGCCACCGGCCGCCGACCCAGCTGACTCCGGCACAGGAGCGGGCGGACTTCGAGCGTGCCCTGCGGGTCTTCGCCGACCAGGGCATCGAGGTGACAGGGCACCGGGCGGCCGGTTGGGAGGCGACCTGGCAGACCGCGGAACTGGTCGCCGAACACGGCCTGCGCTACGACTCGTCCTTGATGGGCGATGACCGGCCCTACCAGGTCAGGACCGGTGCCGGCGACGTTGTCGAGCTTCCCGTGCACTGGTCGCTCGACGACTGGGAGCAGTACGCCTTCCTGCCCGATCCGCCCATCGGCCAGGTGATCGAGTCACCGCGCAAGGTGCTCGCCATGTGGCAGGACGAGCTGGATGCCATGCGCCACTACCACTGCCTGTTCAACCTCACCTGCCACCCGTTCCTTTCCGGTCGGCCCGGGCGGGCGTTGGCGTTGCGGCGGCTGATCGAGTACGCGAAGGAGTGCGGCGACGTGCGGTTCGCACGGTGTCGGGAGGTGGCTGCCGCGACGCTCGATGATCCGACTGTCCGAACCGTCGAACTGCGTCCGGTCATCGCCGACCCGGAGGTGTACCCCGAGGTGGGCCCAGGAATGAGCCCAGGAATGAGCCCAGGAATGAGCCCAGGAATGAGCCCAGGAATGAGCCCAGGAATGAGCCCAGGGGTGGGCCCAGCGGTGGGCCCAGCGGTGGGCATGGGGAGGACGTAACGCAGTAGCGCCGCGGATCGGGGGCGTCCCGGCGGGACTCAGCGGTGGGTGATCGCCGCGTCGGACTCGAGGGCGAGGAAGAGGTCCACCCGGTCCGCGGTGTGGTTGACGTCCTTGCCGGTGAGTTCGGTGATCTTGGTCAGCCGGTTCCGCAGGGTGTTGACGTGGATGAAGAGCGCCGCCGCGGTCGCCGCCCACTGGCAGTCGTGGGCGAGGAAGCTGCGGAGGGTGGCTTCCAGGCCCGCTCCGCGGCGGTCGTCGTAGGTTCGCAGTGGACCGAGGACCCCTTCGGCGAACCTGCGGACGACCTCTGGATCCTGTAGTCCGAGCAGGATCCGGTGGGTGCCGAGTTCAGAAAGGCTGCCGACCTGCGGGCCGCCGGAACGCTGGCGCAGCAACCGGCAGGCGTCCCGTGACTCCACCAACGGACGCCGTAGCCCGGAAGCGTCCGGAACGACGTCGCCGATGCCGATCACCGGGCGCAGCTGCGCGTGGCGATCCTCGACGGCCGCCACGAGCGTGTGCGCGAACGCGGGCAGCTCTCGCCCGGGACCGCGCCAGGACAGCACGGCGATCACGTCGTCGCTGCCGGTGATCACCACGGCGGGAACGCCTTCGCCGACGAAGAACTCACCGACCGTCTCCGCGAGGGTGGGTGGCGCGGCCGCTCCACCGCCAGAGAACGCCAGTGCGCAGACCGCGAGCGGCCCGCCGGCGTCGATGCCGAAGGCGTGCAGCCGCTCGGCCACCGCGGCGGCCCGGCTACCGCCGGAGAGAATCATGTCGATCAGCTCGCCGGCGAAACGCATCTCGATGGCCTGCACCGCCTGTTGCTTGGCCAACTCGAGGCTCAGGAACGTGGCCGCCTGCTCAAGGGCTTGGCCGACCCGACCGCGGAGTGCGGAGGCTGGACGCAGGCAGAGCAGGGCGGCGTCGACGTCGGTGAGCGCCCCCACCAGGAACACGGTCGCAGGGCCTGACGGGCCGAGGTCGAGTTCGAGCGGAGGCGGGTGCCGGTTCAGTGCTTCCACCACCATGTCCAGGGCCGCTGCATCGAGGTGGAAGTCCGCGGCCGCGAGCAGCCGTCCGGAACGATCGACGACCGCGAGTGGAAGCTCATGGTCGCGGCGCAGGATGCCGAGCACGCCCGAAGCCCCGAACCCGCGCGAGATCGTCTCGGCCAGCGCGTTGCCCCGGCGGACGGCACCCAGGATCGCGCTCTGGCGTTCGTCGGCGTACATGTCCGCTGCGGCCTGGGTGAGCGCGGTGAACGGCACCTCGGTGGAGATCTCCGCGAGGGGGAGCTGCGCCCCTCGGCATGCGTCGACGAGATCCTCGGGCGTGCGCGGCGTCGAATCACGAAGGCCGAACACGATCCCTGCGGCGCCCGCTCGCACGACGTTGGCGACGAAGGTCGCGGACATGGCCGCGTCAGTACGCCACAGTCCGTTGGTGAGGACGAGTTCGCGGTTGCGGAGGTACGGGGACGGGTCGGGGAGCTCGGTGTTGTGCACCCAGAGCACTTCGCTGTCCAGGGCGCCTGGCGCGCCTTCGGCGAGCACCCGCAGCTCGAGTGCGGGGTTGTCGACGAGGCCACGCAACGTCAGCACGCTGTGAGCTTATCCATGCTGCAAGGCGGCCCAGAGGACGTTCGTCTACCGCCGCCCGGCCCCGTCTGAGGGGTCCGGGTGCGATCAGGAGCCGGCAGTTGATCTTCTCGAGTACCTGACCTGGTGAAGGCCACCCCATGCGGGACACCGGTCCATGGTCATGAGGGAGACTGGTCCACATGCGTGAGGTCATGATCCTCGGCTCGACCGGCTCGATCGGTACCCAGGCGATCGATGTCGTACGCCGCAATCCGGACAGGTTCCGGGTCGTCGGCCTGGCCGCGGGCGGCAGCCAGGTGGAGGTCCTCGCGCGGCAGGCGCTCGAGTTGGGCGTCGATGTCGTCGCCGTCGCGAAGGCCAGCGCCGTCCAGGACCTCCAGCTGGCGATCTACGCGGCGGCGCAGAAGCACGGATACAGCGCGGGGGAGTTCGCGATCCCCAAGATCCTCGCCGGGCCGGACGCCGCCAGCGAGGCGGCCCGGTGGCCCTGTGACGTCGTACTCAACGGCATGACGGGTTCGGTCGGGCTCGCTCCCACGCTCGCGGCACTCGAGGCAGGCCGCACCCTCGCCCTCGCCAACAAGGAGTCGCTCATCGCCGGCGCACCGCTGGTCAAGGCGGCCGCGAAGCCGGGTCAGATCGTCCCGGTCGACTCCGAGCACACCGCCCTCGCGCAGTGTCTGCGTGGCGGCCGGCGGGAGGAGGTACGCCGGCTCGTCGTCACCGCCAGTGGCGGCCCGTTCCGTGGTTGCAAGCGGGCCGACCTCACCGACGTGACACCTGAGCAGGCGCTCGCGCACCCCACGTGGAACATGGGCCCGGTCATCACGATCAACTCCGCCACTCTGGTCAACAAGGGTCTCGAGGTCATCGAGGCGCACGAGCTCTTCGACATCCCGTACGACCGGATCGAGGTCGTGGTCCACCCGCAGTCGATCGTGCACTCGATGGTGGAGTTCCACGACGGCTCGACCCTCGCCCAGGCCAGCCCGCCGGACATGCGGCTACCGATCGCCCTCGCGCTCGGTTGGCCCGACCGTGTGCCCGACTCCGCCCCGGCCTGTGACTGGTCTCAGACGTCCACCTGGGAGTTCCAGCCTCTCGACGACGAGGCGTTTCCCGCGATCCGCCTGGCCCGTGCGGCCGGTGAGCGGGGCGGTGCGGCGCCCGCGGTCTACAACGCTGCCAACGAGGAGTGCGTCTCCGCGTTCGTCGACGGCCGGCTGTCCTTCCTCGGCATCGTCGACACCGTGGCTCACATCCTCGACGAATACACTCGCGGCGACACTCCGGTATCCCCGGGCGGCGTCTCGACTCTTGCCGACGTGCTCGCCGGCGAGACGTGGGCCCGGTCCCGCGCCACCCAGCTCATCGCGTCACCTGCCGCAACCCCCGACGAAAAGGATCTGTCCGCATGGACCTGATCGCGATCTTCGGCGCCGTCGTCTTCTTCGCCGGCGTCCTCGCGTCCATCGCGCTCCACGAGGTGGGGCACATGGTGCCCGCGAAGCTGTTCGACGTGCGGGTGACGCAGTACATGGTCGGATTCGGCAAGACGCTCTGGTCGCGCAAGCGGGGCGAGACGGAGTACGGCATCAAGTGGATCCCGTTCGGCGGCTACGTACGCATGATCGGGATGTTCCCGCCCGCCCGCGACGGTCGACTCCGGCGGTCGAGCACGGGTCCTTTCCAGACGCTGGTCGAGGAGGCGCGGAGCGCATCGGCCGAGGAGACCGCGCCCGGCCAGGAGCACCGGCTCTTCTACACCAAGAAGTGGTGGCAGAAGCTGATCATCATGAGCGGTGGTCCGCTCATGAACGTCTTCCTGGCGATCATCCTCTTCGGCGTCGTCCTCATGGGCTTCGGCACCTTCGTCCCGAACCCGGTCGTCAGCATGGTGCCGGACTGTGTGATCCCCGCGAGCGAGGGCCAGCGCAAGTGCACCGACCGGGATCCGGTCTCACCCGCCAAGCAGGCCGGCTTCGAGCAGGGCGACGAGATCGTGGCGTTCAACGGCAGCCCCGTGGCGTCGTGGGCCGCGATCTCCGCGCACATCCGTGACTCCGACGCCGGTGCCGTGACCATCACGGTCGAGCGTGACGGTACGCGGCGCGACCTGCGGGCCGACCTGATCGCCACGGACCGGCCGAACCCCGACAACCCCACCCGGACCGAGCGGGTCGGGTACCTCGGCATCTCACCGAAGATGGTGCACGAACGCCAGGGCCCGATAGCGGTCTTCGGTGAGATGGGTCGCATCACGGCCCTGACCGTTCAGGCGATGGCGCACATCCCGGACCGCATGGTCGGCGTGGCACAGGCCGCGTTCGGTGGAGAGCGCGCGCAGGACAGTCCGATGAGCATCATCGGCGCCAGCCGGGTGGCCGGCGAGATCGCGACGCTCGAGATCCCCGTGTCCAACCGGATCGCCGGCTTCATCCAGTGGTTGGCCGCCCTCAACCTGTTCGTCGCGCTGTTCAACTTCATCCCGCTGCTCCCGCTGGACGGCGGTCACATCGCCGGTGCCCTGTACGAAGGCCTCCGCCGGGCGATCGCCCGGCTGCTCAAGCGCCCCGATCCCGGTTATGTCGACGTGGCGCGGGCGCTGCCGATCGCCTACGCCGTGGCGAGCGTTCTCGTCGTGATGGGCGTCCTGCTGATCTACGCCGACATCGTCAATCCCGTGCGATTGCCGGGCTGAGGCGGGGTTGGCAGAGCGTGTGACGGAGAATTGAGAGACGGTAGAGGGGCACCAGACGCCGGAAGCAACGAAGGACTGCCGCGAAGCAACGAAGGACTGCCGCGAAGCAACGAAGGACTGCCGCGAAGCAACGAAGGACTGCCGCGAAGCAACGAAGGACTGCCGCGAAGCAACGAAGGACTGATGGTGACAAGCGTTGATCTAGGCATGCCAGCCGCTCCGCCGCCCACCCTTGCCGAGCGCCGCAAGACCCGCCAGATCCGGGTCGGCAAGGTGCTTGTCGGTGGCGACGCGCCGGTGTCGGTGCAGTCGATGACGACGACCCCCACGACCGACATCAACGCCACGCTGCAGCAGATCGCGGAACTCACCGCGAGTGGTTGTGACATCGTGCGGGTCGCCGTGCCAAGCCAGGACGACGCCGAGGCGTTGCCGGCCATCGCGCGGAAGTCGCAGATCCCGGTGATCGCCGACATCCACTTCCAGCCGAAGTACGTCTTCGCCGCGATCGACGCAGGATGCGCCGCGGTTCGCGTCAACCCCGGCAACATCAGGAAGTTCGACGACAAGGTGGCCGAGATCGCCAGGGCGGCCACCGACGCGGGCGTGTCGATCCGGATCGGTGTCAACGCCGGTTCGCTCGACCCGCGCCTGTTGGAGAAGTACGGCAAGCCGAGTGCGGAGGCGCTGGTCGAGTCGGCGCTGTGGGAGGCGAGCCTGTTCGAGGAGCACGGTTACGGCGACTTCAAGATCTCCGTCAAGCACCACGACCCGGTGGTCATGGTCAAGGCGTACGAACTGCTGTCCGAGCAGTGCGACTACCCCCTGCACCTCGGCGTGACAGAAGCCGGTCCGGCGTTCCAGGGGACGATCAAGTCGGCGGTGGCGTTCGGCGCCCTGCTGGCCAAGGGGATCGGCGACACCATCCGGGTGTCCCTGTCCGCGCCACCGGTCGAAGAGGTCAAGGTCGGCATCAAGATCCTCGAGTCGCTCAACCTGCGTCCGCGCAAGCTCGAGATCGTGTCCTGCCCGTCGTGCGGTCGTGCCCAGGTCGACGTCTACAAACTCGCCGAGGAGGTGACGGCCGGCCTGGAGGGTATGGAGGTTCCCCTGCGGGTGGCCGTCATGGGCTGTGTCGTCAACGGGCCGGGGGAGGCGCGCGAAGCCGATCTCGGTGTCGCCTCGGGCAATGGCAAGGGCCAGATCTTCGTCAGGGGCGAGGTCGTGAAGACTGTGCCGGAGAGCGAGATCGTCGAGACGTTGATCGACGAGGCGATGCGGATCTCGGAGGAGATGACCCGATCCGGGGTACCGTCGGGATCACCTGAGGTCGAAGTGCGCTGAGGCCCGGTGCCGCGGAAGGAGGGCGGATGCTCGAGACCACCGAGCGGGTCCGACTTCTGCATGCGGGGGACCTGCGTGCCGTCCGCCGGGTGCTCGACGCCGACCCGGTGACGAATGTCTTCGTCGACGCGCGGGTCGAGGCCGCGGGATCCGATCTTCGCCGGATGGGTGGCCAGTTGTGGGGATTCGCCCACCGCGGCCGGCTCGTGTCGTTGTGCTACTCCGGTGCCAACCTCGTCCCTGTGGCGGCCACGTCGGCCGCCGCTTCCGCCTTCGCCGAACGCGCGCTGCGCGTCGGGCGCCACTGCTCGTCGGTGTGGGGCCCCCGTGACGCCGTCGCGGCCCTGTGGGAGGTGCTGGAACCCTCCTGGGGTGCCGCCCGCGGCGTCCGCGCCGACCAGCCGTTCCTCACGTTGCGGCGGGAGCCTGCCGTCCGCCCGGATCCGTTGGTACGCCGGGTCACGATCGCAGACCTGGGGCTCGTCTACGACGCGAGCGTGGCGTTCTTCCGTGAGGAGTTGGGGGTTTCTCCCGAGGCGAGGGACGGTGGGGCCTACTACCGGTCCCGGGTCGCCGAGTTGGTGCGGCAGGGCCGGGCCTACGCCCGGATCGAGGACGGAGAGGTCGTCTTCAAGGCCGAGATCGGGGTCGCCACTCGGCGTACGTTCCAGGTCCAGGGGGTGTGGGTGCGGCCCGAGCGGCGCGGGGAAGGGCTGGCGGCACCGGGAGTCGCCGCGGTGGTCGCGGCGGGGCTGCGCGATGTCGCGCCGGTGGCGACGTTGTACGTCAACGACTTCAACCTCGCGGCCCGCCGCGCCTACGCGCGGGTCGGCTTCACCCAGGCCAGCACCTTCATGACCGTGCTGTTCTGATAGTCGCAGACTGATCCCCGGTTCCCGGTCCCCGGTTCGAGGTGGTCGCCGAGGCCGTCGCGACCGGCCGGGTGGCGATCCGGACCGCCGTCAGGCGCCGGGATGCGCGATGGGGAGTCCGATGGACTTGGCCGCGGCGAGCAGCCGCTTGTCGTAGGTGACGAAAGCTGTCAGCTCGTCGCCGAAGACGGCGGAGGCGGTCGCCAGATGGATGGCGTCGAGTGACCGGAGGGTGGAGTCCTGGTACGCCGCCGCGGTGGCGCGTACGAGGTCGTCGAGGTCGTACAGCGCGATGCGCGAAAGCACGGCCGGTGCCGCGCTGAGGAGCTCCGGCTCGCTCCGGCGTAAGGCTCTCGGCACCTCGACCTCGACAAGAGCCGATGCCACGAGAGGTTCAGGTCGCCGTTGTTCCAGCCAGTCCACCAGGGCATCGCTTTCCTGCTCTGGCCTGATGAGTTTGATCAGCGCCGCGGTGTCGAGGTAGATCATCAGTAACGTTCGTCGTCGCGTAGCTCGCTGACCAGCCGGCCACCCTCATGATCGGTCCTGACTGGTCCTCGCGGGCGGGGTATCGGCCCGGTCGCGGTCGGCAACCGGAGCTTCCCGGTTGCGGCGAGTCGGCGCAGTGGTTCGGCGGCGGCCGGCACCACGCGGGCAATGACCACGCCCCGCTCGGTGATGTCGATCTCCTCGCCACGTTTGACCCTGGCCAGGACGCTGGCAGTGTCCTGGTTGAGGGCTCGCACCGGCACCTCGCTCATGAGCCAAGTGTAGTACGAACATGTACTACATAGCGGCCCACGGCGGCGGATGCGTCGGCGGTCAGGTGTAGCGGTAGGCGGTGTCGGGAATGTCGGTCACGAACATGTGGCCCGGTGCATGGGTGATCGCGAACGGCGGACACGAGGACATGACTGCCGCCTGGGGTGTCGTTCCGCAGGCCCAGAACACCGGCACCTCGTCCTCCCGGATCGTCACGGCGTCACCGAAGTCCGGCCGTCCGAGGTCGGCGATGCCGAGTGCCTCCGGATTGCCGACCGCGACCGGCGCGCCGTGAGCATCCGGCATCGCGGCCGTGACCCGCACCGCGGTGGCGACCAGATCCGACGGGATCGGCCGCATGGTCACGACAAGCGGCCCACGCAGCCGACCGGCCGGCCGGCAGGGGTGAGTCGTGACGTACATCGGGACGTTGCGACCCTCCTCGACGTGGCGCAGGGGCAGTCCTGCCGTGCGTAGCGCCGCCTCGAAGGTGAAGCTCGAGCCGATGAGGAAGGCCACGAGATCCGGTCGCCAGTAGCGCCCCACCTCGCCTGGTTCGTCGACGAGGGAGCCGTCACGCCAGATGCGGTACGCCGGAAGGTCGGTACGCAGGTCCGCGCCAGGCGCCAGCTCGGTCCGGGCCAACCCCGGATCGGTGACGTCGAGCACGGGGCATGCTCGCTCGTTGCGCTGCGCGAAGAGGAGGACGTCGTACGCCCAGTCCGACGGCACCGCGATCAGGTTGGCCTGGGCGAAGCCGGCCGACCATCCTGCGGTCGGCGCGACGGTCCCCTTCCGGAACAGCGCTCTCGCCCGGGCCGGCGGGATGTAGGCCATCCCCGTCGTGTCGGGGCTGAGCTCGGCGAGGGCGGCGCCCGCGACAGGGGCGTTTCGGGCGCTCGCCGGTGTGGAAGCCATGGTGGACATGGCGGTCCCTTTCCGATCTGTTGGAGAAGGTGGGCCTGTCAGAGGAGGTTGGCCTGTCAGCTGACCCCGGCCCGTCAGGTGAGTTCGCGGCCACGGGTTTCGGGCAGCCCGAGCAGCGCGAGCACGGCGATGGCGTACGCCGCCGCCCCGAAGGTCATCGCGCCTCCGAGGCCGACGCTCGCCGCCAGGAACCCGACCGCCGCCGGGAAGAACGCGCCCATCGCGCGGCCGAAGTTGTAGGTGAAGCCCTGTCCGGTGCCGCGGAGTTGCGTGGGGTAGAGCTCTGCGAGGAACGCACCGAACCCGCTGAAGATGGCTGACGCACTGAACCCCAACGGGAATCCGAGGACCAGCACGAGAGTGTTCGCGCCAGTCGGGATCTGGGTGTAGGCCAGCAGCAGCACACCGGACAGCGCCGCGAACAACGTGAACGTGCGCTTCCGGCCGAGCCGGTCGGTGAGGTATCCGCCGGTGAGATAACCGGCGAACGCGCCGGAGATGAGGAACGCCATGTAGCCGCCGGTGCCGACCACCGTGAGCTCCCGCTCGTTCTTCAGGTAGGTCGGCAGCCAGGTGGCGAGCGTGTAGTAGCCGCCCTGCACACCGGTGGCGAGGAGAGCTGCGAAGAACGTCGTGGAGGCCAACCTGCCGCGGAAGATCGCGGAGAACGAACCGGCGGTCGTGCCGCGCCGCCGCTCTGTGGCGACAGGTGCGTCGGTGACGCTGCGCCGGAGATAGAGGATCAGCAGCGCCGGCATCGCGCCGGTCCAGAAGAGCACCCGCCAGGCGAGGTCTTCTGACACCAGGGAGAACACCACGGTGTAGGCGATGACGGCGAGGCCCCAGCCGACCGCCCAGGCACTCTGGATCCAGCCCAGGACCTGGCCGCGGTGAGGGGACCGGGCGTACTCCGCGACCAGGATGGCACCGGTCGCCCATTCACCCCCGAAGCCGAACCCCTGCAGGGCGCGGAACACCAACAGGGTCTCGTAGTTCGGTGCGAACCCGCACGCGACGGTGAAGAAGGCGTACGTCGCGACGGTGATGACGAGCATGCGGGTGCGCCCGATGCGGTCGGCGAGAACGCCGGCCACCGCGCCGCCCACGGCCGACACGACGAGGGTGACCGTGGCGAGCAGACCCGCCTGTCCGGTGGTCAGTCCCAGCGCGGCGGTCATGGCGGCGAGCGCGAGCGGGAGGATCTGGAAGTCGTAGGAGTCGAGTCCCCAGCCGCCGAACGCGCCGACGAACGCGCGCCGTCCGCGCGGGCCGAGTGTGCGGAACCACGCGAAGGCGCGGTCGTCTTCGGGAACGAGAGTCTGTGCTGATGGCGACGTCATGGGTGACCTCACAATGAGGATGAGGTGAGCAGGAGTCCCCGCGTCGGTGGGCCACGTTGCGACGCCGGCGCGAGGTGGATTGCTGCGTGACGTATCGCTCGATGCTATGGTTCACCGTAAGGATTGTTGAACGATTCCACAAGATCCATGGCGGAGGATGTTCATGGCGGCGAGGGTCGCGGTCGGGTCCGGACTCGAAGGCGATCGGGCTCTGCTGGGACGGACCAGCACCGCGGGCCGGGTTGCCGACATCCTCCGCGACCGGATTGCGGAGGGCTTCTTCCCGCCCGGCGACCGTCTGCCCGAAGACGAGATCGGCCGCGCGCTCGGCGTCTCCCGCAACACCCTGCGCGAGGCGTTCAGGCTGCTGACGCACGAACGCCTGCTGGTGCACGAGATGAACCGAGGCGTGTTCGTCCGTCAGCTGTCGGTCGAGGACGTGGTCGACCTGTTCCAGCTACGCCGGCTGTTGGAGTGCGCGGCGGTCCGCACGGTCGGCTCGCCATCGCCGGACCTCGGCGCGTTGCGGGACGCGGTCAAGGCGGGACGTGCGGCCGCGCGCCGTCGCGGATGGCAGGACCTCGGGACGGCGAACATCCGCTTCCACCAGGCGGTCGGCGCTCTTGCCGGCAGCGCCCGCATCGACGAGATCATGCGCGGCCTCCTTGCCGAGCTTCGTCTCGTCTTCCACGCGATGGCCGACCCGCGCCGGTTCCACGAGCCGTACCTCGCCCGCAACGTCGAGATCCTCGGCGCTCTGGAAGCCGGCAAGGGCAAGGTGGCCGAACGGCTGCTCGGGCGCTATCTCGACGACGCGCTGGCCCAGCTGCTCGACGCTTACTCCGAACGCACGAAGGGGGCCTGACATGGAGCGCGGCGCCTGGCAGTTCTGGATCGACCGGGGCGGCACGTTCACCGACGTGGTCGCACGCCGTCCGGACGGTTCGTTGCGTACCCACAAACTCCTTTCGGACAACCCGGCGCGCTATGCCGACGCCGCGGTGGAGGGGGTTCGCCGGCTGCTGGACCTGGGCCCGGGCGAACAGGTGCCCGCGGAGCTGGTCGAGTCGGTCCGGATGGGGACGACGGTCGCGACGAACTCCCTGCTCGAGCGCACCGGAGAGCGCACCGTTCTCGTCATCACCAAGGGATTCGCCGACGCGCTGCGGATCGGCTACCAGAACCGCCCGCGCATCTTCGACCGGCACATCGAGCTGCCCGACCTGCTCTACGAACGCGTGATCGAGGTCGACGAGCGGATCGCCGCCGACGGAGCCGTCCTGCGTCAACCTGACCTTGACGATCTCGCTGGACCGCTGCGACAGGCGTACGACGATGGCATCGGCGCCGTCGCGATCGTCTGCCTGCACAGCCATCTCTACCCGCAGCACGAGCAGGAGATCGCCAAGCTGGCCGAGCGGATCGGCTTCGGTCAGGTGTCGTCGTCGGCCGAGGTGAGCCCGCTGATGCGGGTGGTGCCGCGCGGTGACACGACTGTGGTCGACGCGTACCTCTCGCCAGGGCTGCGGACCTACGTCGACGAGACCGCACGCCAGCTCGCGGGCGTACGCCTGATGTTCATGCAGTCCAACGGCGGCCTGGCAGAGGCGGGGCATTTCCGCGGCAAGGACGCGATCCTGTCCGGCCCGGCAGGCGGCATCGTCGGCATGGTGCGGATGTCGCGGCTCGCCGGCTACGAGAAGGTGATCGGCTTCGACATGGGCGGCACGTCGACCGACGTGTCGCACTACGCCGGCACCTACGAACGCGTCTCCACCACGATGATCGCCGGTGTCCGGCTGCGTTCGCCGATGCTCGACATCCACACCGTCGCGGCCGGCGGTGGGTCGATCCTGCACTTCGACGGCGCCCGTTACCGGGTGGGGCCCGACTCTGCCGGCGCCGATCCCGGTCCGGCGTCCTACCGCGCCGGTGGCCCGCTCACCGTCACCGACGCCAACGTCATGCTCGGCCGGATCCAGCCGGCGTACTTCCCCCAGGTCTTCGGCCCGAACGGCGACCAGGCGCTCGACGTGGCCGTCGTGCAGCAGCGGTTCGCCGAACTCGCCAAGCAGATCTCGACCCAGACCGGCGACGACCGCAGCCCCGAGCAGGTCGCCGAGGGCTACCTGCGGATCGCCGTCGCCAACATGGCCAACGCGGTCAAGAAGATCTCGGTCCAGAAGGGCCACGACGTCACCGAGTACGTGCTGACGACGTTCGGCGGGGCGGGCGCGCAGCACGCGTGCGCGGTAGCGGACTCACTCGGCATCCACACGGTGCTCGTACCTCCGATGGCGGGAGTCCTGTCGGCGTTGGGGATCGGCCTTGCCGACACGACGACGATGCGGGAACAGTCGGTCGAGTCCCGGCTCGACCACGCCGTGCTGCCGCGCCTTGCGGAAGTCGCCGACAGTTTGGCCGACGCCGCCAGCGACGAACTGCTGGACGAAGGCGTACGACCGGACCGGCTGCGGCTCCTCCGCCGGGCCCACCTGCGCTACGAGGGCACCGACACCGCACTACCGGTGACGCTCGCCAACGTGGACGAGATGGTGGCGGAGTTCGAAGCCAGCTACCGGCGTACCTACACCTATCTCATGGACCAACCGCTCACCGTGGAGGCGGTGTCGGTCGAGGCCGTCGGTCTCACCGAGCAGCCCGATCTCTCGCACGTGCGCGACGACGACTCCGGGCCCGTGCAAGACCAGGTTGACACCATCCGGATGTACGCAGGCGACCGCTGGCTCGACGCTCCGCTGCACCGCAGGGAGCATCTTCGTACGACCGACACGGTGACCGGGCCCGCGATCATCGCCGAGGCCAACGCGACCACGGTGGTCGACGAAGGCTGGGCCGCCACCGTCACCGACCACGGCCATCTGAAGGTGGAACGCGTCCGGGCGCCGGTCGAGGACGGGGAACTCGACACCGCCGTCGACCCGGTGCTGCTGGAGATCTTCAACAACCTCTTCATGAACATCGCCGAACAGATGGGCGCCCGCCTGGAGTCGACCGCGCAGTCGGTCAACATCAAGGAACGCCTGGACTTCTCCTGCGCACTCTTCGACCCCGACGGCAACCTCATCGCCAACGCGCCGCACATGCCGGTCCACCTGGGCTCGATGGGCGCGAGCGTGCAGGAGGTCATCGCCCGTCGTGGCGAGAAGATGAAGCCGGGCGACATCTACGCCGTCAACGATCCGTACCACGGCGGCACGCACCTGCCCGACGTCACGGTCGTGACGCCGGTCTACGACACGGCGGCCTCTCCTGGGGGCAGTCGCGTGCTGTTCTACGTCGCCTCACGCGGCCACCACGCCGAGATCGGTGGGCTGACTCCAGGTTCGATGCCCGCATTGAGCCGGACGGTCGACGAGGAGGGTGTGCTCTTCGACAACTGGCTGCTGGTCGACGGTGAGGGTGACAACGGACGGCCGCGGTTCCGTGAGGAGGAGACGCGCCGGCTGCTCACCGAGGCGCCCTATCCCTCGCGTAGTCCCGACACCAACATCGCCGACCTCCGTGCCCAGATCGCCGCCAGCGAGAAGGGTGTCCAGGAGGTGCGCGCGATGATCGACCACGTGGGACTGGACGTCGTACAGGCGTACATGCGACACGTGCAGGACAACGCGGAGGAGTCGGTCCGGAAGGTCATCGACACCCTCGACGGCGGCGAGTACGCCTACGAGATGGACTCGGGCGCTCTGATCAGGGTGAAGGTCTCCGTCGACCGGGCGAACCGGGAGGCGACCATCGACTTCACCGGGACGACGGCCCAACTCGACACGAACTTCAACGCGCCCGCGTCGGTGGCAAAGGCGGCGGTCCTCTACGTCTTCCGTACTCTCGTCGACGACGACATCCCGCTCAACGACGGCTGCCTGCGGCCGCTGCGCATCGTCGTGCCGGACGGTTCGATGCTCGCTCCGGAGTTCCCGGCCGCGGTCGTCGCCGGCAATGTCGAGACGTCCCAGGCGGTCACCGGCGCGCTCTACGCAGCGCTCGGCATCCAGGCGGAGGGCTCGGGAACGATGAACAACGTGACCTTCGGCAACGAGCGGCACCAGTACTACGAGACGGTCGCGTCCGGGTCGGGCGCGGGCGACGGCTTCGACGGGGCGCCGGTCGTGCAGACGCACATGACCAATTCGCGCCTGACCGATCCCGAGGTGCTCGAGTGGCGGTTCCCCGTGCTGGTGGAGAGCTTCGCGATCCGCCGGGGAAGCGGCGGTGCCGGTCGCTGGCGCGGCGGCGACGGGGCGGTCAGGCGACTGCGGTTCACCGAGGCGGTCACGGTGAGCACCTTGTCGAGCCACCGTCGGGTTGCTCCGTACGGTCTGAAGGGCGGAGAGCCAGGCGCCCTCGGACGCAACCGGCTCGAGCGGGCGGACGGGACCGTGGTGGAGATGGCCGGAGCGGACTCCGTCGACGCGGGCCCAGGCGACGTTCTCGTCGTCGAGACCCCCGCCGGTGGGGGCTACGGGCCGCCGATCGGTAATTAGCTTGCTGGGCTGGCATCCTCTGGCATCCTCGGCACCGGACGGCGGCAAGGCGGCCCGCTGAGGTTGGGATCGTCGCCCTACGATGGCCCGCGTGCTACATCTGCGGGTGACGTCGCCGCCGGCGCTCACCACTGAGGTCGTGGGGTTGCTGGACAGCTGCGCCGGTGTCGCGAGCCTGTCCGTGGTTCCCGCGGCCTCGCTGCGGCCGGAGGGCGACCTGATCGCCGCCGACCTGGCGCGTGAGTCGGTCGAGGAGGTCCTCCAGGCGCTTCGGGGCATCGGCATCGACGTCTCCGGCGCGATCGCCCTCGAACCCATCGACACCATCGTGTCCGTTGCCGCCGACCGTGCCGAACGGGCCGCACCCGGCGAAGGCGCCGACGCGGTGATCTGGGAGGAGGTGGTCGAACGCACCGAGTCCGATGCCGCTCTGTCGAAGACCTTCGTGTGGTTCCTCTCCATCGCGGCGACCCTCGCGGCGATCGCGGTCATCCTCGACTCGGCCATCCTCGTCGTGGGCGCGATGGTCGTCGGGCCGGAGTTCGGGCCGCTCGCCGGTATTGCCGTGGGCATCGTCCATCGGCGGTTCGCGCTGATCCGTACGTCCCTGGTCACGCTCGTCGTTGGCCTCGTCACGGCCGTCCTCGTCACGGCTTCTGCCTGTCTGATCGCGGCGTGGTTCGGGTGGATCGACAGCTCGGTCCTCGCCCAGCCACGCCCGTTCACCGGGTTCATCTGGACGCCTGACCGGTGGTCGTTCGTCGTGGCGTTCATCGCCGGCACCGCGGGCATCCTGTCGCTCACGTCGGCGAAGTCCGGTGCGCTGGTCGGCGTCTTCATCTCGGTCACGACGGTGCCCGCGGTCGGCAACTTCGCGCTGGCGCTGGCGTTCGCCGACGGCGCGGAGATGGCCGGCTCGGCGAGCCAGCTGGCGATCAACATGAGCGCCATCGTGCTGGCCGGTGTTCTCACCCTGCTTGTGCAGAAGCACGGAGGGCGGAGGGTGCGCCGGCTGGTCGCTGCTCGCCGCCCGACCAGCTGACCGGACTCAGCCGATGACCTGCCAGATCGCCGACTCGAGCAAGGTCTCGATGATCGTCTTGGTGATCTGGCGGAAGATCGGGATCTGCACAAGTGAGGCGCCGAATGTCGCCACGGCGGTGGCGATCGCCTGGGCGATCGCGATGGCGAGGATCACCAGCTGGATCATGGCGTTGATCTTCAGCACCAGCACGATCGCTGCGTAGAGGAAGAGCCCGAGACCGAACCCCATGCCGGCGTTCGACGCGATGTCGAGATTCCTGGTGCCACCGTGCTCGTCCCACATCTGCTTGAACGCTTCGACCGCTGGACCCTCGTGACCCGTCCACACCTGGAGCGCGGCCTTCTCGGCGTCGGTGGAGATGCCCCCGAGGTTGCCGGAGAAGTCGAGCCAGGTCTGGCCCATCTTGAACAGCTTCTCCTCATCGGCCTCGGGCCAGTTGATGCCGATCATGCCCAGCACGCCGACCAGCTCACCCGGAAGCTGGAGTCCCACTTGTGCCTACCCCCTTGTCAAATCGCCGGGCGCCCGATCAGACGGCGTCCAGGCCGTTGCCCACCTGGTTGAACATCTCCTGCCCGGCCGTCTCGTTGTCGCGGTAGGTGGCCGCCACACCGTCGAGCGCCTCGGCGTGCGAGACGAGGTCCTCCTGGAGCTCGCCGAGCTTCTCGAACGCGAGCTCCGACACCGCGTCGTGCGTCGCACCGATCAGCATGCCGAGCTCGTCGCCGCCCCAGGGTTGGCCGTAGCCGGCGATCTCATCCTGGGTTGCCCGTAGTTCGCGGCCGAGTCGCTGTGCCACCTCGTCGACGTCGCCAGCCGCACGGTTGAGTTGCGTCCAGCCGACGTCGACCTTTTCTCCTGCCATGGCTAGCCCCTGTCATCCCGGTCGAGCCGGTCCTGCACGTCGGCGATGGCGGTCAGGTAACGCTGCATCTGGGCCACTGACTGGTTCTGGAACTCCTGCAGGCGTTCCATCAGCTGTTGCTGGTCGGGTACGTCAGGCAGTGCGGCGGAAAGGCGCTGTTGGAGATCTTCCAGCGCGGCGTTCGCGGCGGTCAGGAATGCCTCGGCAAGCGATGCGGAGTCCGAGCGCAGCGCCCGCGGGTTCAGCTCGACCGACTCGAGCCGCCCGCCGGGCTTCGCGGTGACCCGGACGTGGCCGTCGAGCGCTTCACCGACTCCGCGGACCTGTTCTGTACGTTCGTCACTCTCGTCGTCCTGCTCGACAATCGGTCGCAGGGCGGCGAGTGACTCGCTGAAGAGCCGGTCGAAATCGCTCGCGCTGACGTCCGCCATCGCAGTACCCCCGATCGTGTGCGACACCAGCCATGCCGGCCTCGTCATGGCTTCTACGAGGGTAACCAAGGCGTGATCGTTTCGGTACCGCAACCCTGTGAACAAGTTTCACGTGATCGCCTTCTTAGCATAAATTGTCCGCAGACCCGATGACGGGAGGGCCTGTTGTGGCACGGGTGCGAGGCGGGGCGCGCGGATCTACCAAGATCGCACGCGCGATCGTGCGGAAGCTGGAGAAGATGTCTGGGCATCGGCCCAGAGTGCATGTGGAGGGCGCGGGGCGCTCCCGCAACTGGAATCCGAACATCATGCGCTACCGGCAGCACAGGAGAATCCACAACCGGTGGAAGCCCAACGAGATCCATCACGTCTACAACCCGCGTGCGGGCAGCAACTACGTCTACATGACCGACGGGCGCGGGCGAGTCAGCCGTGCCGAAGGGCGGTTGGTCTTGAACAAGGGCTCGCGGCACCGGCGCCAGCAGCAGATGGCGGGAACCGGCGTGGGGCGCCCTGGTGACCACGGTGGTCACCTGTTCGGAACCCGGTTCGGTGGCGCCGGTGAAGGCATCAACATGGTCCCGATGACCGGACGACTCAACAGTGGCGGTCGCTGGCAGGCTATGGAGGACCAATGGGAACGCGAGCTGCTCGCCGGCAACCAGGTGGACGTTAAGATCGTCCCGAAGTACCAGGGCGACGGGGAACGGCCTGATTGGTTCAAAGTGACCCATACCGTCACCGAGCCAAACGGAGGTTCGCGTACGGTGACGCAAGTGTTCGCGAACCGCTGAGAGGATGAGGGTTGGTGGCGGACCACAACGGTCACGGCGAGCTCTTTCAGGCAATCGGCCAGGCGCTCGTCGATGAACTCCCGGACGAGTGGGAGTCTGTGGACGTCGAGTGCGAGATGATCGACTTCTCGTCCCGCTTCGCCTGCGCCTACACGGCAGCGGGTGGGGACTTGGTTGCCTTCGAGGTGCCCGACGAGCTCTATCCCCTCTTCACGGAGCTTCGCGGCGAGATGTACGAACCCGGCAAGGGAGCTTGGTACAAGGCCCGGTTCCAGATGGACAGCAGCGGGAAGTTCGGCGTCGACTTCGACTACGACTCCAAGCCCAACCTCACCGGTGTCCTCGATGAGGACTATCTGGAGGATCTCGAGAAGTACCCCCGTGATCGGGAGCTCATCCCAGCCTGGATGCCGAGACCCGCCGACACGCCCTAACCCGGTGTCAGCGAGCTCCCAGCGCAGTCCTCTGGGTGCGGCACGAGGGAAACCCGTGGCGTGCTGCCGCCATGGTGTCGGTATCCTCGGCAGGATCTGTCACATGGCGATGACGCCATGAGCCCACTGAGGGGAAAATGCCGTGATCCTGCGGATGTCGACGCTGTTCCTTCGCACGCTACGCGAGGATCCGGCGGACGCCGAGGTACCGAGCCACCGACTGCTGGTGCGCGCAGGCTACATCCGCCGGACCGCGCCGGGCATCTACTCCTGGCTGCCGCTCGGCTGGCGTACCTACCTCAACGTCGAGCGGATCGTGCGGGAGGAGATGGACGCCGCTGGCTTTCAGGAGATCCACCTGCCGGCGCTGCTGCCACGGGAGCCGTACGAACGGACCGGCCGCTGGACCGAGTACGGCGACCTCCTCTTTCGGCTGCGCGACCGCAAGGGCAACGACATGCTGCTCGGCCCGACCCATGAGGAGATCTTCACCCTGCTGGTGAAGGACCTCTACTCGTCCTACAAAGACCTTCCGCTGTCGATCTACCAGATCCAGTGGAAGTTCCGCGACGAGGCGCGGCCCCGGGCCGGGATCCTGCGCGGGCGGGAGTTCTCGATGAAGGACTCCTATTCGTTCGACATCGACGACGCGGGGCTGCAGACGTCGTACGACAAGCATCGTGTGGCCTACCAGCAGACCTTCGACCGGCTCGGCCTCGACTACGTCATCGTCTCGGCCATGTCGGGGGCGATGGGTGGCTCGCTCAGCGAGGAGTTCCTGTCGCCGTGCGAGGTGGGCGAGGACACCTACGTCCGGTGCACCTCGTGCGACTACGCGAGCAACACAGAGGCCGTCGGCGTCCCGGTGCCTGAGGCCCTCGCCTACGCCGACGCGCCCGTCGCCCACGTCGAGGACACTCCCGACACGCCGACGATCGACTCGCTCGTCGACTACCTCAACTCCCAGCCGGACCTGAGGCGGGAGGACCGGCCGTGGCAGGCTTCCGACACGTTGAAGAACGTCATCGTCAAGGTCGTCCACCCCGGCGGTGACTTCGAGCTGCTCGCGGTCGGCGTCCCGGGCGACCGCGACGTCGACGAGAAGCGGCTCGGCGCCCAGGTCTATCCCTCCGCCCTCGCCGCCGCGACGGACGAGGACTTCGCCGCCTACCCTGGGCTGGTCCGGGGCTACATCGGACCGGAGGCGCTGGGCGAGACCAAGACCGCCAAGGTGCGTTACCTGCTCGACCCACGCGTGGTCCCGGGCACCCGCTGGGTCACCGGCGCCAACGAACCCGACAAGCACGTGGTCGATCTCGTTGCCGGTCGCGACTTCGACGGCGACGGCACCGTCCTCGCCGCCGAGGTCCGCGCGGGCGATCCGTGTCCACGGTGCGGCAGGCCGCTGGCGATGGCCCGCGGGATCGAGATCGGGCACATCTTCGCGCTCGGGACCAAGTACGCCGAGGCGCTCGACCTCAAAGTCCTCGACGAGCACGGCAAGCAGGTCGTCGTCACGATGGGGTGCTACGGCCTCGGCGTCAGCCGGGCGCTCGCGGCGATCGCGGAGAACAACCACGATGCC
The DNA here is from genome assembly GCF_040196095.1 of Actinopolymorpha sp. B17G11. Classification (NCBI taxonomy): domain Bacteria; kingdom Bacillati; phylum Actinomycetota; class Actinomycetes; order Propionibacteriales; family Actinopolymorphaceae; genus Actinopolymorpha; species Actinopolymorpha sp. B17G11. The sequence continues at coordinate 108,330 of NZ_JBEFTW010000002.1, forward strand.
AAGGGGCTCATCTGGCCGCGCGAGATCAGCCCGGCCGACGTGCACATCGTGGCGACCGGCAAGACCGACGCACCGTTCGAGGTGGCCGAACGACTTGCCGCCGACCTGGATGCGAAGGGCATCCGGGTGCTGCTCGACGACCGGCACGCGGCCAGCCCGGGAGAGAAGTTCAACGACGCCGACCTGATCGGCATACCCACGATCGTGACCTGCGGTCGCAGGATCGTCGACGGCAAGGTCGAGATCAAGGACCGGCGAACCAGCGAGCGGATCGACCTGCCGATCGACGATGTGGTCGACCACCTGGTCGAGGTCTGCGCAGAGTCCTGATCCTCTGCAACCGGACGGAAAATCCATCGGCGATCGGTGCGATCCCGGTTAGCGTCGGGCCGATGGGACCCAACTCCGAGGAAGTCGTCGAAGCCGGCTATGACGAGATCGCTGCGCGGTATCTGGACTGGATCAACCAGGTCGAGGACGACCCGCGCCTGCGTTACCTCAACGATGTCCTGACGCTCTTTCCCACTCGGCCTGCCGCTCTCGATCTCGGTTGCGGAGCCGGTGTGCCCTGCACGGCCTTGCTCGCCGAACGCGGTGACGCAGTAGGAGTCGACATATCCGCCGCCCAGCTCGAACTGGCCCGCCGCAACGTTCCCAAGGCCCGGTTCATCAAGTCCAGCATGTCCACGGTCACATTCGCGCCCGCCAGCTTCGACCTGGTGACCGCCTTCTACTCGATTCCCCACGTCCCGCGTACCCAGCACGCAGACCTGCTCCAGCGCATCGCGGAGTGGCTGCGACCCGGCGGCCACCTCCTCGCCAGCCTCGGCCACCGAGACCATGACGTCATCCATGACATGCTTGGTGCACCGATGGTCAGCAGCAGCTACGGGGCCGCAACCAACCGTCGCATGCTCCTCGACACCGGACTCACCCTCCTGACCGACGAGATCGTCACCTGGCATGGCGGCCATGTGACCTACCAGTGGGTGATCGCCAGCAAACCCCACCCCTGAACGCCACGCGGAGCCCTGCTTATGTACCCAGAGCTCGACGCCGATGAGCGCACGACGCTCGGCCAGTTCCTCGATCAGTATCGTCGCCGGGCACTCTCGCGACTCGAACGGCTCTCGGACGCGCAGGCGCGAACGAAGAGTTTGCCGGCTACAGACCTGACGCCCGGTGGGGTCGTGAAGCATCTCGCGCACATGGAGGATCACTGGTTCATTGCACGGATCGGAGGAGGCGAACTTCCTGAGCCGTGGGCGTCTGCGCCGATCGACACCCAGCCGCGGTGGGCCTTCGAGTCGGCGGAAAGCGACACAGTCGAGGAGCTTTCCGCGCTGTACCGGGCGGCCTGCGCCCGTAGTCGTCAGGTCGCCAGCCGACTTCCCACACTCGACACCACCGCGCCCCGCCCCTCGTTCGGTAAGGGCCCCGTGACACTTCGCTGGGTCATGGTGCACATGCTCGAGGAGACGGCGTGCCACACGGGCCATCTCGACCTGCTCACCGATGCCATCACCGCGCAGGATCCGTGACTATCCGCACTCTGTTGACTATGCAACGTGACTTTCGAAGCATTCTCCTACAGTCTGTCGAATCCACGTCAGTCGTCCGACGTAGAGGCGTACGGACCAAGCGCACCTGCTGGAAGGAGAGCCGCCATGGCTCAGTACGCGGTTCTGATCTACGCGAACGACTCCGCCCACGCTCCGGAGGCCACGCCTGCTGACACCGGGTCCTGTGACCAGCACGCACAGGAGTTGGTGGCTGCGAACTCGATGGTGGTGGCCTACGCCTTGACCCCTCGGGACATGGCGACCTCGATTCGTGCCGACTCGATCACCGATGGCCCCTTCATCGATTCCAAGGAAATCGTTGCCGGCTTCTACATCATCGAGGCGCCGGATCTGGACGCGGCCCTGGCAATCGCCGGCACCAACCCAGCGATTCGCGAGGGTGGCGGGGTGGAGGTGCGGCCCGTTCACAGTGGTGGCGTCGTGGAGCGTACGACCGAATGACGGACCGTGCAGCGGTCGAATCGGCGATCGTCGACGCGCACCGTCGTGAGTGGGCCCTTGTGGTCGCCGCGACGGTGCGCGTTGCACGAGAGTTGGACCTCGCCGAGGAGTGCGTGCAGGAGGCGTACGCAACCGCGCTGGAGAGCTGGACTCGCGAGGGCATTCCGAACAACCCGGCGGCCTGGCTCACGACTGCGGCGAAACGGCGTGCGATGGACGCCCTCCGGCGGGATCAGACGTTCCGCTCGAAGTTGCCGTTGCTGGTCGAACCCGACGTCTCGGTCGAGGACACTGCCATGGACGAGCTGCAAAGGGAAAGCGAAGATCCAGAAGACGTCGTTCCGGATGAACGGCTGCGCCTGATCTTCACGTGTTGCCATCCGGCACTTGCGCAGGAGGCACAGGTTGCCCTCACCCTGCGATTGGTGTGCGGGGTGACGACGCCGGAAATCGCGCGCGCATTTCTCGTTTCCGAGCCGACGATGGCCGCTCGAATCACCCGGGCCAAGAAGAAGATCAGTGGAGCCCGAATTCCTTATCGCGTGCCGCGGTCAGCCGAGCTGCCTGACAGGTTGGGGGCGGTGCTCGGCGTGATCCATCTGCTGTTCACGACCGGGCACACCGCGCCGTCCGGAGCGGCGTTGGTGAAGGCCGATCTGGTTGACCTCGCGCTGCACCTGACCCGGATGCTGCGCGAGCTGATGCCCGACGAGCCGGAGGTGCGAGGACTGCTCGCGCTGTTGTTGGTCATCGATGCACGACGCTTCACCCGGGTTTCCGGGAACGGACGGCTGTTGCGGTTGGAGGAGCAGGACCGATCGCTGTGGGATCGAGCGGCTATCGCCGAAGCCCACGATCTGATCGTCGGTGCACTACGTAGCGGCCAGCCGGGGCGCTATGTCCTGCAGGCCGCGATTGCCTCCCTCTACGCCGAGGCGCCGTCGTACGACGAAACCGACTGGTCGCAGATCGTTGCCCTCTACGACAAGCTGCTCGACGTGTGGCCGTCACCCGTTGTCGGGTTGAATCGGGCCGTCCCCCTGTCCAAGGTCTCCGGTCCGGAGGCTGCGCTGGCAGAGGTGGAAGCGTTGGAGAGCGCCGGGCAACTCGCCGGATACCAGTACCTACCAGCGGTCAAGGCAGACCTGCTCGTACGACTCGGTCGTCTCCCACAGGCCGCTGAGGCATACCAACGGGCGCTGGAACTGACCGAGAACAACGCCGAGCGCGAGTTTCTGTCGGAGCGACTGAGGTCTGTCCAGTGACGTGATCGACCCGTTTCGAGTGGCCGATGGAGCAGCGCGCCATCCTCGAGTCAAGGCTGGGCCAGGATGATCTCCCGGCGTTCGTCGTAGCGCCAGGCGGTCTCGGCGTCGGTCAGGTGGACGCCACCGATCCAGCGGTCGATGCCGTTGTACGCAAGCTGGTCGGCACGCCCGGCGAGGACCTCGTGCCCGGCGTCGGTCAACTCGACCGTACGCCTGGCAAAGTCCGCACCCTCACCAAGCGCAAGGAGAGGTTGACGCCCCGATGCGAGGCCGCGCATGATCGCGAAACAGGGCCAGTCGCCGAGGTACGGTCGGCGTTCCCGGCGCCCCACCTCGGCGAATGCGGCGCCGGCGTTCTCGGCGCCGTCCTCGACGGCGAGCAGGATCCGCCGCTGCGTAAGGGAAAGCCCATCCGTAAGAGCCGGGTACTCCTGCATGAGTCGGCCGAACGCCTCACCCAGGTAGCGCAGGACCGGCGACTCGATGCGCGCGACGCGCGCAAGCCCTGACGGATTCGGTGAGGTGAACGCATCCCACGCCGTGGCGGCGATGTCCAGCGCCTCCTGCGTGACGGTGATCTCGTCCTCGCGGAGCCGAAGAAGATCGGCGGCCTGAAGCTGCCCGAGACCCCCGAAATGCGCGATTCCGGGAAACTCGCCCGCTGATACGAGTGAGATCCGCTCAGGTGCGACGCCGAGCCGGCGCAGCCGGGCGAGGACCTCGATGAGCTGCAGCTGGTCGTACAGATCGGCCTCGAACCACAACACCAGCTGATCGTTTGCATGGTCGGCGAGCTGCTGGTCGCGGTCCTCGAAGCCACGGAGGATGTCCGGGAGGTCGCCCCAGTCCTCGCCGGCGATGAACTCCGCCCGTACCCTGCGCAGTTCGGCGTCGGCGAGCCCGCTCGGCACCGGGCCTTCGTGGAGGACGTCGCGCCACGGCAGGATCGGTTCCACGATCCCGGCAGCGCGCAGGGGCGCCACCGTGGCGTCGCCGTTGGTGACGTGCAGGACGCCCGAGCGGTTGTCAACCTGGGCTTGCGCTTGGTGAGTGTGGAGGTGGGCCCGGGCGGTGGCGTAACTCTCGCCGGTCTTCGCCATGCGGGCGCGAACGCGTTGTTTGAAGGCAGATTCTCTGGTCATGTCGCCTGTCTCCTCCGATGACCCTGCACCGAGCTTCCCCCAGCGAAGTCGGGCATGGTCGCGGTGACAGGTGATCATGATCCACACCGAGGTCGGTTCCCCTTTGCCCCCTGAGGCGATCCCGCTGGGGAGGATCTGAGGAGGTTCGGCGTGGGTGGCTCGCCAGAGGTCAGCATAGACGAAGTCGCGCGAGGGATCCTCGGGCGTACGACCTCATTCGTCCGTCACTCGTCCGCCGGGCGATGTCGAGGGTCGGGCCGCGGAACCGACCTCTTGGTGAAGGACCACCTGGTCCGCACCGAGCGAGCCTGGGTTCACCACACCGGGTTTGCCGCTCGTTGATTCACCGCACACTGGTTCACCGCACAGAGGAGGAGACGATGACCACAGTCACCGCGGACCTGGCGATGTCGCTGGACGGGTTCATCGCCGGACCGAACGCCGGGGTGGGCAACCCGGCGGGCGACAGCGGCGAATGGCTGCACGCGTGGTTCGCCGGACTGGCGAGCTGGCGGGAGCGGCAGGGTCTCGCCGGCGGCGCCCACAATCGAGACTCGGAGATCATCGGCGAGTGGTTCGACGCGACGGGCGCGGTGGTCATGGGCCGGACGATGTTCGACACGGGTGAGGTGCCGTGGGGTGAGGACCCGCCGTTCAAGGCACCGGTGTTCGTCCTCACGCACCGGCCACGCCCCGTCCTCGTCAGACAAGGGGGTACGACCTTCACCTTCGTCACGGACGGCATCGAGAGTGCCCTCGATCAGGCCCGTGCCGCTGCCGGTAACCGGAACGTGGACATCGCCGGTGGCGCCGCCACCGTGCAGCAGTTCCTCGAGGCCGGCCTGCTCGACGAGCTGCAGGTGCACGTGGTGCCGGTGCTGTTCGGCCAGGGTGTCCGACTGTTCGACCGGCTGCAACCCAGCCTGGTGGAGCTCGAGAAAGTACGAGTCGTCGACACCGCCGACGTCACCCACCTGAAGTACCGCCTCCGCAGGTGAACCGGCAACTGGCGCCGGCAACTGGCGCCGGCAACTGGCGCCGGTGGTGCGGGCGGGGCGTCAGCGGCCGACGGCGTAGTTCTGCATCGACCGCGGGTTGGCGCCTGCCGCCACCACACCCGTGTCCGGGTCGCGCGTCACCGCGCACAGCCTGCCGAGACTCCACGGGCCGGAGCGGGTGACCACGTGGCCGCGGCGTTCGAGTCCGGCGATCACGGAGTCGCCGAGCCGGTCTTCGACCACGAGGCTCCGCGGTTCCATCGTGCGCGGGTAGAACGAACCGAGGAAGCTCGCCGTATGCCACGCCGGCGCGTCGATCGCCTCCTGCAACGACATCCCGCCCGCGAGGTGGCGCAGCAGGAACAGCAGTTGCCACTGGTCCTGCTGGTCACCGCCGGGTGAGCCGCAGGCGAGGACCGGACGACCTTCCCGCATGACCAGCGTGGGGGAGAGCGTGGTCCGCGGGCGCTTGCCGGGCGCCAGCGACGATGGCAGCCCCTCTTCCAGCCAGAACATCTGCGCGCGCGTACCAAGGCAGAAGCCGAGCTCGGGAATCGTCGGCGAGCTCTGCAGCCAGCCACCGCTCGGCGTCGCCGAGATCATGTTGCCCCACCGGTCGACGACATCGACGTGGCAGGTGTCACCGCGGGTACGTCCGGTCGCACCGACGGTCGGTTCGCCAATGGTGCCGCTGAGGTCCTGGCCAGAACCACGTCGCCCCGCGTACGCCTGCGGCAGGCGAGGCGTGCGGCCCTGCGGCGTGCCGGGGCGGAGCTCGTCGGAGGCGAGGGCCCCGACCAGGCTCGCCCGCTGCCGGGCGTACGGCTTCGTCAGCAGGGCAGGAAGCGCGGAGTCGAGCACGTCGCCGTACCACGCCTCCCGGTCGGCCATCGCGAGCTTCATCACCTCGGTGACGAAGTGGACGCCGCGTTCGGTACCGAGGTCGAGCTCGCCGGGTTCACCCAGCGCATCGAGAATCGCCAACGCCTGAAGGAGAACCGGCCCCTGGCCCCAGGCCGGCGTCTTCGCGACGGTCAGGTCATTCCACTCCATGGTGGTGGCGAGCTCCCAGTTGGCCGACCACGTGGCGAGGTCGTGGCCGGTCACGAGGCCGCTGTGGTCACGTCCGCTGGAGTCCCGGAACGGCCGCTGTGAGAACACGTCGATCGCCTCCGCCACGAAGCCATGCCGCCACGCGTCGCGGGCGCCCTCGATCTGCGCCTCCCGGTTCGTACCCGCCGCCTCCGCTTCGTCGACCAGGCGTTCGAGAGTGGAGGCGTACGCCGGATTGGCGAACAACGCATGCGCCTGCGGCAGCTTGCCGCCCTGGAGCCACAGCTCCGCCGACGTGTGCCAGTGCTCGCGGAACAGTTCCTCGACGGACCCGACCGTCGCGGCGGCCCCGGCGGCGAGCGGATGTCCAGCCTTCGCGTAGCCGATCGCCGGCTCCAGGACGTCGCGCAGCGGCCAGGTGCCGTGGTCGCGCAGGAGTAGCAGCCACGCGTCGACAGCGCCCGGGATCGTCGCCGCCAGCGGCCCGGAACCCGGCACCAGGTCGAGCCCGAGGTCGTGGAAGTGCGCAATCGTCGCACCGCCGGGGGCGACACCCTGCCCGCACAACACTTTCGGAATGTGGTCGTCCGCGGTCGCGACGATGGCCGGCACCTCGCCGCCGGGACCGTTGAGGTGCGGCTCGACCACGTGCAGGACGAAACCGGCACAGGTCGCCGCGTCGAAGGCGTTGCCGCCACGTTCGAGTACGCCCATCGCCGACTGGGAGGCGAGCCAGTGCGTCGCGGCCACCATGCCGAACGTGCCGCGCAGCGTCGGTCGGGTCGTGAACGTCATGGGGACTCCTCCTGGCGTAGGGATGCGGCGTTCTCGGATCCGGCGCTGGAGCCGGTGCCGGAGCCGGTGCTGGAGCCGGTGCCGGTGCCCGCGGCGTCGCGGATGTCCGGGCCGCTCCCGTCGTCGCCGACCAGATGGCAGGCGACCCGGCGCCCCGTGACCTCGCGGAGCGGCGGCACCTCCACCGAGCACCGCGCGACGGCGACCGGGCACCGCGTGTGGAACCTGCACCCCGGCGGCGGATCCACCGCGGACGGGATGTCACCGGACAGGACGACGCGGGTACGGCTGCGTTGGCGCCCCGGGTCTGGCACGGGCGCCGCCGAGAGCAACGCCTGGGTGTACGGATGTCTGGGCGCGGCGAAGATCGCCGCACTCGGACCGTGTTCGACGAGCTGGCCGAGGTACATCACGGCCACGTCGTCAGCGAGGTACTCAACGGCTGCGAGGTTGTGGGTGATGAACAGGCACGCGAACCCGAGGTCGCGTTGCAGGTCCGTGAGCAGGTTGAGCACGGACGCCTGGACCGACACGTCGAGTGCACTCGTGGGTTCGTCGGCGACGAGCAGCGACGGTGAGGACGCCAGAGCCCTGGCGATGCTCACGCGTTGCCGCTGGCCGCCGGACAACTCGTGTGGATAACGGTGTGCCAGCTCCGGCCGCAGCCCGACCCGGCGGAGCGCCTCGGCGGTGATCTCCTCACGCTCGGCTTTCGACCGCGCGAGCCGCAGGAGACGCAACGGTTCACCCACGATGGCGCCCACCGACAGCCGTGGGTCCAGGGAGCTGGCGGGATCCTGGAAGACGATCGCGACGTCGCGCCGGTGGGGGCGCAGGCCACGCCGGCTGAGACCGGTGATGTCGGTCCCGTGCAGCCGGACCGTGCCGGAGGTGGGTTCGAGCAGGCGTACGACGCACCGCCCGACGGTGGACTTGCCCGACCCGGACTCACCGACGAGGGCGACGACCGAGCCGCGGCGGATGGTGAGGGACACGCCGTCGACGGCACGGACCGGGCCGAAGTGCATGACCAGGTCCTCGAGTTCGAGGACGAACGCGCCGTCGGCCGAACCGGCACTGCCGGCTGGAATCGCGTTGCCCACTTGGCCCTTCTCGCTCGTGGCCCGGTTCATGTCGTCGCCTCCGCCTGCTCGTGGCCGGGGACCGTCACAGGAACGGGATGCCAGCAGGCGACCTGGTGATCGTGCCGGGCGCCGGGTGACTCCGCGAGCGTGGGCTGGCTGGACCGGCAGAGGTCGTCGGCACCTGGGCACCGGTCGGCGAACGTACACCGGTCGGGCGGCGCCTCCAGGACCGGGACGAGCCCGGGGATCTCCTGGAGCCGATGGTCTCCCTCGCCCCGGCGGGCGGTCGGGATCGCACCGAGCAGCGCCGTCGTGTAGTGGTGTCGTGGCCGGGCGAAGAGTTCCTCGACCCGCGCCTGTTCGACGACTCGTCCGGCGTACATCACGACCACGCGGTCAGCGATGTCGGCCACCACCCCGAGGTCGTGGGTGATGAGCAGGACGGAGGTGCCGAGCCGGTCGCGCAGGTCACGGATCACGTCGAGGATCCCGGCCTGGACGGTCACGTCGAGTGCGGTCGTTGGCTCATCGGCGACCAGCAGGGTCGGGTCGCAGGCCACCGCCATCGCGATCACCACCCGCTGCCGCATGCCGCCGGAGAGCTGGTGTGGATACTCGTCGACCCGGCGTTCGGGGGAAGGAATCCCCACCAGGGCGAGGAGTTCGACCGCCCGCGCCCGCGCTGCGGCGCGGCTGAGCTTCTGGTGCACGTGCAGGACCTCGGTGATCTGCCGGCCGACGGTGAGCACCGGGTTGAGCGAGGTCATCGGCTCCTGGAAGACGTAGGTGACGTCGCGCCCCCGTAGCGGGCGTAGCACCCGCTCGGGCGCGCCCACCAGCTCCTGGTCGCGGAGCCGGACCGACCCCTCGATCTCGGCGGTGCCGGGCAGCAGGCCGGCAAGGCCCAGCGCGGTGACGCTCTTGCCGCAGCCCGACTCACCCACCACGGCGACGATCTCGCCCGCGCCGACGTCGAGGTCCACCCGGTCGACGGCCGACACCACACTGTCCTCGGTGCTGAAGCGGACGGAGAAGTCGCGGACGGTCAGCACCTTGCTCGCGTCCGCCGGCGAGGCGGGCGGCGACGCGGGCGGCGGCGGGGGAACGGATGGCAACGCGGTCACCGGCGGTTCGCCCTCCTGGCAGAAGTCTGCGGGTCGAGGGCGTCGCGAAGACCGTCTCCGAAGAGGTTGAACGCCAGTGCCACGACCATGATCGCCACCCCGGGGATGATGGCCGTCCACGGTGCCCGCGCGGCGTACTGCTGCGCGTCGGCCAGCATCGTCCCCAGGCTCGGCTGCGGCGGCCGGATGCCCAGGCCGAGGAACGACAGCACGGCCTCGCCGAGGATCGCGACCGGGATCGCGACGGTCGCCTGCACGATGATCGCCGAGGTCGCGTTGGGCAGGATGTGCCGGACCAGCACCCACGCGTCGCTCGCCGACGACACCACCGCCGCCGCCACGAAGTCGAGCGACTTGAGCCGGAGCGTCTCGCTGCGCACGACTCTCACCATGCCAGGAATCTGCGCGATCCCGATGGACACGGCGGCGTTCGTGAGACTCGGCCCGCGAATGGCCGCCAGGCCGACCGCGAGGATGAGGAACGGGAACGCCAGCACGAGGTCGGTGAACCGCGAGATGACCGCGTCGAGGGTGGGGGAGTACCCGGCGGCCAGGCCGAACGGTACCCCGGCCGCGAGCGCGACGGCGACGGCGAGCACGCTCGCCTGCAATGACGACTGCAGGCCGAAGAGGATGCGGGAGAAGATGTCCCGGCCGAGGTCGTCGGTCCCGAGCAGGTAGCCGGCCGAGCCAGGTGGGGTGAACGCCACGTCGAAGTGCGTCTCGTCCGGGGCGTAGGGCGCGAGCAGCCCGGCGAGCAACGCACCCAGCAGAGCCACCGTGAGCACGGCGAACCCGGTGAGCGCCAGTGGGTTGCGCACCAGCCGCCGGACCAGGCGCCGCCCGCGCGGCGGCCTGGGTCCCGCCTGCTGGACGTCCGGGGTGAGCGCCACGTCGCCGCCGCTCATCCTTCCCGCCCCCGGACCCGGATCCGCGGGTCGATCACCGAGTAGAGCAGGTCGACCAGGAGGTTGATCACGATGTACGCCGTCGCGGTGACGAGCACGACCGCCTGGATGACGGGATAGTCGCGCTGGAACACGGCGTCGATGGTGAGCTTGCCGAAGCCCGGCAGTCCGAAGATCCGTTCGGTGACGACGGCGCCGGAGATGAGGGCGCCCAACTGGAGGCCGACGATCGTGACGACCACGATCAGGCTGTTCCGCAGCGCGTGCCGGATGATGACCGTGTGGGTGGGCAACCCCTTCGCCCGTGCGGTGCGTACGTAGTCGGTCGACAACGCCTCCAGCATCGACGACCGCGTCTGTCGCATGATGACCGCCGCCAGACCGGTGCCGATGACGAACGCCGGCAGCACGAGATGGTGGAGGTTCGCCACCGGATCCTCGGTGAAGGGAACGAATCCCGAGGCGGGGAACAGCCGGACGGCGACGGCGAGGTACAGGATCGCGATCAGCCCGAGCCAGAAGTTCGGGATCGACAGCCCGGCAAGGGCCGCGCCGTTCGCGACCCACTCGGTGAACCTCCCCCGGCGGACCGCGGCGGCGACCCCGGCGGCGATGCCCACCAGCGCGGCTATCGCCAGAGCGAAGATCGACAGCTCCAGCGTGACCGGCAACGCCGTGGCGAGCATGTCGGTGACCGGAGTGTCGGTACGGATGGACGTCCCGAGATCACCCCGGACACTGTTGGCGACGAACCGCCAGTACTGCACGGGAAGCGCGTCGTCGAGGCCGTACTTCGCCCGGATCGCCGCCAGGGAAGCGGGATCGCGTTCCTCGCCGGCGAGGGCGAGGGCCGGATCCCCAGGCAGAGCACGCATCCCGACGAACACCACGACCGTGGCGAGTACCAGCGTCACCACCGACTGCCACAACCGGTGCAGGAGATAGGCGCCCATCGGTTCCTGACGTCGCTCCCTTCCCGGCTGCCGGTGCGGATCGGTCCGCTCGTCCTCGTCGCCTCGTTGGCTCCTACTTCGTGAGTCCCGCCCTGGCGACCCGGATCACGCCGTCAGGAAACACCTGGACCCCCTTCACGTCGTCGGAGACGCCGGTCAGGTTGCGCGCGCGGTAGAGGTAGATGAGCGGTTCCTGCTCGCGCAGTGTGGTGGCCACCTGGCCGTAGAGCTCCGCCCGCTCGGCGGTGTCCTGGGACTGCCGCGCCTTCGTCAGCAGGTCGTCCAGCTCGGGGTCGGAGAAGCCCGAGACGTTCTGGCTGGCCTGCGTACCCACGAAGTTCGTGATGTTGGCGTCCGGGTCCACCCGGCCGGACCATCCGAGCTGCAGCAGTTCGAAGTCGCCGCGGTCCTGCTGGTCGAGCAGAGTGGAGAACTCCGTGGGCGTGATGACGATCTCGAAGCCGCTCGACTTCACCATCGCCTGCAGTGCTTGAGCGATCCGCAACGCATCCGGTGTGTTGGTGGCCAGCATCTCGATCTTGTACGGCGTCTTCACACCCGCCTCCTCCAGCAGTTCCTTGGCCTTGGCAGGGTCGTGGGCGCGACATTCCTGAGCGGCGTCGCTGGTGAACTCCGTCGCCGGGGAGATCGGTGAGCAGGCCACCGAGTAGAGGTCGGCGAAGACCGTCTTGACGAGCGCTTCGCGGTCGATCGCGTGGTCGAACGCCTGGCGTACCTTCGCGTCCTTCGCGTGCGGTTTGTCGATTTGCTTCGCCGGCTCGGTGACCCCGTCGGTGTTGCCGATGTTGAACGTCACGCCCTGGTAGCCGAGGCTTTCGGACTCGAGCAGCGTGATGGCCTGCTCCTTCTCGAGCGCGGCGACGTCCTGCGTCGAGACGCTGTCGGCGACCTGCGCGTCACCGGAACGCAGGTTGGCCGAGCGGATGCTCGCGTCGGTGATGACGCGGTAGACGATCCGGTCGAGGTGGACCTCCTCGGCGTCGTAGTAGTTCGGGTCCTTCTCCAGCTCGATGGAGTTCTGCGGCACCCGCTTCACGACCTTGAACGCGCCGACACAGATCGGTGCGGTGGCGAACTTGTCGCCCAGCTTGTCCAGCTGCGCCGGGCTCATCACCATGCCCGCACGGTCGGCGAGCGCCGCGGTGAGGGGCGCGAAGGGGGCCGACAGGTGGATGACGACAGTCTCGTCGTCAGGCGCCTCGACCTTCGTGATCGGGCCAAGCTCGCTCACCCGGGCCGATTCGGGCAGGGTGAGGTTGCGGTCGAGGGACGTCTTCACCGCAGCGGCGTTGAACGGCGTGCCGTCGCCGAACTTGATGCCCGTACGCACCTTGATGGTCACGGTCTTGCCGTCGGCACTGACCTCAGGAAGGTCCGTGGCGAGTTGCGGGACGACCTTGGCCTCTGCGTCGGTGTCATAGAGCTTTTCGCACGTGGCGTTGAAGATGTACCGGCTGTAGAGCGAGCGCGCGAGGCTCGGGTCCAGCAGGTCGGGGTCGGCCGAGAGGGCGAGGGTGAGTTCGCCGCCTTCCTCGACCGCGGCCGGGTCTGCCGGCTCACCGACGTTCGTGGTCCGGGCCGCGCCGGTCTCGTCGGGCTTGGCGGAGTTGTCGCCAGCGCCCGAGTCGGTCTCCTGCCCGACCGGCGAGCAGGCCGCGGCGGCGAGCACTCCGACAGCAACCACTCCGACAGCGACCACTCCGAGGACGCGGGTCAGCAACCGTTCCCGCGACTTGGGACGCCTGCCTGAGAAGTGCTTCACCGATGACATTCCGGCCACCCCGATCCCCTTCGTTGGTGATGCGTTGGTGATGCTGCGCGGAGAAACCCACCCAAGGTCGGCAGACACCGCGCCATTGGACAGGTCGGTGCAACTGTCTGACAAGTGGTGGAACGGTAGTTCTTACCAACCGGTTCGAAACTTCACCGGACCGATACATCCGGCCGGGCGTGAAGGGCGAGCCGGCCGTCGGGAGACCCGCTCCGACCTTCCGGATGTGGCCATGCGGGCGAGCGGGTGTCGGAGGCCGTTGGCAAGATGGTCGATATGACGGTGGATGCGGTGATCTTCGACTGGGGCGGCACCCTGACCCCATGGCACCCGATCGAGTGGGGCGACCAGTGGCGGGCGTACGCCCATGCCTATGACCCGCACCACGACGAGGCCATCGTCGCGGCGCTCACCGACGCGGAGGCGGAGGCCTGGCGGCTTGCCCGTGAGGAGCACAAGGCCACCAGCTTCGACGCCATCGTCGGCGCGGCAGGGCTGGTGCCGTCCGGACCGGCGCACGAGCGAGGGGTCGCGGCCTACCAGGCGTACTGGGATCCCCACACCTACACCGATCCCGACGTCGTGCCCCTGTTCACCGCGCTCCGCGAGCGTGGCGTGGCGGTCGGCGTGCTCTCCAACACCGTGTGGCCACGGGACTATCACGAGCTGGTGTTCCGCCGCGACGCCGTGCTGGACCTGATCGACGGGGCGGTCTACACCAGTGAGATCGCCTGGACCAAGCCGCACCGGGAGGCATTCCTCGCGGCGATGCGGGCCGTGGGGGTCAGGTCACCTGAGAGGTGCGTGTTCGTGGGCGACCGGCTCTTCGACGACATCCACGGCGCCCGCGAGGTGGGGATGCGTGCCGTCCACGTGCCGCACAGCGTCATCCCGGACGTCCAGCGTGGCCATGTCGACGGCGAGCCGCACGCGGTCGTGCAGCGGTTGGCCGACCTGCTGCCGCTGGTCGACCGCTGGCGGGGATGACGGTCCGGCGCGACCGGTTCGGCCTGAAGGTCTGGCTCAGCCGTCCTACCGCTTCTCCGGAAGGCCGGGGAACGCCACCGGCGTGCCTCCCCAGGCCAGCCGGCGTTCGGCGCACTCGTGCAGGATGCGCGCGGCGAACGCCTTGACTGCCGGGAGGTCGGCGTCGGCCACGAGGTCGGCGAACACCGCGGCGCACCCTTCCTCCAGATGCACAGCGAGCCGTTTCGCTGCCGACACCCCGGAGACCTCGAACGGCAGCGCGTACGCCGCCTGCGCCGCCACCGGAACCGAGGACCGGTCCCGGATGAGGGCGGCCACCTGATCACGCAGGGACCGGTACTCGGCGTAGGCAGCGCGCCCCCGCGCGTCCTCGGCGCCGAGCCGTGGACCGAGGACGCCGTAGCCCCACACGGCGGCGTGGACTCCGGCCAGCGCCTGCTGCAGAGCCGCGATCTCCTGTTCGTCCGGCTTCATGCGTCCGCTCCGGCGAGTTGACCGGCGTGGGTGGCCTCGCAGGCGGCGATCGACGCCAGGAGCCGGGCGTGCTCCCCACCCCGGGAGGCCCGGAGGTCGGTGTTTCGGTCAGCTGCGGCGCCCTGCTCGGCGTCGATCAGAGCGGCGAGTGCGGCGCCCGGCGTGGCCGGTGCGGCCCTGCCGGCGTCGCCATTCGGGCGGGTGGACCCGGCGGGCGCCGCGGGTGCGGCGGTGGGACTGGCCGCAGTCCGCAGGGCGGCCAGATGCTGCTCATGCCGCTGGACGAAGGGCGCGAGCCGTTCCGCCAGGCCGCCGTGGCGCGCGACGACGGCGGCGTACGTCTCGAGAAGGCGTTCCTCGGCGTCCACTGCCGCTCGCAGGATCGGGACGTCGGGATCGCGGGACGGGCTCGGCCGCGCCGACCGCGTGCCGGCGAGCGGCCCGCCGGCGCGTGAGCCCTCTTCGGTACAACCGGCCAGCAGTCCGGTTGCGAGGCCGACGGGTACTCCCAGGACACCGGTCGTCGCCATCCGGAGGACCCGCCGGCGGGTCGTGTCGCCTCCCGTGGGGCCAGGCGTGAGGGAACGGACCTGGGGACGGTCGAGGTGCCCCTCGACACCCCCGCCAGAGGGCCCCTCGATGTGCGCTGTCACCCGCGTGACGTTACCGGAGGCCTCTGGCCCTTACGCCGGTTTGTCCCCGTCGACAGGGCCTTGTCACGTGGCCGCTCGGCTCCTGTCAACCCGAGCTGGACGTGGTTTGATCGGCATTTCGACCGACGGGTACGCTGACTTCGCCGGAGTTGGCCGTCATGGCCCCACGGCACAGCGCAATGGGGGCTGATAACTGGAGAGGGGAGGCGACCGCCGTGCACGGCTCTGCAGCTCGCGACCGGGTGGCCAACCTCCTCACGCCTGTCCTCGCTGACGCCGCCGTCGACCTCGAGGCTGTCGAGTTGATCCCGGCCGGGCGCCGCACTGTCGTACGGCTCGTGGTCGACGCCGACGGAGGGGTCGGGCTCGACCAGCTCGCCGACCTGTCCAGAACGGTGGGAAAGGTCCTGGACGCACACGACGTCATGGGCGAGCGTTCCTACACCCTCGAGGTGACCTCGCGGGGTGTCGACCGCCCGCTGACGGCGCCGCGACACTGGCGGCGCAACACCGGGCGGCTGGTCAAGGTCGTCCACTTCGACGGAAGCCAGCTCACCGGCCGGGTCGAGGCCGCCGACGACACCGGAGCACACCTCGCCACCGACGGCCGGACGCACCGCGTCGAGTACGCCGACGTCGCCAAGGCGCGGGTAGAGGTCGAGTTCTCCCGTTCCACCGCTGGTGGCAGCGACGACGGGACCGATGTGGACGGGGAGGGGTGAGCGATGGACATCGACATGGCGGTCCTACGCGCCCTTGAACGTGAGAAGGACATTCCGCTCGATGCGGTGGTCGAAGCGATCGAGCAGGCGCTGCTCATCGCCTATCACCGCACCGAAGGCGCTCAGCCGCACGCCCGGGTCGAACTCGACCGGCGTACCGGTCATGTCACGGTCTGGGCGAAAGAGGCCAGCCCTGACGCGGACAGCGAGGGGGAGGCCGGCGAGTCCCCGCGCGAATGGGATGACACGCCCACCGGCTTCGGACGGATCGCCGCCACCACGGCCAAGCAGGTCATCCTCCAGCGTCTTCGCGATGCTGAGGAAGACCACATGTTCGGTGAGTTCGCCGGTCGTGAGGGCGACATCGTCTCCGGGGTGATCCAGCAGGGCAAGGACGCCCGCCTGGTGCACGTCAGCCTTGGCAAGGTCGAAGGTGTCCTGCCACCACAGGAGCAGGTTCCCGGCGAGCGCTACGACCACGGCCAGCGGCTCCGGTGCTACGTCGTCGCCGTCCGCAAGGGGTTCCGTGGCCCGCAGATCACGCTCTCGCGTACTCACCCCAACCTGGTCAAGAAGCTTTTCGCTCTCGAAGTGCCCGAAATCGCCGACGGGACCGTGGAGATCGCCGGGATCGCGCGCGAGGCCGGGCATAGAACCAAGGTGGCCGTGCGTTCTCACAACCCGTCGGTCAACGCGAAGGGGGCCTGCATCGGCCCAGTCGGTGCGCGGGTCCGAAACGTGATGAACGAACTGCACGGCGAGAAGATCGACATCGTCGACTGGTCCGAGGACCCCGCCGACTACGTCAAGCAGGCGTTGTCTCCGGCCCGGGTCACCGAGGTGAAGGTCGTCGACGCGGCAGCGAAGGCGGCGCGGGTGATCGTGCCCGACTACCAGCTGTCGCTGGCGATCGGCCGCGAGGGCCAGAACGCCCGCCTGGCAGCCAGGCTGACCGGCTGGCGGATCGACATCCGGCCCGACACCGAGGTGGCGGCGCCCGATGCCGGACAAGCGGTTACCAATCCTGGCGGATCCGGCGCCCCGGACACCGGGGAGTAGGCGCTACGCAGCGGTCGAGCGCGGTGGTCGGGACTGTCCGCGCGGAGCGTCTGGGTACACTCTCCCAAGGTGGGTCGTACGGGTCGGGAACCGAAAACGCGTCCGCACGTGGTGCGAACGTGTGTCGGGTGTCGGCTTCGTACGGCGAAGTCCGAACTCCTCCGAGTCGTTCTCGAGCGTGACACCGAAACGGCCTGGCTCGTTCCAGACGTTTCCGGGCACGCACCGGGTCGTGGAGCACATGTACATCCCACACCGGAGTGCGTCGGGCTGGCTGCGCGGAGACATGCGTTTCCGCGTGCACTGCGCATCCAGGGGCCGATCGACATCGAGAAGCTCCGCCGTCACGTCGAGGCGCAGACCGAGAACAGCAACACACGCGAACAGAGGCAGGGTCTCAACCGGGGCCCCGCCCGAAGAAAAGAAAGTGGGTCGAGCGGCTCATGAGCACTCGATGAGAACCGAGCGATGAGCACGCGCAGGAACTAGCGCCTGGACCCGAGAAGAGGGCCCGGGCCGGCAAAGGAGAGCAGTGGCAAAGGTCCGGGTCTACGAACTCGCCAAGGAGTTCGGAATCGAAAGCAAGGCCGTCATGGCCAAGCTCCAGGAGCTCGGTGAATTCGTCCGATCGGCATCGTCGACGGTCGAGGCGCCGGTCGTACGCAGACTCAAGGAGTCGTTCGCGACCGAGGGCGCCGGTGGAGCGAGGGCCGACGGCAAGGCGTCAGCGAAGAAATCCACGAAGAAGTCAACGACGGCGAAGCCCGCCGCCCAGTCCCCGGCGGCTGAGTCCCCGGCGGCCGAGTCCCCGGCGGCTGAGGTCGCCGCTCGCCAGGAGTCCCCGATCGAGGGTGCGAAGCCGGCACCGCCGCGGCCGGCACCGCCCTCCAGGCCGGCTGTCGCCGCGCCTGTTGAGCCGGTGACGCCGGAGGTACCGCAGACACCGGCGCCACGCCCTGCGGTGCCGCAACCCGCGGCGGAGCAGCCGAACGAGACCAGGCCAGCGCCCCCGCGGCCGGCCGAACCCGGCTTCCGTGAACCAGGACGCCCGGCGCCACGCCCCGCCCCGACACCCCGTCCGGGCCCTGCTCCCTCCCGCCCACCCCGCCCCGGTCAGGGCGGCGGACCGGCCGGCGGCCGTACCCGTGGGCCGGGCCAGGGCAGCGACCAGGCACGGCCCAGGCCGTCCGGACCACGCCATGGCACGGGTCCGCGTCCAGGCAACAACCCCTTCACCTCGACGACCGGTATGCGCGGTCCTGGCGCGGAGCACCCGGGCCCGGGTGGTCCGCGCCGCGAGGACGGTGGCGCCGGCACAGGCGCGGGATCCAGTCCCGCGGCGACGCCGGAGCGTCCCGAGCGTGGAGCTGACCGGCCAGGCGGTCCTCGCCCCAACCCGGGCATGATGCCGTCCCGGCCGGCTCCGGCGGGTCGCTCCGGCGGCCGCGGTGGCCCGGGCGGTGGTCCCGGAGGACCTGGCGGTCGTGGTGGCCCGGGTGCGCGGACCGGTGGCCCGGGTGGCCGGACCGGCGCGCCAGGCGGCGGTCGTGGCGGCCCTGGTGGTGGCCCCGGCGGCGGTCGTGGTGGCCCCGGCGGCGGCCGCGGTGGCCCCGGCGGCGGTGGCGGTCGGCCAGGAGCGCCGGCGGGCGCACCCCCCCGCGGTGGTTTCGGCGGTGGCCGTCCGGGTGCCCGTGGACGTGGCGGCACGGCGGGAGCCTTCGGGCGTCCCGGAGGTCCGGTCCGCAGGGGCCGCAAGTCCAAGCGCCAGAAGCGCCAGGAATTCGACAACATGCAGGCGCCGGCGATCGGTGGTGTGCGGGTTCCACGCGGCGACGGGCAGGCCGTCCGGCTGCCCCGAGGTGCGAGCCTCACCGACTTCGCCGAGAAAATCGGTGCGGACGCCGCGTCGCTCGTCCAGGTGATGTTCCATCTCGGCGAGATGGTCACCGCCACGCAGTCGGTGAGCGACGAGACCCTGCAGCTGCTGGGCGCTGAGCTCCAGTACGACGTGCAGGTCGTCTCGCCTGAGGACGAGGACCGCGAGCTGCTCGAGTCGTTCTCCATCGAGTTCGGTGAGGACGAGGGCGAAGACGTCGACATGCAGGCGCGACCGCCGGTGGTCTCGGTGATGGGTCACGTCGACCACGGAAAGACCAAGCTGCTCGACGCGATCCGCAACGAGGACGTCGTGGCAGGCGAGGCGGGCGGCATCACCCAGCACATCGGCGCCTACCAGGTCTCGACCGAGGTCGATGACATCGAACGCAAGATCACCTTCATCGACACGCCTGGTCACGAGGCGTTCACGGCGATGCGTGCCCGTGGCGCCCAGTCGACCGACATCGCCGTCCTGGTGGTGGCGGCCGACGACGGTGTGATGCCGCAGACCATCGAGGCGTTGAACCACGCCAAGGCGGCCGGAGTCCCGGTCGTCGTGGCGGTCAACAAGATCGACGTGCCGGACGCCGATCCGGCGAAGGTACGTGGGCAGCTCACCGAATACGGCCTGGTGCCGGAGGAGTACGGCGGCGACACGATGTTCGTCGACATCTCCGCGCGGGCCCGGACCAACATCGACGGGCTGCTCGAGGCGATCGTCCTCACCGCCGACGCGGCACTCGACCTGCGCGCCAACCCCGTGCAGGACGCGCAGGGCATCGCGATCGAGGCGCACCTCGACAAGGGCCGCGGTCCCGTCGTCACCGTCCTGGTCCAGCGGGGCACGCTCTCGGTCGGCGACTCGATCGTGTGCGGCCCGGCGTACGGCCGGGTGCGGGCGATGCTCGACGAGCACGGCGAGTCGGTCGACAAGGCCAGGCCGTCGCGACCGGTGATGGTGCTCGGTCTGTCCGCTGTTCCGCGCGCCGGCGACAACTTCCTGGTCGTCTCCGACGACCGGGTAGCTCGCCAGATCGCGGAGAAGCGGGAGGCGGCCGTACGCAACGCGTCGTTCGCCCAGCGCACCAAGCGGGTCAGCCTCGATGACATCGGCAAGCTGCTCGAGGAGCGTCAGGCACTCAACCTCATCATCAAGGGCGACGTGTCCGGTTCGGTCGAGGCGTTGGAGGATGCCCTCGCCAAGATCGACGTGGGCGAGGAGATCGACCTTCGGATCCTGCACCGCGGCGTTGGTGCGGTGACGGAGAACGACATCAACCTGGCGACGATCGACAACGCGATCATCATCGGGTTCAACGTCCGGGCGCAGGGTCGGTCGGTCGAGCGTCTCGCCGAGCGCGAAGGCGTGGAGATCAGGTTCTACTCCGTGATCTACCAGGCCATCGACGAGGTGGAGGCGGCCCTCAAGGGCATGCTCAAGCCGATCTACGAAGAGGTCCAGCTCGGCACGGCCGAGGTGCGCGAGGTCTTCCGGTCGAGCAAGTTCGGCACGATCGCCGGCTGTCTCGTCCAGAGTGGAACGATCCGGCGCAACTCCAAGGCCCGGCTGGTCCGCGACGGGACGGTCGTCCTCGAGAGCACCGACATCGCGTCGCTGCGCAGGTTCAAAGACGACGCCACCGAGGTCCGCGAGGGCTTCGAGTGCGGTCTCACCCTGCACAACTTCAACGACGTGAAGGTCGGCGATGTGGTGGAGACGTTCGAGATGCGGGAGAAGCCTCGCAACTGACGGCTGGGTAGGCCGGGCCCGGCAGGGTCCGGCCGCCTGGCTGTGGGTCGGTGTTCCGATGGTTCGTCCGTGTCGGACTGACACGGACGGTGCCGGGTTCGTACGGAACTGGGCGCTCGCAAGCTCGCGGATGTTCGTCCCGTACGAACGTGGGAATGCCGCCCGCGCTTGACGTCTCGACACGGACGAACCACCGGAACACCTCCGGGCTGGCCGGACCCTGCCGTGCTCGGCTGCCGGCAGGTGACGGGCCCAGGGGCGGTAGGTGCGGGTTCTGTGTGCCGCGCGGGTGGGGGTTCTTCGGATGGGTGAGGTCTGAGGTGTTCACTGGGACTTTGCGGGTGGATCTGCGGCTGGGGGACGTGCGGTCGCTGAAGCAGAAGCGGTCGGTCGTACGGCCGATCATCGCCGAGGTCCAGCGACGGTTTCAGGTCTCGGTCGCCGAGACCGCACATCACGACCTCTATCGTCGGGCGGAGATAGGCGTCGCCGTGGTGAGCGGGGACGGCAGCCGGTGTCGGGACGTCCTGGACTCGATCGAGCGTGCGTTGGCCGCACGTCCAGAGGTTGAGCTGCTGGTGGCCCACCGGCAGCTGTTCGCCGCTGGCGACGATCAGGACGTTTCGTGACATCCACTGACAGACCGCCGAGGAGAGGATGGTCATGAACCAGACGCGGGTGAACCAGCTCGCCGACAGGATCCATGTCATTGTCGCGGCAATGCTCGAGCGCCGGGTCAAGGATCCGCGGCTCGGTTTCGTGACGGTGACCGAAGCCCGTCTCACCGGCGACCTTCGCGACGCGACCGTGTTCTACACGGTGTTCGGCGGCGACCAGGACCGGGCCGGCACGGCTGCGGCCCTCGCCAGCGCGACGGGGCTGATCCGCTCGGAGGTGGGGCGCCAGCTCGGGCTCCGGCACACTCCGAGCCTGACATTCGTTCCTGATGCAGTGCCGGAGACCGCCTCGCACATCGAGGACCTGCTCCAACAGGCCAGAGAGTCTGACGCCGAGGTGGCGCGCCGGGCGGCCGGGGCGATGTACGCCGGGGATGCCGATCCGTACCGCTCGCCGCCCGAGGAGGACGAGGAGTGACAGGGGAGTGACGGAGCAGTGACAGCGGCGGTCGATGGGATCGTCGTGGTGGACAAGCCGGCAGGCTGGACCTCCCACGACGTGGTGGGGAAGCTTCGCCGGCTTGCCCACACCCGACGGGTGGGCCACGCGGGCACGCTCGACCCGATGGCGACCGGTGTGCTGGTCCTCGGTATCGAACGCGCCACCCGCCTGCTTGGCCACCTCGCGCTCACGGAGAAGACGTACGACGCGACCATCCGGCTGGGCCAGACGACCCACACCGACGACGCCGAGGGGACGGTCGTGGGCGGAGCGCCGGCCGGGGACCTCACCCGAGAGCGGATCGAGCAGGCGATCGGCGATCTGACCGGCGAGATCCTCCAGGTGCCATCGTCGGTGTCGGCGGTGAAGGTCGCGGGAGAGCGGGCGTACCGAAAGGTACAGATGGGCGAATCGGTCGACCTTCCCGCGCGCAGCGTCGTCGTCCGACGCTTCGACGTCCACGACGTGCGCCACGTCGGCGACGTGGTCGATCTCGACGTGACGGTGGAGTGCTCCAGCGGCACCTACATCCGGGCGCTGGCCCGTGACCTCGGAGCTGCACTGGGTGTGGGAGGGCATTTGACCGCCCTCAGGCGTACCCGCGTCGGTGTGTACGGCCTGGACATGGCTCGGACTCTCGACGAGCTGGAACGCGCCTTCGCGATCGTCCCGATCGGCGAGGTGGCGGCCCAGACATTTCCCCGCTTCGACGTCGACGACGCCACCGCCCGGCTGGTGACGTTCGGGCAGAAGCTGCCGGGTGTCCAGGTCGGTGGCGGGCCGGTGGCGATCTTCGCGGCGGACGGTACCTTCCTCGCGTTGTACGAGGACACCGACGAAGGCGCCAAGCCGGTCGCCGTGTTCGCCGGTTGAGCACGCCGCCGCATCCGTTCATCACCCTCGATCGCCTTGATCCCGCGAGCCCTTTGATCGCCGGGGCCATGGGCCGGTTCCCGGCCCCTGTGGTCGGCAACGAACGTCGGCTCACTGTCCTGTTCTGGCCCGCTACTGTCCGACTCCTGCACGCATGTCACAGCCTGCGACCCGTCCCGTAGGTTTCACGGTGATCACTGCGTACCTCGAGAAGGCAGGTTGCGTCGTGCCCACAGTGCCCTTACGTCGCCGGGTCCGAACCGTCCTCATCGGACTCATCGCCATGCTCATCGGCATGGCGCCCGCCGCTGCCGCCGACACCAGGCCGGCCGAGGCGACAGTTGCCGACGGATCGACCGCGGTGGCGCGAGCACGCGTCGCGGCCGACGTGCTGATGTCGTCGTACGACCCGGTGAAGGCGTGGTTCCCCTCCAGCTGGTGGAACTCCGCCGTTTCCCTCCAGACAATCGGCGACTACATGCAGCGCACCGGTGACCGGCGCTACCTGCCGCAGCTGGACAGGACGTTCGAGCAGAACAAGGGCACATTCCCGGCCGGCGAGTTGTCCAGCGACGAGCTGTGGGGCAACTTCACCAGTCGCGCCATCGACCACGGCGAATGGTGGGCTCTGAACTGGATCCAGGCCTATGACCTCACCGGTGACCGCAAGTACCTTCGGATGGCGGTCACGATCGCCGAGTTCACCTACGAGTACTGGGATTCGACCTGTGGCGGCGGTGTCTGGTGGGACGGGGAGAGGACGTACAAGAACGCCGTGACCAACGGCCAGTTCATCCGCCTGACCGCCGAACTGCACAACCGCATCCCAGGGGACAAGCTCTGGCTGGCCCGGTCTCAGTCCGCGTGGGACTGGTTCGTCGGTAGCGGCATGATCAACTCCTCGAATCTGGTCAACGACGGCTTGAACAAGGACTGCCGGAACAACGGGCAGAACGTCTACACGTACAACCAGGGCTTGGCCATCGGTGCGGCGCTCGAGCTTTGGCGGGCGACCGGTGACCCGGAGCTGCTGAGCACGGCGCGCCGGCTCGCCGATGCCGCGATCGATGGCGGGCTGACCGTCGACGGCGTACTGACCGAGGTCTGTGACGCGCCCGATCGGAGCTGCAGCGACAACTCCAAGCAGTTCAAGGGAATCTTCCTGCGCTACCTGATGGATCTCGCCGACACCACAGGTGAGGCACGTTACCGAGCGTTCGTGGCCACGCAGGCGGCGACCATCTGGGAGCGCGATCGCGACGCCGCCGATCGACTCGGGGCCCGCTGGGCCGGTGGCACCACCACCGAGCATCCCAACGCGTTCGACTGGCGTACCCAGGCCAGCGCACTGAGCGCCTTGATCGCCGACATTCCGGTGCCGGCACCGAAGCACTCCCTCGGCGCGACCACCTCGCCCGCGCAGCCGGTCGTGATGCCCGCCAGCACCGGCACCACCAAGGTCCAGGCCACCATCGGGGTGTCGGTCACCGGACCGGCGTCGGAACCGGTGACCGCCCGGGTGACGGTCGAGGCGCCGGACGGCTGGACCGTCTCGCCCAGTAGTGGGGAAATCACCCTGAACCCGCGGGGCAGCGCGCACCCGGTGAGTGGCACGTTCCCGGTCGAGGTGACGGTCCCGGCGACCGCCGAGAACGGTCACCACGACGTGTCGGCGACGGTCACCGCCGCGCCTGGGCTGTCCTTCAGCACTCGGTCGGACGTGCTGGTCGCGCACCAGGTCGACTTCGACACCGGCACGGTCGACGAACGGCCGTGGCTGTGGGATGCCGACGGCTCCCAGAGCAACGGCGTCCAGAACCGCTTCGCCGACGGCAACCGCTACTTTGTCTACAAGTTCCCCTTCCCGAACGACACCACCACGGCTCGGGCCACTGTCACCATCGACAACGAGTACGTCGTCGACGTCAGCCCGGACGGCGAGCATTGGACCACCGTGCTGAGGGAGGAACGGCGTATCACCGACGGCAGCAACAAGGCCGACCAGGTGATCGACCTGACGCCGTACCTCGGTCCAGACAAGGCGACCTACCTGCGGGTGTCGGACTCGTATCCCGATGACGGCTGGGGCGGCCGCGTCTACCACGTCACCGCCACCGCCGACTAAGTACCTCCGCGATCCCGGACAAGGCTGCCCGGACGTACCAGGCAGGGCGTGACCTCGCGACAGCCTGTGGGCAGCGGTCCGGTTCGCCCGAGTGGTTGCACATGCCATCTGGCACCCTTGACCCGGGGGGCAGACGCTCCTGGTGTCCGGCACCCGACGATGATCCGGGCGACAACGATGGAGACGTGCATGCAGCGCTGGCGAGACCTCACCGACGTGCCGCAGGACACCGGACCGACGGTGGTCACCATCGGTGTCTTCGACGGCGTACACCGGGGTCACCAGCGCGTGATCGGGCGCACCGTCGAGCGGGCCCGCGAGCTGGGTGCGCTGGCCGTCGTGGTGACCTTCGACCCGCACCCGATGGCGGTGGTCCGTCCCGACGCCGTACCCCCGTTGCTGGCGACGATCGAACGCCGGACCGAGCTGTTCGAGGAGTACTCCACCGACGCCGTGCTCGTCGTCCCGTTCGACCAGCAGCGGTCCCACCAGCCCGCCGAGGAGTTCGTCCGCGAGATCGTCGGCGCGCTACGCCCGGTCGCGATCGTCGTCGGCGACGACTTCCGGTTCGGGTTCAAGGCCGCCGGAGATGTCGCGCTCCTGCGCCGGCTCGGCGCAGAGCTGGGCTTCGAGGTCGAAGGCCTCATCCGGCAGGATCCCGGCGCTTGCGAGGAAAGCGACGGTGGCCGGCCGATCGACACCAGGGCGGTCTCGTCCACCAGCGTCCGGCGCTGCCTCGAGCACGGCGACGTCGCCCAGGCGCTGGCCCTGCTCGGCCACGCGTTCCGGGTCGACGGCACGGTCGTCGAGGGCGCGCACCGGGGGCGTGAGCTCGGCTTCCCGACGGCGAACGTCCCGGCCGCCGCGGGGATGGCACTACCGTCCGACGGGGTCTACGCCGGCTGGCTGCGGGTGCGGACCGATGACGACGCGGGATGGCACGAGCCTCTGCCGGCCGCGATCTCGGTGGGCACGAATCCGCAGTTCGGCGAGGAGCCGCGCCGGGTTGAGTCCTACGTACTGGATCGTGACGATCTGGAGCTCTACGGCCGCACGGTCGCGGTGTCCTTCGTCGACCGCGTACGCGGTCAGGCCCGCTTCGGCTCCGTCGACGCCCTGGTGGAGCAGATGACCCGCGACGTCGAAATGGTACGCGAGATCCTCGCCGCCGAGCCCCCGGAATGATCACGCACGCATGGCAAATACCAACGATGCACGGCCATTTACCGCGCATCGGTGGGAATGATCACGCGTGCGTGATCATTCCTCGGAACGCGTGGAGCCGCACCGATTCCAGTCGGTCAGGTTACGGCTGGTAACCTGACCGGTGCCGTAGACCGGCCGCGGATCAAGAGTGCCCAGGTGAACCCGCCCTGGCGCGCCGCGCAACGGAATCCCGGAAGGAGCATCGTGTCGCTCGACGCTGCGACGAAGAAGCAGATCATCACCGAGTACGCAACCAAAGAGGGCGACACCGGCTCGCCCGAGGTCCAGGTCGCGATTCTCACTCATCGGATCAACCACCTGACCGAGCACTTCAAGACCCACAAGCACGACCACCACAGCCGGCGGGGCCTGTTGCTCCTCGTGGGGCAGCGGCGCCGGTTGCTCAACTACGTCATGAAGGAAGACATCTCGCGTTACCGCTCCCTGATCGAGCGGCTCGGCCTGCGACGGTAACGTGACAGGCGGGAGCGGCCCGGCCAGGCCCGGCCGCTCCCTACGCACAACACAGCAATCGGAGCGGTCCACGAGATCCGGCGGCAAAGGTCGCCGGTCCTCGGTAGTGGCCCCCGGGACTCCCACACCAGGGATGGATGACCCGGGAGCCTCGATCGAAGACCGGCACTCCGCGCCCGCGACCTCGTTCCGAGCACCGCTCCCTGGCCTCACAAGGAGGGAGCCCCAGTGGAGGGTCCCGGTATTCACACCGCCGAAGCAGTTCTCGACAACGGCAGCTTCGGAACCCGCAAGATCCGGTTCGAGACCGGACGTCTCGCCCGCCAGGCCGCCGGTTCGGTGGTCGCCCACCTCGATGACGACACGATGGTCCTGTCGGCGACATCGGCGAGCAAACAGCCCAGGGAACAGTTCGACTTCTTCCCGTTGACCGTCGACGTCGAGGAGCGTGCGTACGCCGCGGGGAAGATCCCCGGCTCGGTGTTCCGCCGCGAGGGCCGGCCGAGCGAGGACGCGATCCTCACCTGCCGGCTGATCGACCGTCCGCTGCGGCCGACGTTCGTCAAGGGCCTCCGCAACGAGGTCCAGGTCGTCATCACCGTGCTCGCGCTCGATCCCGACACGATCTACGACGTGCTCGCGATCAACGCCGCGTCCGCGTCCACCCAGATCGCCGGCCTGCCCTTCTCCGGCCCGATCGGCGGCGTACGGGTCGCGTTGATCAACGGCCAGTGGGTGGCATTCCCACGCGTGAGCGAACTCGAGAACGCCGTCTTCGACATGGTGGTCGCCGGACGGGTCCTCGAGGACGGGGACGTCGCGATCATGATGGTCGAGGCGGAGTCGACCGATCAGACCTGGGGTCTGGTCCAGAACGGCACCCCGGCACCGACCGAGGATGTCGTCGCGGAGGGCCTCGAAGCCGCGAAAGGTTTCATCAAGACCCTGTGCACCGCCCAGTCCAGGCTGGCCGACGTCGCTGCCAAGCCGACAGGTCAGTTCCCGGTCTTCCGCGACTACGAGGACGACGTGCTCGAGGCGCTCTCCGGAGCCGTCCGCACCGAGCTCGCCGAAGCCCTCACGATCGCCCACAAGTCCGAGCGCGAGGCGCGCCTCGAAGAGATCAAGGCACTCGCCGTCGAGCGGATCGGGGCCGACTTCGAAGGCCGCGAGAAGGAGATCAGCGCCGCCTTCCGTTCGCTCACCAAGACGCTGGTCCGTGAGCGCGTGATCGCCGACAAGGTACGCATCGACGGGCGTGGGCTCACCGACATCCGACCGCTGACGGCCGAGATCGGTGTCGTACCCCGCGTGCACGGTTCGGCGATCTTCGAGCGTGGCGAGACGCAGATCCTCGGTGTCACCACGCTCAACATGTTGGCGCTGGAGCGGCGGATCGGCCTCACCCTCGCCGAGGACACGACGAAGCGCTACATGCACAACTACAACTTCCCGCCGTACTCCACCGGTGAGACCGGTCGGGTCGGTTCGCCGAAGCGGCGCGAGATCGGGCACGGTGCGCTCGCCGAGCGGGCCGTCGCGCCGGTGCTGCCGAGCCGCGAGGAGTTCCCCTACGCCATCCGTCAGGTATCGGAGGCGATCAGCTCCAACGGTTCGACGTCGATGGGTTCGGTGTGTGCGTCGACACTGGCGTTGCTCAGCGCGGGCGTACCCCTGCGGGCCCCGGTCGCGGGCATCGCGATGGGCCTGATCAGCGAACAGAAGGACGGCAAGACCGAGTACGTCACGCTCACCGACATCCTGGGCGCGGAGGACGCGTTCGGCGACATGGACTTCAAGGTCGCCGGCACCCGGGAGTTCGTCACCGCGCTGCAGCTCGACACCAAGCTCGACGGCATTCCCGCGTCGGTGCTCGGTTCCGCACTCCAGCAGGCGAGGGAGGCCCGGCTCACCATCCTCTCCGTCATGGAGAAGGCCATCTCCACGCCTGCGGACATCTCGCCCTACGCACCGCGGATCATCACGATGAAGATCCCGGTCGACAAGATCGGCGAGGTGATCGGGCCCAAGGGCAAGGTCATCAACCAGATCCAGGACGACACCGGTGCCGACATCAACATCGAGGACGACGGCACGATCTTCATCGGTGCGGTCGACGGTCCGTCCGCGGAGGCGGCGCGCAGCGTGATCGCGAGCATCGCGACACCGACCATGCCCGAGGTGGGCGAGCGCTACCTCGGCACGGTGGTCAAGACCACCAACTTCGGTGCGTTCGTGTCGCTGGTGCCCGGCCGCGACGGCCTGCTGCACATCTCGAAGCTGCGGGCGCTGGCCGGCGGCAAGCGGGTCGAGAACGTCGAGGACGTCGTCAAGGTTGGCGACAAGGTGCAGGTGGAGATCGGCGAGATCGACGACCGCGGCAAGCTCTCGCTCGTGCCGGTCATCGAGGAAGCCGAGAAGTCAGCTGCCCAGAAGTGAACGGGCGCGCGATGCTGTCCGCGACCCTGACGCAGCCGTCCGGATCCACCCGGACCCTGCTGAAGGAAGGCGACGGCGGAGTTGTCCGGCGTACCGTCGCCCCTGGCGGCCTGCGGATCGTCACCGAGGCGATGCCGCAGGTGCGTTCGGTGACGTTCGGCGTGTGGGTCGGTGTCGGGTCGAGGGACGAAACGCCGTCCCTCGCCGGCGCCAGCCACTACCTCGAACACCTGCTGTTCAAGGGAACGAAGCGTAGGGAAGCGTTGGAGATCTCCTCCGCGCTCGATGCGGTGGGCGGCGAGATGAACGCCTTCACCACCAAGGAGTACACCTGCTACTACGCGCGTGTCCTCGACATCGACCTGCCGCTGGCCGTCGACGTGGTGTGCGACATGGTGTCGTCCTCGCTGATCACGGCGGCCGACGTGGACAGTGAGCGCGGCGTCATCTGCGAAGAGATCGCCATGCACGACGACGATCCGACCGACTCCGTCCACGACGTGTTCGCCCAACAGATGTGGGGTGACTCGCCGCTCGGTCGGCCCGTCCTCGGCACTCTCGAGTCGATCCAGGCGCTGACCCGGCGTCAGGTCGCCGGCTACTACCGGCGCCGCTATCGCCCGAACTCCATGGTGGTCGCGGTCGCTGGCAACGTGGAGCACCGCACGGTCGTACGCCTGGTGACGAAGGCATTCCGGCAGGCGGGGTTTCTCGACGCAGACGCGCCCCCGACGCCGCCGCGGATCGGCGGGGAGGGCCCGGAGCCGGCCAAGGGCGCTGTCCGGGTCGTCGAACGCACGACCGAGCAGGCCAACCTCGTGCTGGGCGTTCCCGGGCTGACGCGGACCGACGACCGGCGGTTCGTGCTCGGGGTGCTCAACGCCGCCCTGGGCGGTGGCATGTCGAGCCGGCTGTTCCAGGAGGTCCGGGAGAAGCGGGGGCTGGCGTACTCCGTCTATTCGTTCGCGTCCAACTACGCCGACGCCGGCATGGTCGGCGTCTACGCGGGGTGCCTGCCGGAAAAGATCGACGACGTGCTCGACATCTGTCGGGGCGAGCTGGCCAAAGTCGCCACCTACGGCATCACCGACGAGGAACTCCAGCGTGGCAAGGGCCAGTTGCGCGGCTCGCTGGTGCTCGGCCTCGAGGACACCGGTTCGCGGATGGGCCGGCTGGCCAAGGCGGAGCTCGTCTACGGTGAGCTGTTGAGCATGGACGAGATCCTCCGCCGGATCGACGCGGTGACCCTCGACGAGATCCGCGCGGTTGCGGGGGAGCTGCTGGAGGCGGCCCCGACGCTCGCGGTCGTCGGCCCGTTCGACGACCCTGACCGGTTCGCGCCAGTCGTCCGGTAGCCGACGACCGGCTGGCGCTTGGGTAGAGACGCTGTCGGACGGGGCGGACCACCCGACTCGGGCAGGAAGTGAGGGATGACCGGTGACGATCAGGGTCGGTGTACTGGGAGCCAGGGGGCGGATGGGTGCCGAGGTGTCCCGGGCGGTCGCCGCGGCCGACGACCTCGAACTTGTCGCCGAGGTCGACCTCGGCGACTCTCTCGATCTCCTGGTGGACAAGGGCGCGGAGGTAGTCGTCGACTTCACCCATCCGGACGCGGTGATGGACAACCTCCGCTTCTGCGTCAGTCAGGGCATCCACTCCGTCGTGGGGACCACCGGCTTCACCGGCGAACGGTTGGAGTCGCTGCGCGGGTGGATCGCCGACGCGCCAACCGGCGTGGGCGTTCTGGTCGCGCCGAACTTCTCGATCGGCGCCGTCCTCATGATGCGGTTCGCCCAGGAGGCGGCGGCCCATTTCGACTCGGTGGAGATCATCGAGCTGCACCATCCCGGCAAGGCGGACGCGCCGTCAGGCACCGCCGGGCGGACCGCCGAGCTCGTCAGCGCCGCCCGAGCGGCGGCCGGGCTGGGCGAGGTCCCCGACGCGACATCCCAGGAGGTCGACGGTGCGCGCGGTGCCCGGGTGGGAGGCGTCCGGGTGCACAGCGTCCGGCTTGCCGGCCTGGTCGCGCACCAGGAGGTCCTCTTCGGCGGCCATGACGAGACGCTCACCATCCGGCACGACTCCATGGCGCGGACGTCGTTCATGCCAGGCGTCCTTCTGGGGGTGCGCGAGGTGGTCGTCAACCCTGGCCTGACAGTCGGCCTCGAGCACTTCCTGCGTACGACCTGACCGGCCCGCCGGGGAACGTGATCATTCTCCGGGAGCCCGGTGGCGGAGGGCAGCCTGGACGTCGGCCATCCGGACGAGGACGTAGCGCCCTTCGCGGGCCACCGGCTGGTCGGCGACGGACGCGGGAAGCCACTCGGGGATCCGGTCGAGATGCATGAGTGCGAGGTCGTCGGGGCGGGCCATGGACGCGTTCTCCGGCAGCACCTTGGCCGGGGCGAGGTCCCAGTAGTAGGCGAGCCATCGGACGGCACCGAACGAGATGTGCCAGGCGCGTACCTGCCCCGGCGCGGGACCGTGGTCGGCGACGAGAGTGCCCCCGTCGAGGGGCCGAACGATGTAGTCACGTGCCACCGGTCCCCGCACCATCGCGGCGAACGCCACCACCAGACCGAGCGCGACGAGCCCGGCGACACAGCCGCGCAGGGTGCCGAGCCCCGCTGGAACCCGCGCCCACACCGCATCGAGAAGCGCCGCCATCCCCACGACGCCAGGGATGAGCACGATGTAGGGCCAGTAGTCGTGGATGAACGAACCGTTCGGCAACAGCACCACCCAGCCGACGGCGAGTGCCGTCGCGAGCGCGGTGAAGGCGCGGGTCCTCCGGCGCAGCAGGCCGACGACGACACCAACGGGGAGCAGCGCGAGATACCACACCGGCAGGAGCTGGCGGAACCACAGCCACTGCTGGACGACGAACTCGCGGACCGTGAAGTCGCCCCCTTCGGTACGGAACCGGGTCTGCGCGGACAGGTTGCTCACCCCCGCGACCCCCAGCATGAACGCCAGGCTGCCGAGGAGGCCCGCCACCATGCTCACCGCGACCGCCACGGCCACCCGGTCGACCCGCCGGCGCCCGGACAGGAGCCAGAGTCCGAGCAGCGCCGCGAGCGCGATGCCCGGCCACGAGCCGAGGGTGGCGAGGAAGCTCGTCACGCAGGCGACCACCAGCAGCCGGCGCGAGGGCTGAGCCTGTAGGCGGACGTGGGCTATCGCCGCCGCCATCGCCATCAGCAGTCCGAGGTCGAAGACGATCCGGGCGTACACCCAGAAGAAGCCGGTCACGACCATCAGGCCGAGCGCCACCAGCACCGGTGGCCACCGCAGATCGAACGCACGAAGCAGGGCCGCCGCTGCCGGGATGGCCAGCAGACCGAGCAGGTAGGGCGCCAGCCGCATCTGGTACTCACCCTCGCCCGGCAATGCTGAGAAGAGCGCGTCGAGGATCGTGGCCAGCGGCGGGTGGTGGGCGTACGACCGGCCGTAGGGCGCCATGTCCGTGGCGAACTGCGAGCCGACCAGACCGTGTTCGGCGAGGTTGCGCACCTGAAGGGCGAAGCGGGAGAAGACCCTGCCCTCATGATTGTCGCCGTACGCGGCCGCGAGGGTCGTCGCCCACGTCGCCGCGACGACCGCGGTGATCCCGGCGACACCGATCCAACCCAGGACATTCGCCCGGTTTGTCGGGGCCCGGTTTGTCAGGGCCCAGTTTGTCAGGGACCACCGCGACGGCTGGGTCTGGGGACGCTCGATGGTTGCACTCGGCGATTCGACAGACACAGCCGGAAACGCTAACAAGTCAGCCGCCGGAGCGCCGCCGACACCGCCGAACCGCCGGTGAACTCCGAGCGAACGCACTGTTCCGTGCACGTGGTCGTGGTCGGACAGCTCCGGTCGGTACGGTGATCTTCCATGACCTGGACTGTGCGGGACAAGACGGTGCTGGTGACCGGGGCGACGAGTGGCATCGGTCTGGAGACGAGCGTCGAGCTGGCGCGCCATGGCGCGCGGGTGGTGCTCGTCGGCCGCGACCCGGAGCGTACGCAGGCAGCCGTCGAGACCGTCCGTGCCCGGGCGGGGGTCGAGCCGGTGCACCTGCTGTGTGACTTCTCCCGGCAGGCGTCGATCCGGGCGCTGGCCAAGGCGTACGCCGATCGCTTCGACCGGCTCGACGTCCTGGTCGACAACGCCGGCGCCGTGAACCTGCGGCGTCGGCTGACCGAGGACGGGATCGAGACGACGTTCGCGGTGAACCACCTCGGCTATTTCCTGCTCACCAACCTGCTGCTCGACCTCATCGTGGCCAGTACGCCGGCGCGGGTGGTCGTGGTCGCCTCCATCAACCACCGCTCGGGAACGCTCGACTTCGACGATCTGGGTTTCGCGCGGGGCTACAGCGCGATGAAGGCGTACGGCCGGTCGAAGCTCGCCAACGTGCTCTTCGCGACGGAGCTGGCGCGCCGCCTCGCCGGGACGGGCGTCACCGTCAACAGCGTCCATCCGGGCGCCATCGACACCAACATCTGGTCGGCGGCGCCAGCGTTGCTGCGACCGGTGATCAGGCTCTTCATGCGACGCGAGTTCATCAGCATCGAGGAAGGTGCCGGTGCGGTCGTCCAGCTCGCCGAGAGCCCTGACCTCGAGGGCGTGACCGGCTGCTACTTCGAGAGGCGCACGGCTGTGCCACCCGCACCGCTCGCCCAGGATCCCGTCGTCGCGGCCCGACTCTGGGACGTGAGCGCCGAGCTCGTCGGTCTCGGCTGAGTGCCGGTCAGGAACGCGTGGCCAGCCGGCGCGCTTCGTCGGCCTTCATGCGTTCCTGCCGGCGGACGCGTTCCGGAACGACCTTCTCCCGTGGTGCGGTCGGGGTGAACTCGTAGCGCTCCACGCCGAGCCCTCGCAGGATCGCCTTCTCCACCAGGGAATGGTCGTCGTACCGTTCCCGGTCGAAGCGCATCGGCTCGGCCAGATGCACCGGAGGGTTGGTGATCAGTCGTGGTACGCGAAGGATGTTCTGCGCCTTCGCGTGCAGGATGAACGGATGGAGCAGGTAGACGTCACCGACCGAGCCCGTCGCCTCCACGAACTCCGAGCACTGCCCGATCAGATGCGCGATGTCGAAGTCCAGCGGGAGCACTCCAGCCGGCCGCTGGGCGAGGTAACGCGCGACCGGCCCCACCGAGTCCGCTGCCGCGAACGTCGCTCCGCCCTGATGGCGTACGTCCGACCAGAGCACCAGGGTCAGGAGGCCCTGTTCGGGTGAGTCGAGGAAGTGCCGGAAGAAGTCACCGTCCTTGTGCCAGCCCGGCGAGGTGGGAGACGCCGGCTCCCACGGTCGGTCCGCGCCCTGCCAGAGGTTCACGATGAACCCGTCGCCCCAGGCGAACGGCGGCCTGATCCGCTCCTCCCCTCCGAGCAGGTCGCACGCGGCGAGCCACGCCTTGGGTGCGAACTCCTTCACGTCCAGGTGCCGATGGGTGGGCATGTGCACCGACGGCTCCGCCCAGGTCGTCCCGTCGTCGGGGTCGTAGCCCAGCCTCGTCCAGACCGTTTCGGTCAGCTCCGCGGCGGCCTGGACCGAGAAGCACTCGGGGATGACGACGAACCCCTTGGCCAGGAAGTGTTCGGCCTGTTCCTCGGTGAGGACCTGGTATCCGGAAGCCACGTGGCTCACCTTTCTCCGAAAGCGCCGACGGCTCACGAGGGTCGTGCCTCGACGCTATGCGCACGATCCGCCCGACGCCGCATGTTTTCCGTATGAGGTCTCTGTCTTCGAGACGGGTGTCCACCGCTGGTCAGCCCGGGAGTGGACGCGACCGGCAGTCCTTCCACGCTGCCGCGGCCGGTATCGGCCACCGGATGCCCGCCAACGAGCGGTTCAAGCCGTATTTACTCGTTGTCCATCTTCGAGGCCGGGAGGGCAAACGGTGAGTGACCTGCTGCTTGCGGAACGGACTGTTCTGCTGCACATCGGTCCGTACAAGACAGGAACCACAGCCCTGCAGGGAGCGTTGAAGCAGGCGCGGGCGGCCATGGCAGAGCATGGAGTGGTCTATGCCGGGCGGGAGCGTCAGCACATGGGGGCGGCGCTATCCGTGAGGGGATCGAAAGGACTGCCCGGCGATCCGCCGCCGCCGATCTCGCACTGGAACCGTCTCGTCAGGCAGGTGAAGGCCGCCAGCGACAAGCGCGTCATCGTCAGCAGCGAGTTCTTCTGCGAGTCCAGTCCAGAGCTCGCCAGGAAGGTCGTCGATGCCCTGGGTGGTGAGCGGGTACACATCCTGGTGACGTTGCGCCCGCTCACGAAGCTCCTGCCGTCGTCATGGCAGCAGTACGTACGCAACGGCCAGCGGGCGTCGTACGACGAGTGGCTGGACGGCATGCTCAACAAGCCGCCGTACAAGCGGCCGACTCCATCGTTCTGGAAACGTCACCACCACGAGGTTCTCGTCGAGCGCTGGGCATCGATCGTCGGTCCGGACAACGTCACCGTCGTCGTCGTGGACGATGCGGACCGGCTCGGCCTGATGCGTCGGGTCGAGGAACTGGTCGGGCTTCCGACCGGCCTGCTGGAGCCGGAGGAAGGGTGGACGAACCGGTCGCTCACGTGGGGCGAGGCCGAGCTGATCCGCCATCTGAACATCGAGTTCAAAAGTCGAGGCTGGCCGGACACGCTCTACAAGAACGTCGTTCGCACCGGTGTCATCCAGCACATGCAGATGGAGCGGACGCCTGGACCGGACGAGTTGCGCATCATCACTCCCGCCTGGGCACTGGAGCGCGCCGCTCACATCGGTGCAGCGGCTGGGGAGAAGATCTCCGCGCTCGGCGTACGCGTCGTCGGCGACATCTCCCTGCTGGGCGCCGCACCGAAGGCACCTGTCGACGACCACCTCACCGCGGCCGACGCAGTGTTGCCGGTCAGCGCCGCGGCTGAGGCGGTGGCGGCGACGGTCGTAGCCACGGTGCCTCGCCAGGCACTCGAGTCGGACGCGTCTGCGCCGCCAGGAGACCAGGCACCGGCCGCGGAAGCGGAGGCAGCCACCGTGTCCGGAGCCGGGCGACCGGTGCCACTGGAGCAACGGCTCGTCCGGGTGCTCGGAAGAGTCCCGCTCGGGAGTTGGCTCCGCCGCAGTCGGCTGGCGCCGTGGCTGCGTAGCCGGCTCAGGTCCCTCCGCCGAGGCTAGCCGGCACCTCGTGAGCGGCTGGTGACTCAGCCGAGCAGGCGAACGAGGGCGGCAGTGAGGGCCGCCAGGGCGACGACCACGATGAACGGTGCCCGCAGGATCAGGGCGACCACTGCCACGGCCACCCCGGCCAGGCGCGCGTCGACCACGAGGCGTTCACCGGTGCTGAGGGTCTGGACGCCGACGAGCGCGGCGAGGAGCGCGACCGGAAGCAGCGCGGTGATGCGGTGAACGGCAGGGCGGTCGAGAACCCGACGTGGCACGGACAGGCCGACCAGCTTCGTGAGATAGCTGCCGGCGGAGGTCAGAAGGACTGCGAGCCACATCATCGCGAGTTGTCCCGCCCTTCGAGGGTGTGCTCGGCGTCATCGAGGCCCGGCTCGTGGGTGTCGCCGGGCTCGCGGGTGTCGTCGGGCTCGCGGGTGTCGTCGGGCTCGCGGGTGCCGTCGGGCCGGGCCGTACGCCGTAGGCCCACAGCGATCGCGACCGCACCGGAGATGAGAACGGGCACCCCGACGGGTACGACGGGCACCAGCGCGACCGCCACGAGTGCGGCACCTGCGGCGACCGCCCGGGTGCGCCGGTCGGTGAGCTGCGGCCAGAGCAGGGCGATGAACGCGGCCGGCGCCGCCGCGTCCAGGCCGAACGTCCGCGGGTCACCCAGCGCGACCCCGGCGAGTGCACCGATCAGGGTGCCGGCGTTCCACAGCGTGAACAGGATGATCGCCGTGGACCAGAAGCCCACCCGAGCGAGCTTCGGACTGGACCGGGTCACCGACATCGCCGTCGTCTCGTCGATGACGAAGTGGGCGCCGACCAGGCGGCGGACGCCGCGGAACCGGAGCAGGTCTGCCAGGCGCAGGCCGTAGAACGCGTTGCGGGTGCCCAGCAGGAGGGCCGTCAGCGTCGCCGACACGAGGGTCCCGCCGCCTCCGACGATTCCCACGAACGCGAACTGGGAGGCCCCCGTGAACGTGAACAACGACAGGGCGCTGGTCTGGACGACCGAGAGTCCGCTGGCCACACCGATCGCGCCGAAGGAGATCCCGTACGCACCGGTCGCGATTCCGATCGCCGCCGCGTCGCGAATGACCTCCCGTCTCGTCGTCCCGCGCTCTCGCATGCCAGGACTGTAGGTCAGGGCGAGGGCCAACCCCTGGAGAGGGTCGTGGTGAGCTCAGGCGAGAGCGCAGTGCAGGCGTACCTGCTTCATGCGTACGGTCCCGTCGCCGGTGAGGTCCAGCTCCCGGTGCGCACCATCGGGCGCCCAGCCGGCAGCTGCGAGGAACTGGCGAAGGATGTCGTCGGCGGTGAACACCCAGCTGACCGCGCGGGTGAACCCGTCCGCGACCAGCGTGTCGGCACACGCCTGGAGCAGCCGTGACCCGTGGCCCGCGCGGGTGTGGTCGGGGTCGACGTGGAACGTGGTGATCGCGCCCTCGGTGAGCAGATCGGAGTCGGGATCGTCTGCGGGCCCGGTGGCGGCGAAGCCGACGAGAACGCCCGCCTCCAGCGCGACGAGGAGCCGGTGACGCGCGTCGGGCGGGCTGGTGAGCGACCGCCGCCACTGTTCGGCGATCGCACCCTCGTCGAGGGCGTCCAGCACTCCCGCCGGGAAGATGCGCGCGTATCCGGACTGCCAGGCGCGTACCTGGACGCGGGCGACATCGGGGGCGTCAGCCGCCCAGGCGATGCGGACGCTGCGGTCGGCGGTCGGTTCGCTCACTGGCCCATCCTGACAGCCGGTCAGTCCTTCGCCCTCTGCCGGGCGCGGTAGGCACGCGTCTTCTGCCGGTTGCCGCAGACGCCCATCGAGCACCAGTGCCGGGACCTGTTCTTCGAAGTGTCGTAGAAGGCCCATGCACAGTCGGATGCAGCGCAGACCTTCAGCCGCGCCCAGATGCCGTCGGCCTCCGCGTTCGCGACGGCTACGAGGAGCCGAGCGACGCCGGCGGAACCGCCTTCGACGGCGGGAACGAGTCGCGGGCGGGTGCCCACGAACCCGAGCCGCAGCGGAAGTCGTGCGGCGACTTCGTCGAGTCCGGCAAGGGCAGCGTCGGATCGGTCGTGGTGCTGGACCATCGCCTGCCGCAGGCCGGACCGGATGGCGGTGGCGAGTGCGAGGTCGGACGCCGACGCCCGGACGTCGCCGTCCACCAGTCCGCGAGCGGTGAGCCAGCCGGTCAGAGCGGCCGGGTCGCCGAGGTCGTCGGTTCCGGCGTCGACGTCGAGCGTGTTGGCGAACGCACACAGCAGCTCAGCGACCGGTGGGACCCCCCGGTCACGGTCAGCAGCTGTGGTCGTCGTCAACAGATCACCTCTCGACACCACCATACCTCGAAAGGCGGTTGCCAGTGGTGCGACACCACCGTAGTATGTTTACTGGTGTCGATGAGGAGGTAGAGATGAACGGCTGGATCATGGAATCGATCGCCAGGCAGTGGACGCAGGACCGCATCGCCGAGGCTGAGGCGTGGCGTCGCGCCAGGCGGACGCCCCTGCTGGAGCAGGCGGTGTGGGCGGATGCGGCGGTCCGCGTCGAGGCGGCGGCCCGACTGGGCGAGGTCGTGCAGCGACTGGCGGCTCTGGTGCTCCGAGGCGCGTCTGTGGGACTCGCGTGGGCTGCGGATCGACTGGACCCTCGGTCGGCTGGGCACCGGAAGGTGCATGGCAAGGTCGAAGCGGTGTCACCCGCGTGTCGGGCCGAGGTATGACAGTAAGCTGCACATTTTGCACATGACTGTCACAAGCGCTGCTACCCTGACTACGTGAGTGCGCGCGCAGCACGGGCGGATCAGTCCGCCGAACCAGCCGGCTCCACGAGCGGGTTCGAGGAACTGCTCGCCGCCGACGAGCGGATCGAGCCGCGCGACGAGATGCCGGACGGCTACCGCAGGACGCTGATCCGGCAGATCGCGCAGCATGCGCACTCGGAGATCATCGGCATGCAGCCGGAGGGCAACTGGATCAGCAGGGCGCCCAGCCTGCGCCGTAAGGCGATCCTGATGGCGAAGGTCCAGGACGAGGCCGGCCACGGGCTCTACCTCTACGGCGCGGCTGAGACCCTCGGCGTCGGCCGTGACGAGCTGCTCGACAAGCTGCATGCGGGGACGCAGAAGTATTCCTCGATCTTCAACTACCCGACCCTCACCTGGGCGGACATCGGCGCGATCGGCTGGCTCGTCGACGGCGCGGCCATCACCAACCAGGTGCCGTTGTGCCGATGCTCCTACGGCCCGTACGCACGGGCGATGGTCCGCATCTGCAAGGAGGAGTCCTTCCACCAGCGGCAGGGGTTCGAGATCCTGCTCGCACTGTCGCGAGGAACCCAGCGGCAACAGGCGATGGCGCAGGACGCGCTCGACCGGTGGTGGTATCCGAGCCTCGCGATGTTCGGGCCGCCGGACGCCGAGTCGACGCACGGCACCCAGTCGGCGGTCTGGGGGATCAAGCGGTTCTCCAACGACGAACTCCGGCAACGCTTCGTCGACATGACCGTGCCGCAGGCGGACGTACTCGGGCTGCGGATCCCC
Organism: Actinopolymorpha sp. B17G11; assembly: GCF_040196095.1. Taxonomy (NCBI): domain Bacteria; kingdom Bacillati; phylum Actinomycetota; class Actinomycetes; order Propionibacteriales; family Actinopolymorphaceae; genus Actinopolymorpha; species Actinopolymorpha sp. B17G11. The sequence continues at coordinate 147,918 of NZ_JBEFTW010000002.1, forward strand.
GACGACGCCCTGGCGTGGAACCCCGAGCGGGCTCACTACGACTTCACCGAGCCCGACTACGACGAACTGTTCCGCGTGATCAAGGGCGACGGTCCCTGCAACACCCAACGCATGGAGCACCGGATCCGCGCGCACGAGGAGGGCGCCTGGGTGCGCGAAGCGGCTCTCGCCTATTCCGCCAAGCGGGCCGCCCGTCGTGAGCGGCCGGAGCAGCCGGACCAGCCGGTGCCCCGGCGAGCGGGGCCGCGGGAAGGGTCCGTGGCATGAGCGACGTACGCAACGACTGGCCGCTGTGGGAAGTCTTCGTACGTGCCAGGCGGGGACTGTCCCACGTGCACGCAGGCAGCCTGCACGCACCTGACGCCACGATGGCATTGCGCAATGCCCGCGACATCTACACCCGCCGGAGCGAGGGCGTGTCGATCTGGGTCGTGCCGGCCACGGCGATCACGGCGTCGAGCCCCGAGGAGAAGGACGCGTTCTTCGATCCGGCGGCGGACAAGGTCTACCGGCACCCGACGTTCTACGAGGTGCCCGAGGAGGCTCCGCACCTGTGAACGCACGCACGGGGATGTCCACGTCGACGGCGGAGGCGAGTGGAGCCGTCACGTCGCCGGACGTCGCCGTGTACGCCTGCCGGCTTGGCGATGACGCACTGATCCTCGCGCAACGCCTCGGCGAGTGGATCACCAGAGCGCCGCAGCTCGAGGAGGACGTCGCACTCGCCAACATCGGCCTCGACCTGCTCGGCCAGGCGCGGATGCTGCTGACCTACGCCGGGGCGCGCGAAGGGGAGGGGCGTGACGAGGACGCGCTCGCCTACCTGCGGGATGAGCGCGCCTTCACCAACGTCGTCCTCGTCGAGCAACCACGTGGTGACTTCGCGGTGACGATGGCGCGGTTGCTGGTCTTCTCGGCCTACCAGTACGAGCTCTACCAGCGACTGGCCGCGACCTCCACCGATGACACACTCGCCGCGATCGCCGCCAAGGCCGTCAAGGAGGTCGCCTACCACCGCGACCATGCCACCCAGTGGGTGCTCCGCCTTGGCGACGGTACGCAGGAGAGCCACACGCGTATGCAAGCCGGCCTCGACACGGTGTGGCCCTGCGTGGACGAGCTGTTCGAGTCCGACGCTGTCGAGCGCGGCCTCGTGGCCGACGGGCAGGCGGTCGACCGGGCGGCCATGCGTCCGAGCTTTGACGCCTATGTCACCGGGGTCGTGACCGAGGCGACTCTACGGATGCCGGACGTGCGCGGCACTCCGGTGAGCGGCGGGCGGCGGGGCGTCCACGCCGAGGCGATGGGCTACCTGCTGGCGGAGATGCAGTATCTCGTCCGTACGCATCCGGAAGCGCTCTGGTGAGCGACATGGGTGGGATCCGTACGCCGGAAGAGGCCTACGACGTCGCGGCGTCGGTGGTCGACCCCGAGCTGCCGGTGCTGACGATCGCCGAGCTCGGCATCCTGCGCGGCGTACGTGTCGAGGCTGGCGCCGTTGAGGTGGACATCACGCCCACCTACTCCGGATGCCCAGCCCTGGAAGCGATCCAGGCCGATGTCAAGGCGGCCTTGCGTGCGGCTGGAGCGCGCGAGGTGCACGTGCGTACCGTCCTCAGCCCGGCGTGGACCACCGACCTGATCACGCCGGCAGGTCGGCGCAAGCTCGCCGACCACGGCATCGCGCCTCCCCATCCGCGAAGAGACACGCCGGACGGGAGCCCAGTCCTGGTGGAGCTTTCGGTGCGCTGCCCGCGCTGCGGATCGCCGGACACTGGCGAGGTGTCGCGGTTCGGGCCGACGCCGTGCATGGCCTTGCGGTCGTGCCGGTCCTGTCGCGAGCCCTTCGAACACGTGAAGGCGCTGTGAGCGGGCCAGAACTACGAGCGGGCCAGAACCATGAGCGGGCCAGAACCATGAGCGGGCCAGAGCTGACCGGCCACCGGCACGCCGTCTTCCATGCGCTGCGGGTCGCGGACGTGCGGCGCGAGACCGATGACGCGGTGGTGGTGACCTTCGAGGTGCCCGCCGAACTCGCGGACGCCTACCGCTTCCTACCCGGTCAGCACGTGACGGTACGGACGCCCGAAGCCGGCGACGACCTCCGGCGCAACTACTCGATCTGCACCGAAGGCGATCCGGCCGGTCCGGACGGGCCGCGGTGGTTGCGGATCGGAGTCAAACGGGTCGCGCATGGCGGGTTCTCGGCGTACGCACTGGAGCGGATGCGGGCCGGCGACCTCGTCGACGTGATGACGCCCACGGGCCGGTTCTGCGTCACGCCCGACCCGCTGGTTGGCCGGCACCTGTGCTTCGTCGCGGCCGGGAGTGGCATCACGCCGGTCCTGTCCATGTGCGCGAGCGTGCTGGCCTTCGAGCCCAAGAGCCAGATCACGCTGCTGTACGGCAACCGGACCAGCGCGTCGATCATGTTCGTCGAGGACCTCGCCGATCTGAAGGACCGGTATGCCGACCGGTTCCACCTCGTTCACGTCCTCTCCCGCGAACAGCCCGAGGTGTCGCTGTTCGGCGGACGGATCGACGGGGCGAAGGTGCGAACGTTCCTGGACACCCTCGTCGACGCGGAGTCGGTGCAAGGGTGGTACCTCTGCGGGCCGTACGCCATGGTGGACGAACTGCGGCGGGTCCTTCGCGCGCACGGCGTCGCTCGCGAGCGGGTGCATTCGGAACTCTTCCACGTCGGGCCGGCGACGAACTCGACTGCGAAGAACTCGACTGCGCCGGCCGAGACGGTGTCGCCGGCTGGGAAGGTGTTGCCGGCCGAGGCGGTGTTGCCGGTCGAGGCGGGGTCGGCGGTTGCGGCTGGGGCATCCGGTTCAGCGGCCGCCTGCGAGGTGACGGCGATCATGGACGGTCGGCGCTCGACGTTTCTGCTCGACCGGGCCGGACCGCCGGTGCTGGAAGGCGTTCTCGGCGTACGCAGTGACGCGCCGTTCGCGTGCCGGGGCGGGGTGTGCGGCACCTGCCGGGCGAAGGTCCGCGAGGGAACGGTCACGATGGACCTGTGCTACGCCCTCGAACCGGACGAGGTGGAGCGAGGCTACGTCCTCACCTGCCAGTCGCATCCCACCAGCTACCGACTCGTCGTCGACTACGACGCTTGACTTCCCACTGACCCCACGAAGCCCCGCTGACCCCCGACGCTGTCCCACCGATCCGGGCAATGCGCGTGCCGTTCCGTGATCATGATCGTGATCATGAGGGCTTTTCGTACGCATAGGCCGCTTTCTCTTCATGATCATGATCATGATCACGGGAGCGACCGCCGCCGGAGTGCGGTGCGGCTACGGTGGGGTGTCGTGAGGTACGACGTGCGCAAGGTCCGCGCCGGCTATCCCGCGCTCGCCGACGGGTACGCCTATCTCGACGGAGCGGCCGGCACCCAGGTGCCCCAGTCCGTCATCGACGCCATCGTGGCGGCCTACCGTGCCGGGCTCGGCAACCAGGGCGGGACGTTCCCGGCCAGCGGGCGGTCGGACGCGATCGTCGCGGAGTGCCGGAACGCGGTCGCGGATCTCGTGGGCGGCGATCCGGCGGGTGTCGTGCTCGGGCCGAACATGACGACGCTCACCTACCGCTTCGCGACGACTCTCGCGGCCGACTGGGCCGCTGGCGACGAGATCGTCGTGTCGAGGCTGGACCACGACGCGAACCTCCGCCCCTGGGTCCAGGCCGCGCAGCGCGCGGGCGCCGTCGTGCGCTGGGCCGAAGTGGACCTCTCGACCGGCGAACTCCCGGTCCAGCAGTACGACGACCTGCTCACCGCGCGCACGCGACTCGTCGCCGTGACCGCGGCGAGCAACATCCTCGGCACCAGGCCGGACGTCGCGGCGATCGCGGCGAAAGCCCATGCTGCCGGCGCACTGACCTACGTCGACGGCGTCCACGCGACTCCGCACGGACCGGTCGATGTCGCCGCGCTGGGGGCCGACTTCTACGCCACCAGTGCGTACAAGTGGTCAGGTCCGCACGTGGGGGCGGTCGTCGCCGATCCTGCGGTCCTGGAGACGCTGCGGCCGGCCAAGCTTCTGCCCGCGCCGGACGAGATCCCGGTACGCATGGAGACCGGCACGGCGCCCCTCGCCGATCTGGCCGGTGTGACCGCCGCCGTCGAGCACCTCGCCGACCTGGGCTCGGCCGTGGCCGGCGGTACCCGTCGCGCCCGGGTGCTCGCCTCGATGGCCGCCGTGGAGTCCTGCGAACAGGAACTCTTCACGACGCTGCTGGACGGACTCGACGCGATGCCCCACGTGACGACGTACGGCAGGCCGGCCCGACGGACCGCGACCGTCTACTTCCGGGTCGAAGGCCATCACCCGCGCGACGTGGCCACACACCTCGCGGCGCACCGGATCAACGTGTGGAGCGGACACAGCTACGCCTGGGAGCTCACCGGAGCACTCGGCCTGCGCGACGGTGGGGGAGCGGTCCGGGCGGGACTCGTCCACTACAACGACCGCTCCGACGTCGACCGCCTGCTGGACGTCGTCGCCGGGCTCGCGCCGTAACACCCGGATCCGCGTGCCGTGCCGGACGAAGACCCTCAGTGCTCCCGGTTGACGCTGAGGGTGGTGGTCGCGGTGCGCGACCCGCCCGGCTCGAAGTGCAGCTGAGTGCCGGTCTTGCGCCGGATCGCGTGCAGGCCCTGCCCGGGGTAGCTCGAGTGTGGCTCGATGCCGAGGACGTACACCGACTGGTACCACGGGAAACCCGCACCTGCGTGCATCTCGTACCACATCCAGGTCTGCGGCATCACCGACGTGTCCCACGTCAGGGCGGCCCGCACGCCGAGCCGCTGGTTGGTGAGCGATACCTCGCCGCAAGCCAGGTCGACCAGGTAGTAGAGGCGTTCGACAGGCCGCTCCGGATCGGGGCCCGGCACATGGCGCAGGTCGACGACGCCGCCCGCGCGGTCGGGTCCCTCGGGCCAGGCGAACCGCGATCCGATCACGAGGTCGGACGCCGGCTCGTCGCGTTCGTCGTCGACCACCACGGTCGCGCCCGGCGTGTCGAGGCGACAACTCCCGTCGAGGAACGGCTGTCCGAACGCCACGTGATGCCCCCACGCCGCCTCGACCGGGACGCCGCCGGCGTTGCGTACCGTCTCGGTGACAGTGAGGTCGGCGCCGACGACGCCGATGCGACGCTCGATCTCGAACGGACTGCGGACCAGGCGCGTCCGCAGGGTCACCTCGGCGGGTCCGGTGGGCTCCCAGTCGTACGCCGCCAGCCACGCCTCACCGTGCATGCCCCAGAGGACACCGTGCTCCTCGACCGCGTCGCCCGCGTTGGGAAAGACGGTCTGCCAGCCGCCCGGGTAGGCGTCCATCAGAGTCGCCTCGGTCTCACCGGGTACGAAGAGCGCTCCGCGGTGCCGCAGCCCCCACGGTGACTGCCACATCAGCTCGACGTCGCCTGCCAGCCAGCGGACCGACGTGATGTCGCCGCCCTTGCCGGGTACGACGTCGACGGCGAGCTCGGCACTCCCCAGGCGTACGACCTCCCACCCGCGAACATCGCGTACCTGCTGGCTCTCGGGCATGAGTTCCTCCTGGTCGGCCGGCCGTCGGACCCGTCGGGGGTGTGGGGGCCGGACGGTCGCACTGATCGTGCCATCGATCCCCGCGTGCGCGACCGGCCTCATCCGGCCAGCTCATCCGGCCAGCTCATCCGGTCAGGCAGGCGCATGCCGGCACCGCACCGGTCCTGTCGGGGGCCGGGTCTACGCTGGCGAATGGACGTGCCACGCGAGGATCGCGACATGCAACAAGCGGGAGGAATGTGATGGGTGGGCAGCAGCCGGCCGTGGGCGGTCAGCCTGATGAGCATGCGCTGGGCGAGGCGGCCGGGCCGGTCGAGTTCCGCACGGACGTCACGGTGGAGCTGGTGCGCTCGGCCGCGCGGGACGCCGATGTGCTCTTCGCCGCTCGGGTGTCGACCAAGGGCGAGCAGTCGATCGAGGACGTCGAAGCCGATGCCGAGCGGTCCAAGGGCCTGATCAACTACCTACTGCGGAGCCGACACGGGTCACCGTTCGAGCACAACTCGATGACCTTCCACGTCCACGCACCGATCTTCGTCTTCCGCGAGATGATGCGACACCGGATGGCGTCCTACAACGAGGAGTCCGGGCGCTACCGGGAGCTGCGGCCCGTGTTCTATGTGCCCGGGCCTGACCGCAAGCTCGTGCAGGAGGGCAAGCCCGGGCGCTACTACTTCGTCGACGGTACGCCTGACCAGCACAAGCTCGTCGAGGAAGAGACGCGGCGGCAGTGCACCGAGGCCTACGCGAGCTACCACCGGATGCTCGACGCCGGAATCGCCCGCGAGGTCGCTCGGATCGTTCTGCCGCTCACGATCTACTCCACGGCCTACGTCACGGTCAACGCGCGGTCGTTGATGAACTTCCTCTCCCTCCGGGTGAGGCGGGATGACTCCACCTTCCCGTCGTTCCCGCAGCGGGAGATCGAGATGGTCGCGGAGAAGATGGAAGCCGCCTGGGCGGAACTCATGCCGATCAGCCACGCCGCCTTCGAACGCAACGGCCGCGTCGCGCCCTGAGTCCCTGAGCCGTCGCGCGTGATCACTTCGGCAGGGTTAGGTCGCTGGTACGTGACTCGACGGCATGCCTTACGCCGCTGACGAAGCGTTCGACCGCCACCACCCCTGCCTGCCGCCCGTCGCGCAGGCGGACGGCGACCGACTCGCCCGCCGCCTCGCGCGCACCCACCACTGCCACGTACGGCACCTTGCGCAGCTGCGCGTTGCGGACACGTGCGCCGAGGCTCTCGTCCCGGTCGTCGACGTCCATCCGAAGGCCGGCTTCGAGGCCGAGCTGCGCGACCCTCCGGGCTGCGTCGCGCTCGTCGGGTCCGACGGGAAGGATCCTCACCTGGAGCGGCGACAGCCACGCCGGGAGGGCTCCGCCGTAGGCCTCCAGCAGGTAGGCGACCATGCGTTCCATCGAGGCGAGAACGCTCCGGTGCACGATCACCGGTCGCTGCCGGCTGCCGTCTGGCGCGACGTACTCCAGGTCGAACCGTTCAGGCTGGTACAGATCCACCTGGACGGTCGACAGGGTGAACTCCCGGCCCTGTGCGTCGTACACCTGGACGTCGATCTTCGGCCCGTAGAACGCTGCCTCGCCGGGCTGCTCGCGGTACTCCACTCCACGGAGGTCGAGTGCCTGGCGAAGCACCACCTCGGCCTTCCGCCACATCTCCTCGCTGCCCGCGTACGACTTGCCGGCCTCGGCCGGTCCGCGTAGCGAGAGACTGTGGTGGGCGGCCTGGATCCCGAGGACGTCGTACGCCTGGTCGATCATCTGCAGGACCGCGGCGACCTCTTCTGCAGCCCGGTCCAACGGGCAGAAGACGTGGGCGTCGTTGAGGATCATGCCGCGCACACGGGTCAGTCCGCTCACGACGCCTGAACGCTCCATCCGGAACTGCGGGCCGACCTCGCCGATCCGCAGCGGCAGTTCGCGATGGCTGCGCAGCCGCGACCGGAAGACAAGTGCGTGGTGGGGGCAGAGCACGGGACGCAGCACGAGTTCGTCCCGGCCGGCCTTGGCGTCGGCGTCGGCGTCGTTGTCCCCACGGCCCAGCGGCATCGGGGGGAACATGTCCGGTCCGAAGTGCTGCCAGTGCCCCGACCGCTCGTAGAGCTCCCGCTTGCCCACCGCAGGGGTACGCACGTGCTGGTAGCCCGACCGGCGCTCGACCTCGACGATGTACCGCTCCAGTTCGGCCACGATCGCCGCACCGTTCGGGAGCCAGAGCGGGAAGCCCGCTCCGGCGAGCTCGTCGGAGGTGAAGATGTCGAGGTCGCGTCCGAGACGGCGATGGTCATGTGGACTCTCCGCCGGACTGGACCGGTCGACTGCCTGGGACCGGTCGATCGCTGGGGACTGGTCGATCGCTGGGGACTGGTCGATCGCCTGGGACTGGCCTGAGGGTGGGGACTCGTCTGCGGGCTGGGCCAAAACGGACATCGGGTGTGCTCCTTCGAAAGAGGGAGGAGCGAGCCCAGGCGCAGAAATGCCCCGGGATCGCTCCCGGGGCCATCGCGCGTACGGCCGGGTCAGGTCATCGACGACAGGCCGCTCGCGTCGCCGGAAGCGACGTGCGGCGTCGTCGTGTGCCAGAACCTGGCCTGCGCAAGAATCACGTCTCCCACTCTAACCGGTCCTCCTCGCCGACCTCCCGGCCATTTCCCGTCCAGCCATCACCCACCAAGCCCGGGCCAGGCCAGGAACGTTCGGCCGAGGCATCGCGATGCGACGTCACGATCGGAGCTCAGACCGGTACCGTGAGGTCCCATGGGTCCAAGTTCAACGCCCGACGACCGGGCACGCGCCCCGTTCGGGCGCAACCTCATCGCCATGGTCACGCCTTTCACACCGGCGGGTGACCTCGATCTCGACGCCGCTCAGCGGGTGGCCAGCCACCTCGTCGACGCAGGCGCAGACGGCGTGGTGATCAGCGGGACGACTGGTGAGTCGCCGACCACCACCGACGCCGAGAAGGAGGCCCTGCTGCACGCCGTCCTCGAGGCGGTCGGTGACCGGGCCACCGTCATGGCCGGCACGGGCACCAACGACACGAAGCATGCGATCGAACTGTCGCAGCAGGCGGAGAAGGCAGGTGTGCACGGCCTTCTGGTCGTGACCCCCTACTACAACAAGCCTCCGCAGGCTGGCCTCCTCGCCCACTTCCGTGCGGTGGCCGACTCCACTGGGCTGCCGGTGATGCTGTACGACATCCCCGGGCGCACCGGCACCCCGATCGCGACCGACACGCTGGTCCGACTTGCCGAGCACGGCCGCATCGTCGCCCTCAAGGAGGCCAAGGGCGACATGGCCGCAACGACCGAGGTGCTGGCCCGCACCGACCTCGCGATCTACAGCGGCGCCGACGAGTGGAACCTCGCCCTGCTGGCCATGGGTGGAGTCGGCGTCGTCAGCGTGGTCGGTCACGTGGCGGCGGCTGAGTACGCCGCGATGATCCGAGCCGTCGACGCAGGTGACCTCGCGGCCGCGCGGGAGATCGACCGGCGGCTCATTCCTGCGTACCAGGCGATCATGACCCGCACCCAGGGTGCGATCATGGCGAAGGCCGCGTTGGAGCTGCGGGGGTTGGTGCCGAGCCGCGCCGTCCGCCTCCCGCTCATCCCGGCCACCGAAGATCAGATACGGCAACTACGGACAGACTTGCAGGAGGCCGGTCTCGCCCCATGAGCGACCCAAGCGAGCGACTCAGTCAGTACAGCCCGCGTGGTGGCTCCTGCGGGTTCGCAGCGAAGCGAGAACGCGCATGAGCCACCCTCACCCCGAGCTCGGACCAGCCGCCGCGCTCCCGCCCGGCGCCCTCCGCGTCATCCCCCTCGGCGGCCTCGGCGAGATCGGTCGCAACATGACCGTGTTCGAACACGAGGGCAGGTTGCTCATCGTCGACTGCGGTGTCCTGTTCCCCGAGGACCACCATCCGGGCGTCGACCTGATCCTTCCCGACTTCGAGCCGATCCGGGACCGCCTGGACGACATCGAGGCCGTCGTGCTCACCCACGGGCACGAGGACCACATCGGCGCGGTGCCGTACCTTCTCCGCGAGCGGCGTGACCTCCCGCTCGTCGGGTCGCAGCTCACGCTCGCGCTTGTGGAGGCCAAGCTGCGCGAGCACCGGCTGAAGGACGTTCCCCGGCATGTGGTCCGGGAACGCCAGCGGATGCAGTTCGGTCCGTTCGACCTGGAGTTCATCGCAGTCAACCACTCGATCCCCGACGCTCTCGCGGTCGCCATCCGCACTGCCGCCGGTGTCGTCCTGCACACCGGTGACTTCAAGATGGACCAGCTCCCGCTGGACCGCCGGCTCACCGACCTGCGGGCGTTCGCCCGGCTCGGCGAGGAGGGTGTCGACCTCTTCCTGGTCGACTCGACCAATGCGGAGATGCCGGGCTTCACCGTCTCAGAACGCGACATCACCCCGGTGATCGACCGGATCTTCGCGCGGGCGGAGCGGCGGGTGATCGTGGCCTGCTTCGCCTCGCACATCCACCGGGTGCAGCAGGTGATGGACGCCGCCGTCGAGCACGGCCGCAAGGTTGCCTACGTCGGCCGGTCGATGGTCCGCAACATGGGGGTCGCCGGAGACCTCGGCTTTCTCCGGGTACCGCCCAACACTCTGGTCGACCTCAAGGCACTCGACAACTTCGCGCCGAACGAGGTCGTTCTCATCTCGACCGGATCCCAGGGTGAGCCCCTGTCGGCCCTGTCGCGAATCGCCGGACGCGACCATCCGCAGATCCGGGTCGAGCCCGGCGACACGGTGGTGCTCGCGTCCTCACTCATCCCGGGCAACGAGAACGCGGTCTTCCGGGTCATCAACGGCCTCACCCGTTGGGGTGCCGACGTCGTGCACAAGGGCAACGCCCTGGTCCACGTGTCGGGCCACGCGTCAGCCGGAGAGCTGCTCTATGCGTACAACATCGTCCGCCCGCGCAACGTCATGCCGGTGCACGGCGAGATCCGGCACATGCGGGCCAACGCGGACCTCGCCATCGCGACAGGCGTACGGCGGGAGCGGGTCGTGGTGGCCGAGGACGGCGTGGTCGTCGACCTGATCGATGGCGTGGCCAGGATCGCCGGGAAGGTCGACTGCGGCTACGTCTACGTCGATGGTTCCACGGTGGGCGACATCACCGAGACGTCGCTGAAGGATCGCCGCATCCTCGGCGAGGAAGGCTTCATCTCCGTCATAGTGGTCGTCGACTCGGTGACCGGCAAGGTGACCGGAGGCCCTGAGATCAAGGCGCGCGGGTTCGCCGAGGACGATGGGGTCTTCGATCCCGTCCGCCCGCTGATCGAGGAGGCGCTCGACCGGGCCGGCCGGGAAGGCATCGACGACACCTACCAACTGCAGCAGATCATCCGGCGCACGGTCGGCAAGTGGGTGAGTGACTCCCACCGCCGCCGCCCGATGATCATCCCGGTGGTCGTCGAGGTCTGAGTCACGCCCCAGCTACATCTGAGCCCATGACCCGGGCGCGCCGGCCCGCCACCCGCCCGCATGCCCGTGATCATGATCGTGATCATGAACGCAAAGAGGGCGATAGACGCGGTTCGGCTTCATGGTCCGGTTTCGCTTCATGATCACCGTCATGATCACGGCGGGTATCGGCGTCGCTGGGCCTTCCAGAGCCGGGAGCGCCACGTGAGCCATGCCCGCGGGGATGGTCGCGGCTTGGTGGTCATGAAGGTGAACCGGTCTGTGGCGGGGATGGTCGCCGCCTGGTGATCATGAAGGCGAACCGGTCTGTGAAGTGAAACGGGGCGATATCTACGCGGAGCTTTCATGATCACGATCATGATCACGGGACAGGGTGGGGAGGGCGGAGATCAGCCGGTCGCGCTCGCCGGGCGGCGGGCTCTGGGCGTACGGGCCGAACGGGTCGAAGGCGACCGCGTCGGGGAGGATGCCCTGCCAGGCGGCGACCCAGGCCATCCGCTGGACGTACGCCTCCATCGGTGCCAGGAACGTCAACCGGGCAAGCGCATCCGCCCGCGCCGACGATGCGACGAAGGCCGGGAGGTCGTTCCGTGTCCACGCCTCGAGGACGGCCACCGACCAGTCCGGCAGGGCAGCGGCGAGTCCCAGCAGGCTCGCCTCGGCGCCCCACATCAGCGAGGGCCCGTACATCCGGTCTTCGCCGGTCAGCAGCAGGGCGTCGGGGGCCGCCGTCCGGGCCGCGTCAAGGATGTCCTGGCAACCCATCGCGTCGTCGAGCAGGGCGAGCTTGACGCCGCAGACCCAGGGCAGGGTGAGGAGTTCGGCCACCGTGTCGGCGTCGTACTGGCACCCGCTGGCCCGGTCGTACAGGACGAACGCCAGCAGCGGCAGGCCGACCTCGGAGCCGAGCCGCTCGTGCAGGCGTACGATCTCGGCTCGCGACGCGCCCCGGACGGGAGCGACGAGGAGGGCTGCCGCGCCCGCGTCGCGGAGTCCCGCGGCGAGGGGCAGCAGATCGCTGACACTCCGGTCCGGCCCTGGGCCGACTCCGGCCACGATCGGCAGGCTCGACGCGGACCCGAACTCCCGTACCAGCCAGCGCAGCTCACCGGCATCCAGGTGCGCGCCGCGCCCGGTGTGTGCGCCCACGGCGATGGCCGCGCAGCCGCCGCCGCGAAGCGCCTCCGCGTAGCCCGCGACCGCCTCCCGCGCGACTGTTCGGTCGCGGTGGAACGGCGTGAGCGCCGCCGCGACCAGCCGACCGCGGAGCAGGTCGCGCAGGTCTGCGCAGGTGTCGTCGTGGTGGGAAGCGACGCCGGTCACGCTCGCCGAGTCTGCCAGGGTCGGGCCGGGTATGGGGCGTCACGACCCGCACCCGTTGCCGGCCAGCATGGTGGGCGCGTCATTGACGCGGTACGACGGCATGTCTACGTTCGACACCGTGATAGGGGGAGAAACGCCCTAAACTAAGGGGAGTTCGGCCCCTCGTGCGGCACGACCTGCCCGAGGTTCACCTACCATCCGGGCCACGGCGAGCAGAGGGACGAAAGATGAGCAGCGAAGGAACGGATGCCGGCGAGCGCACCCTGCGCGTCGGCCTGGTCGGCGTCAACACCTCCCATGCCGGAGCGTTCGCCCGGTTGCTCAACGAGTGCGCCGTCGCCGACGGGGCACGCATCACGTGGGTGTGGGGTGGCGAGCTGCGCCCTGGCCAACCCGATGCCACCACGCTCGCGCGCACCTACGACATCCCGCACGTCGCCAGCGAGCCCACCGAGATGCTGTCCGAGACCGACCTGGTGCTGGTGGTCGACGACACCGGACAGGGCGCGAACCACGTGCCGCTGGCCCGGGCGTTCGTGGCGGCGGGTGTGCCGACGTTCGTCGACAAGCCGATGGCGGTCGACCTGGTGGAGGCGAGCGGTCTCTTCACTCTCGCCGCCGACAAGGGCACGCCGGTCACCAGTTCGTCGGCCCTGCGGTTCGCGGTCGAGCTCGAAGCCGAGCGCGACCAGCTCGCCGCGCTGGGCACCCTGTCGTCGGTCGTGAGCGTGGGCCCGGGGGAGTGGTACTACTACGGCGTCCATGCGGTCGAACAGCTCTTCGCCCTGGCCGGATCGGGCGTGGAGTGGGTGCAGCGGTTCACCTGGCCCGAGCGCGACATCGCCGTGCTGTCCTACGCCGACGGCGGTCCCAGCGCGGTCGTGCAGACGCTGCGCGACGCGAAGTACGCCTTCCACCTCACCGCCTACGGCAGCGAGGGCCGGCACGCCGTGCACATCAAGGACTTCGACGGCTTCTACGCCGGGCAGGTCCGCGCGGCCGTGGAGATGGCCCGGACCGGCAAGCCCCCGATCGCGCCCGAGGAGACCCTCGAACTGCTGGCCGTGCTGAGAGCGGGCGTCCTCTCCGCCGAGGATGGCGGGACCCGGGTGAGCGTGTCCAGCGTCCTCGGCGGGATCTGACGCCGTCGCCGCGCCAGCGAAAATGATCACGTATGCGTGATCATTACCAACGATGCGCGGCGAATTCGGCATGCATCGTTGGTAGTTGGCGAGTACGGCGCGGCGCCCGCAGGCCGCGCGGCCTACCGCTCAGGTGGTCCTGAACGTCGCCATCATCGCCATGTCCTCGTGCTCGAGGTTGTGGCAGTGGAGGAGGTACGGACCGCGGTAGTCGGTGAAGCGCACCGCGACGTCCACATGCTCCGCCGGCCGGACGTCCACCGTGTCTTTCCAGCCGTGGTCGTACGGACCGACTCCGTGGCCGCCTCGGCTCACCACCTGGAACGGGTCGAGGTGGACATGCACGGGATGGTGGACGTCGGTCATGAACCGCCAGATCTCGATCTCGCCAAGGGCCGGGTCGGCGTCCGCGCGTCGCGGGTCGTAGGCCTTGTCGTTGATCGTCCAGCCGTTGTGCTCGCCCCCGCCATCGCCGTCACGCTCCTGTCGAGCGGCCACGCCGGCGCTGCCGGGACGGTCACCGATGTCGCCGCGCCGGAAGCGCCATACGCGGGTGCGCACGGCCTTGGCCGGATCCAGGCGTTCGATCGTGGAGAGCTTCGCGGGAACGTGGGAGTCGTCCTTCACCCGGCGGGTGACCCGGAACCGCATCACCTGTGCGGTGGAGTCGTTGCCGAGCCGGTTGACCAGCGTGACCTCCGTGCCTGGTGCGTACGCCGAGAAGTCGATGACCACGTCGAAGCGCTCGGCGGGGGCGATGTCGATCCGGGCGTGTTCGATCGGCGTCTCCAGCAGCCCGCCGTCGCTGCCGACCTGGACGAACGCCGGCCGTTCGCGGGGTGCGGGGTCGAGCGTGAGTCCGTAGCGGCGGGCGTTGGACGCATTGAGGATCCGGAACCGGTACCTCGCACCCTCGACCTCACAGACCGGCCACGGCGCGCCGTTGACCAGGATGACGTCGCCGACGACGCCTTCCATGTAGTCGGCGGTGACGCCAGGCGTGGTGCGCAGCGTCCGGTCGAGTGCGGGATAGCGGAACGACCCGTCGGCTTCGAACGACCGGTCGCAGATCACCAGCGGGATGTCCCGGTCGCCGTCGGGCAGCGGCAGCGCCCGTTCCTCGTCGTCGTGCACCAGGTGCATGCCGACGAGGCCGCGGTAGACCTGCGGTCCGGTGAAGTCCATCCGGTGGTCGTGGTACCACAGCGTGGCGGCGCGCTGCCGCATCGGATAGACGTAGTCACGTTGCCCGTCGGACTCGTCTCCGCGCATCGGGGCCGCGCCGCTGTGCCCCGCGTGGGCAGGCCGGGTCCAGCCGCGGGTCGGGAGGATGAGGTCGAGCGGACCACCGTCGCTCTCCGCGGGCGTGTGCCCGCCGTGCAGGTGCACGGAGACGGGCACGGGTAGCTCGTTGCGGTGGCGTACGACCGTCCTCCGGCCGCTGGTGGTGACGAGGGTCGGTCCGGGAAAGATGCCGTCGTAGCCGAGGATGGGGGTACGCATGCCAGGCAGGATCTCGGCGTTCGCGACCCGTTGGACGACCTCGTAGTAGTCGGTGGTGGCGTCGGTCCGTACCGGACGCTTGATGGGGGGGATCGGCAGCGGTACGCCGAACGGCTTGGGCAGGGGCGCCCTGCTGGGCAGGAACTCCGCCGTCTGCCCGATCAGCCCGCCGATCCCGCAGCCGGCGAGGGCCGCGGCGGCACCGCCGGCGCCGACCAGGCCGAGGAACCCGCGCCTGGACAGGGCTCCTGGTCCTCCGTACGAACGGCTCGACCGACCGGGCCTGCCGAGTGGGCGGTGGCTGTACAGGGTCATGCGTACGGCTCCCTCGAGGTTCGGTGCTCTCGGTTGGCCGCCCGCCCACCCCCACGAGTCTTGTCAACCCGGGCTTGACGCAGGTCGGGGCGGAACAACCAGACCGTGAAGAGGACCTGGATGGTGATGAGTGAGACGCCTATGGGGATGTGGAGATCGGCGAGGCGGAGATAGCCGAGGACCTTCTGCGCCTCTTCGGCGATGGCGAGGGTCAGGCTGAACCACATCGGCGACCACCGCCCACGACCGCGAGCGGCGTAGACGAGGGCGGCGATGATCTGGGACCAGCCCAGCAGGCTGACGATGTGCGAGTTCATCTCGTGGACGGCGATCGCGTCCACATCGCCGGTGAGGAAGATGCCGGCGAAGACAGGCTGGGCCGCGATCACGCCGCAGTGCAGGACTGCGATGGCGCGCAGGACCCACAGGCTTGCCCGTGGGTGTCGCGCCGGCGGCACCGTGTCGGTCGTGAGGTCGCCGGAGAGGCGCTCGGTGGTGGACGTCCGCGGGCCCGGCGTGACCGGGTGCTCAGCGGCCATGGCTGTCTCCCGCCTGCCGAACCCGCGTCCGGCGACGCGGGCGACGGGGGCGACGAGCGCCGCCCCGGAACAACCACACCGTCAGCAGGACCTGGACGAGCACGATCCCCACGCCGAGGGGAAGGTGGATCGCGAGTTCACGGGTGTGGCCCAAGCCGATCTGGATCCCCTCGGCGAAGAACAACAGGAAGGTCACGAGGAACGGCCACCCCCGTCCGCCCCCGGGCCAGACGTACGCCAGCGCGGCCACGCCCTGGAGCATCGTGAGCAGTGGCAACAGGCTGCCGTTGAAACCGTGGACGGCGAGGGAGTCGACATCGCCACCGAGGTACCTTCCGGCCAGGAGCGGCTGACCGACCACCGCCGCGGCATGGACGAGGGCGACGCCCCGCAGGGTCCACAAGGAGGCGCCGGGCCGCCTGCCGGGGACCTGCCGGGCTGGGGGCGCGGCGCCGGCGGTCCCGGCCGCGAGGTCAACGGTGGGTGGCACGGATCTCCTCCTGAAAGAGTCGCTCAACCAGCCCGACTGTATATGTCGGCTGCCTACATATGAATCAGGGATGACCCTGGACTGAGGTCCTGGGACCCTGGAGAGAACCCGAAGATCGCGGTCGCGCGCTTGTCGGGGGTGGGGCCGCCACAGGTAGCCTGTCTACTCGTGAAGGTCGACATCGTCCGGGGACACCTCGACGCGCTCCTGCTTGCCTCGCTGGAGGACGGCCCGCTGCACGGCTACGCCATCATCGAGGCACTCCAGGCGAGGAGCGGCGGCGTCCTCGACCTTCCCACCGGGAGCGTCTACCCGGCGCTGCGCCGACTCGAGCGGGCGCACTACGTCAGCGGGCGATGGAGCATGGTCGGCGGCCGCCGCCGGCGTACCTACCAGCTCACCCGGGCCGGGCGGCAGGCGCTCGCCCGGGAGCGCGCCGACTGGACCAGGTTCACGAGCGCGATCGGTGGCGTCCTGGGGGAGCAGGCGTGAGTGTGGAACGACGTGGTGGCGCGATGACCCTCCCCGTGGGTACGGCGTTCGTCGCACGGATGGCCGGGCGGCGGCGGGCCGCTCCCTCCAGGCCCACCCAGCGTGCGGATCCGTCCGCCGCACCACAGGTTGACTCGATCGCGGGATACCTTCGCGCTCTCGCCCGGGCGCTGCCGGGCCCGCGCCGGACGCGTACCGAGTTGCTGGGTGAGCTGGCCGACGGACTCCACGACGCGGCGGACGCGTACGTCCGGGCCGGGATGGATCCTCGGCAGGCCGAGGCGCAGGCGGTCGGCGACTGCGGCCGGATCGCCGAGATCGCACCGGCCTACCGGGCAGAGCTGATCGCCGCGCAGAGCCGGCGCACCGCCATGCTCTTCGCGCTGTCCATGCCGGCGACAGTGCTCGCGTGGACACTCGCCTGGACCATCGGCGTCCGGGAGGTCCCGTCGTTGTTGACCAGTGATCACCCGCGGCTCGCCATCTTCCTCTCGCAGGTCACCGACTTGGCGGGCATGGCCGGTGGCGTGAGCGGCCTCGCAACCCTGGGTCTGCTGATGTGGTCGGGTCGGCTGCGGCGCTTCCTGCGTCCGGTGATCGCCGGTCAGGTGGTCGTCGGCGCCACGGTCCTCGCGGTCACGATGGGTTGCTCGACGGCGATGAACCTGCTCGACCCCAGCTTCGCTCTCCGGGTGGCTGGCGCGTCCGCGTTGGTTCCGATCGTCGGTGCGGCCACCTGTGTGCTCGGTGGCTGGCAGGTGCACTCGTTGTGGCGTACGTTCCGCGCCGTGGCGCAGTGATCTGTCCGTCAGCCGGATCTCACCGGCCGATGCGGATCTCACCGGCTGACGTGGATCTCACCGGCTGACGTGGATCTCACCGGCTGACGTGGAGCTCACCGGCCGATGCGGATCTCACCGGCGGACGCGGATTTCACGGACGCGCGGGCGTGAGGTGGTCGTCGCAGGTCTCGGGAGCTCCGCGCGACTTCGTACCATCGGGGCAGACGGAGTTCGACCAGAACGTGTCCGTCAGGTCCGCACCGTCGAGGCGGGCGCCTCGGAGGCTGGAGTTGATCAGCGACGCGCCGGAGAGGTTGGCGCCGGTGAGGTCGGCCCGCGCGAGGTCGGAGCGCTTCACCACCGCGGAGCTCAGGTCGGCGTCCACGAGGCGGGCCCGGCGCAGTCCGACGTCGGTGAGTGTCGCCTCGCCGGCGAGGGAGGCGCCCCGCAGGTCCGCCCCCGCCATGTCCACCTCGTCCAGGGTCGCCCCCTCCAGCACCGCATCGCTCAGGTCGGCGCCGGACAGGTCGACGTTGCTCAACCAGGAACTACGCAGGCTGGCCCCGTGGAGGTTGGCCCGGCTGAGCTTCACCTCCTGAAGGCGTAGCTCGTCCAGCGAGGACCACTCGAGGTTGGCGCAGTGCAGACGGCGTTCGATGAGCTCGGAACCGTCGACCTCCCGGTGGGACAGATTCCGCCACCCCTTGCCAGGACAGTTCCGGCCGGGATCCTTCTCGGCGCACCCGGACAGCATGCTCGCCAGTGTCGCGACCACGCCAAGGCACGACACCAGGATTCTCGCGCGAGACACTCGCCTTCCCCCGTGGCGCACGTTCCCAGTATCGGTTCCGGGCCAGCGGCTCGGCGGGCTTTCACCGTGGCCGGAGGAGCTGGGTGAGCGCGAGGTTGTGGAACTTTGGTCGCAGCCGCGCCATCGCCGAGGATCCCCGGCGCGGATGGACCCGGTTCGTCAGCAGGACCGAATAGACGCCGAGGTCCGGGTCGACCCAGACGCTGGTTCCGGTGAACCCGGTGTGTCCGTACGCACGGGGGCTGAACAGGTCACCGACCCCGGCACCCGCGGGTTGGGTGCCCTGCCATCCCAGGCACCTCCGCAGGTTGAGGTGATCGGTGGCCGGGCGGGTCATCACGTCGAGCGTCCGTGGTGCGAGGATCGGCCCCGATTCGCCAGCGCCGTCGCGCAACAGTGCCAGCGCGAGCCTCTCCACGTCACCGAGCGGCGCGAACAGTCCCGCATGGGCGGCGACGCCCCCGAGCGCGTGGGCGTTCTCGTCGTGCACCGTGCCCTGGACGACCTGGCCGCGCCAGGAACAGTCCTCGGTGGCGGCCGCGCGGGCCCGGTCCTGCGCCGGCGGGTTGAAACCGGTGTCGGACATCGCCGCCGGCCGGGTGACGGTCTCCCGCACAAGAGCGTCGAGGGACTGGCCGGCCACAGCCTCGGCGACGAGTCCCAGGATCATGAACCCGGGGGAGGAGTAGGCCACCTCCGTGCCTGGCGGGTGGCGGAGCGGCAGCTGGCGCAGTGCGGTGAGCATGCCGCCTCGATCGGCGTGCCGCCGGTACAACGGCTGCTGGCCGGGGATCCCGGACGTGTGCGTCAGCAGATGCCAGAGCGAGATGTCGGCCTTGTCGCTCCCGGCGTAGTCGGGGAGGTACGCCGAGATCGGGTCGGACAGCGCGAGCTGGCCGCGTTCGAGCAGCGCCATCGCCGCGAGTGCCGCGACCGGTTTGGTCACCGACGCGAGGTCCCACAGAGTGTCCTCGGCCACGGGCTCGCCGTCCCACGCCAGGGTCCCGAGGACGCCACGGAAGGTGGGGCCGGTCGTGGTGCCGACCGACCAGGCCGCTCCGGAGAAGACGCTGTCGTCGCGGGCGGCACGCAGGAAGGCCTCGGGCGACGTACTCGCCGCGGTTGCCGACGAACGGGGGCTCACTGGGTGTGGTCTCCTTCGTCCTCGTTGCGCCGGGCGTAGTGGGCGAGGCGGTCCAGGTCCACATCGACGCCCAGACCAGGCCCCTGCGGGACCACGAGCGCGCCGTCGCGCATCGCGATCCGCTCGGTGAGGATGTCGTCGGCGGTGAGGTAGTACATCGCGTCGATCGCATGGTCGAGCCGGTCGAGCGCGGCGGCCACGTGCAGGTGACAGGCGGTGGAGATGCCCAGCTCGCCGCCACTGTGGAAGTTCAGCCCGAGTCCGAACGCCCGGCAGATTCCTACGAGGTCCATCGTCGGTCCTACGCCGCCCCACTTGTGTACGTCGGCATGCACGATGTCGACGGCACCCATGCGTACGGCAGGGGCGAGGTCGTCGAGCGTGACGACGCACATGTTCGTGCACAGGGGCGTGCGGATCTCGGCGCGGACCCGGGCCATGCCCTCCAGCCCGGCGCACGGGTCCTCGAGGTACTCGAGTCCGAGGGCGTCGCTCTCGTGACCCGCCCAGATCGAGGCGGTCACGGACCAGGCGGCGTTGGGGTCGACGCGCAGCGCGAGGTCGGGCAGTTTCTCCCGCAGGGCCCGCAGCAGTGACACGTCGTGGCGGGCGTCGGCGGATCCCTTGAGCTTCAGTGCGGTGAACCCCTGCGCCGCCACGATCTCCGCGGCCTTGGTGGCAAGGGCTTTGGGCAGCTCGGCCGGCGCAACGTCGCCCACGGCGGCGGGCGTGACGAGGGCGGTGATGGGTACGACGGCACGCGCGGCGCCACCGAGGTGAAGGTGCAGCGGGACGTCCGCCGCCCGGCAGGTGAGGTCGAGGAACGCCATCTCCAGACCGGCGAGTGCGCAGTAGCCGAGGTAGCCGTAGAAGAACGGCACCATGGCGCAGCGGCGGCGTACCTCGGCGCTCGCGCGGGGATCGACGCCGACGAAGTCCTCGGCGAGCTTCCTCACGAGGGTGGCCGTCGGGCGGCCGTGCATCGTCTCGCCCCAGCCCGCCCGGCCGTCGTCCGTGCGGACCCGGATGACCGTCCGGGTGGTCGCGGACTTGGCCTCGAAACTCGACGCGAACGTCGTTGTCAAGGGAACGTTGACAACCCACACGTCGATGCCGGCAACCCGCATCGGCTCCTCTCCCAACCCCGCATCGGCCCCGACCCGTGCGGAGGTGGATGTGCCGTTCGCTCCGCAGGACTTTCGCGCGGCTGCACGCGCGCACAAGTCTCTCATCCCGGCGACCCCGGCGTCCTCGCCCGTCATGCCGAGGCGTTTTCGCCACGCGGCGGACCCTCGCGGAGGCGCACACTCCGACCTCAGGCGAGATGGACTGGCAGGCGTTCCAGTCCTCTGATCAGGCTGCTGTTCCGCCACCGTAACTCGGCAGGCGCCCCGGCCAGCCGTAACCCTGGGAAGCGGCCAAGCAGGCGCGTGAACGCGATCTCGCCCTCGAGCCGCGCCAGCGGAGCGCCGAGGCAGTAGTGGATGCCGTGGCCGAACGCCAGGTGACCTCCGGCCGGTCGCGTGAGGTCGAGCCGGTCCGGGTCGGCGAACCGCGACCCGTCATGGTCGGCGGAGGCGAGCGACACCAGGACGAACTCTCCGGCCGGAATCTCCACGCCCGTCGCTCCGTCGCCATCACGGGTCCCGTTGTCGGTGCCCAGCACCACCGGCTCTGCGGTGAACCGCATCGTCGCGAGGTTGACCGGTCCGTCGTAGCGGAGCAGTTCCTCGACCGCTCCAGGCAGGAGGGACGGATCTCGCTGGAGGTGGGCCAGTTGGTCGGGATGCCGGAGCAGGGCGAGCGTGCCGTTGCCGATGAGGTTGACCGTCGTCTCGTGCCCCGCGACCAGGAGCAGGAACGCCATCGAGACCAACTCGTGCTCGTCCAGCCGGTCCTCGTCGTCGCGGGCGTGGATGAGGGCTGTCAGCAGGTCGTCGCCCGGGTCGGCCCGCTTGTCGGCCAGGAGCCGGTCGAGGTAGCTGGCCATCGCATACGACGCGACCTGTACCTCCTCGTCCGTGCCGTCCGACACGATCGTCGTCGACCAGGCGCGGAAGTCGTCGCGGTCGGCAGGGGGTACGCCGAGAAGTTCGCAGATGACCGTGATGGGCAGTGGGAAGGCGAAGGTGTCGAGCAGGTCCACGGGTCCGTCGCCGACGCGCGCGGCCAGATCGTCGAGGAGTTGGTCGGTGATCGCCTCGATCCTGGGCCGGAGCCCGTCGATCCTTCGGGCCGTGAACGCCTTGGTCACCAGCTTGCGCAGCCTGGTGTGGTCCGGGGGGTCGGCGTTGAGCATGTGGGCCCGCAGGGACGCTGCGACGATCTCGTCGTCGCGCATGGCGTCGTCGTCGAACTGCTCGGTCAGGACACGCGGGTCCTTGCGCAACCGTGGATCGGCCAGCGCGGCCCGCGCCTCGGCGTACCTCGTCACGACCCAGACGTCCCACCCGTTCGGCAGCATGACCCGGCGTACCGGTCCTTCGTGTCGCAGCGCGGCATAGACGGCGTACGGATCGGTAAAGAAGCTCGGGTCGAGCGCCAGTGGTGCGGGTCTGGTCGTTCCGGGCATTCGCCCTCCTTCACAAGAACTCCTGGACCTTCGACACCTGGACAACGCACCAGAGCCAGGGTGAGATCCCGCCCCCAGAGCACGATGGCTGTGGTGGGCGCGGTCATGTCGGAGCGGGCGTTCGTACCCGCGCAGTCGCGCGGGCTCGGGTCGCTGGCTGGCCGCCATGCGCGCCCAGGTGGTCGACGGCGCCCGGGCCGTACGCGGGAGGGGAGTGCAGATCTGCCTGCTCGCGGCCGCGTTCTTCCTCGGGCTGGGCAGTGAAGGCTGGGACCGCCTGCAGCAGGCGCACTTTCTGGACGACCTGAACTTCCCGCCATTCGGGACGGCCGTGGTGTGGTTCGGGGCGATGGGTGTCGCGAGCCTGGTGGGATCGATCGCTCTCACCCAGGTGATCCGCCGGCACGTCGACGCCCTCCGGCCGGTACGGCTGGGCCGGATACTCGTGATGGCACAGGTCGTCGTGGTCGGCGGCATCGTACTTCGCGCTGGCGGGGGAGTTCTGGATCGCGGCGCGCGCGCTGTCGCACCTTCGGCGGTGATCGGGCCGATCCGGAGCGTCGCCGAACCAGTGTCGGACCCTCGGTAGGACGCCGGGAGGTCACCGAGAGGACCTCGGTCAGTCGCTCTGGGCGGCGTGTAATAGCAGGTCCCCGGCGCCGCCATCCCGTACCCTGACTCTCTATGTCTCCCCGTACGTCCTCGCCCCCACGACGTGCTCAGGCACGCTCGGCGAGCACGTCCCGTTCCCGTGCGAAGGCGAACAAGGGACGCGGCAGGGGACAGGGCAGGACGCGGATGACCCAGTCCCGCCGCCCACCCGCCCGCCAGGGGAGCCTCCTCGGGCGCGCCGCCACGGCGCTGGTCCGGCTGGTCGCCGGCATCTGGCTCGGCATCGCGCACCTGATCGGCGCCATCGTCCGGCGGATCGGTTCCAGTGCCCGCGAGCTCGATCCCGGACTGCGACGCGACGGTGTGGGCCTGCTCTTCGTCGGCCTCGCGATCGTCGTCGCGTCCGCCGTGTGGTGGAACATGCCGAACGACGTCGGCGAAGGCATCCGGGTCGTCGTGTCCGGCAGCGTCGGCTCACTCGCTTGGGCCATCCCGATCCTGCTCCTGCTCGTCGCGTGGCGCACGCTGCGCCACCCGGACCGCAACGGTCCCGGCGGGCGGCAGTTCATCGGCTGGGTCGCGATCCTCGGCGGCGTCCTCGGCCTCGTCCACATCCAGCACGGCATTCCGCGGCCGGAGAAGGGAATCGAAGACCTCGTCGGTGCAGGTGGCGCGATCGGTTATGTCATGTCATCGGTACCCTCCGACCTGCTCACTCCGTACGTCGCCGTGCCCCTGCTCGTGCTCCTGACGCTCTTCGGGCTCCTGGTGCTGGGTGGTACGCCGGTACACGCCCTGCCCGAGCGCAGCCGGGAACTGTGGGCGAAGGTCAACCCCAAGGCTGCTGCCGCGCAGGCCGGGGACAGCGCCGGCGACCAGACCAGCATCGACGAGGACGCCAAGCAGACCCAGCCGCTGCGCCGGTCCCGGTCCGCGCGCCGCCGGATCGCCGCGATGGCCAAGTCGAGCTCCGGTGCGGATGGCGACGACGAGACCGGCGACAAGCCCTACGACAGTCCGGTCCTGGAAGGCCGAGAGGTCGCCAAACGCGGAAAGAAGGGCGCGACCACCGCCGACGACACCGACCCTGCCGCCGACGGCGAGCCAGCCGCCGCGACCGCCGAGTCAATGAGCGAAGGCAAGGCCGGCAAGTCCGGCGGCAAGTCCGGCGAGGCACCCGCACACAGCCCGCTGCCGCAGCGGGTCGAGCAGCTGGCGCTCTCCGGTGACGTGACCTACGTCCTGCCCGCCGGAGACGTCCTCGCGCCCGGCTCGCCGCACAAGGCCCGCTCGAAGGCGTCGGACAAGGTCGTCGACAAACTCACCGAGGTGCTCGAACAGTTCGACATCGACGCGCAGGTGACGGGCTACACCCGCGGGCCGACGGTCACCCGCTACGAAGTCGAGCTCGGACCCGCCGTCAAGGTCGAGAAGGTCACCGCGCTCACCAGGAACATCTCCTACGCCGTGGCGAGCAACGAGGTGCGGATCCTTTCGCCGATCCCCGGCAAGTCCGCCATCGGCGTCGAGATCCCCAACACCGACAAGGAGATCGTCAGCCTCGGCGACGTACTCCGCTCGAGCGTCGCACGCAGTGACCACCACCCGATGGTGGTCGCGCTCGGCAAGGACGTCGAGGGCGGCTTCGTCGTCGCGAACCTCGCGAAGATGCCGCACCTGTTGCTGGCGGGAGCGACCGGCTCCGGCAAGTCGAGCTTCATCAACTCGATGATCAGCTCGATCCTCATGCGGTCGACGCCGGACGAGGTGCGGTTGATCCTGGTCGATCCGAAGCGGGTGGAGTTGACGGCGTACGACGGGATCCCGCATCTCATCACGCCGATCATCACCAATCCCAAGAAGGCCGCCGAGGCGTTGCAGTGGGTCGTGTCGGAGATGGACCGGCGCTACGACGACCTGGCCGCGTTCGGGTTCCGGCACATCGACGACTTCAACAAGGCCGTACGCACGGGGAAAGCGAAGCCTCCGCCCGGCAGCGAACGGGTACTCACGCCGTACCCCTACCTCCTCGTCATCGTCGACGAGCTCGCCGACCTGATGATGGTCTCTCCCCGCGACGTGGAGGACTCCGTCGTCCGCATCACCCAGCTCGCCCGGGCCGCCGGCATCCACCTGGTGCTCGCCACCCAGCGGCCCTCGGTCGACGTCGTGACCGGACTCATCAAGGCCAACGTCCCGTCCCGGTTGGCGGTTGCGACGTCCAGCATGGCCGACAGCCGGGTCATCCTCGACCAGCCCGGCGCGGAGAAGCTGGTCGGCCAGGGCGACGGACTCTTCCTGCCGATGGGCGCGAACAAGCCGATCCGGATCCAGGGCGCCTGGGTCACCGAAGCCGAGATCCGCAAGGTCGTCGACCACTGCAAGGTGCAGCTCACGCCCACCTACCGCGAGGACGTCACCGCAGCACCTGGGGCCAAGAAGGAGCTCGACGACGAGATCGGCGACGACATGGACCTCGTCGTCCAGGCCGCGGAGCTGATCGTGTCGACCCAGTTCGGGTCGACCTCGATGCTGCAGCGCAAGCTCCGGGTCGGGTTCGCCAAGGCTGGGCGGTTGATGGACATCCTGGAGAGTCGGGGGGTCGTCGGGCCGAGCGAGGGGTCGAAGGCGCGCGACGTCCTGGTCAAGCCCGACGACCTGGAGGAGTTCCTCCTCACCCTGCGCGGCGACTCCGACTGACGCGTTCTCTCCGCCCCGGCTGCGGAGTCGGCTCCGCTGACTCCTGACCTGGTGCCCGGGGGAGCCGGAGGCAGAAGCTCGGGCGATCGTCGTCCGGCTCGTACCACGCTTCGCCGCCGTTGGCCTGGGCGAGATTGCGCACGATCCACAGCCCCAGCCCGGTGCCGTCAGCGTGCTGGCGAGCCTCCGGCCCCCTCCTGAAGCGTTCGAAGAGGTGGGGCTCGAACTCCTTGGGCACACCCGGTCCGTGGTCGCGGATGCGAATCTCCACGTCGTCGCCCTCCTCGCTGACCTCCACCTCGATGGGTGGCTGCCCATAGGCGAGCGCGTTGTCGAGATAGTTGGCGAGCATCTCCGAGAAGGTGTGCCGGTCGACGAGGATCACGGTGTCGGGGCTGCACGCCAGCTCGACGTCCTGGTACCGCCGGTCGAACGCCCCCAGCCGTTCGAGGACGAACTCCAGCACGTTGACCGGCTCGGCGCTCACCTGCGAGGTCTGCGCGTCGATCTTCGAGGCTGTCCGCAGCTTGTTGACGAGCGTCTGCAGGTGTTCGGTGCGTTCGGCGATGCGGTCGATGAGCTCGTCACGCTCGTCCTTGCCGCTGGCGGTACGCAGGAGCCGGAGGGACAGGGCAATGGCGTAGAGCGGGTCATTGAGTTCGTGGGCCGTCACAGCGATCACCACATCGCGCTGGTCGAGGGCGGCCTGGAGGGTCCGTACCGCGTGCCGGCGATGGGTGACATCACGCATCGCCGCGATGTAGAGCAACTCGTTGCCCCAGGCGGTGGTGGTGATCTGGATCTCGACGGCGGAGGCCCGACCGTCGGGCCTCACCACGTCGATCTCGCTCGACCCGTGCGGGACGATGGGAAAGCCGACCGGAGCGCCGATCAGATCGTGGACCCGGCGGCCCAGCAACGTCGCGGCCGCGGGGTTGCAGAACCGGATGATGCCGTCCGGACCGATCGCGACGATTCCGTCCGGTGTGGCAGTCACGGCCACCTGTCCCGCGTCCTGGTCCACCGTAGCCGTCGGCATCGTCTCGGCGAGCCCTTCCTCGGCCCCTTCGGCAAGCCTTTCGTCGATCCTGTCCTCGACCACCTGTGCGGCCTCGTCAGGCGGGTGCGGCCCCCGATGCGCCTGATCCGGGCCGGGCGTCGGCTGGGCCGCGGGCTGCGGCACGTCTGGTCGCCGGTCTCTGATGCCGCTCATTGGACCGCGTCCTCGTCTCCGTCGGTGCGTACGCCTCGGCCGCTGTCGGCGTCGACCCACCCGGACTCCTCGCTCACCGGTCGGCCGATGTGGAGGCCGGTCTCGTCGATCGTGACCCTGCGGATGCGTTCGTCGTGGGCGGTGCCACGTGCCTGGACGACGCTGACGGTGCGCTGGTTCTCCCCGGCGGCCTCGAAGTAGTGCAGGCGGATCGTGACGTCGGTGAGACCCGCGACCTCGATCGCGGCTGAACCCGTTGTCATGAGCCGGGCACGGTCAGGAGGCAGCGCGGTGAGGAGCGTGGTGATGTCGCGCTGTCGCAGGACCGAGCCCAGTCCGGTGAGGAAGTCCAGCAGGGTGCGCGGTGTGGCCACCCGTTCGAGCGCCGACAGGGTGTCGATGACGAGTCTGGCCGGATCGAAGTCGGCGATCGCATGCCGTAGCTGGCTGAAGTGGTCTTCCAGCGACGACATCTCCGGGTACTTCGCGACCACCTTCAGCTTCCCCGACCTCTCCATCGCATCGAGATCCATGCCCCAGCTGGCGGCGCTGCGGCCAAGCTGCTCACGGGTCTCGTCGAAGGTGTAGAAAAGGCAACGCTCGCCGGCCTCGACAGCGGCACTCGCATACTGCAGGCAGGTCAGGGTCTTGCCCGCGCCGGTCGGACCGGTGAGCAGCACAAGGGCGTCCTGGAAGAATCCGCCGCCACACATGACGTCCAGTTCCCGGATTCCGGAGGAGATGCGCACCCGCGAGGCGCGGTGGCGGGCGGGAACGAAGGCCAGAGGGAGGACGAGGATCCCTTCGTTCGGATCGATGGCGAAGAGCCACTCGCCGGTGCGGTGGGGAGCGCCACGGAACTTGAGGATCTCGATGGTGCGGCGGCGCCGCTCGTGTTCGAGCACGTTGCGCATCGTGATGACGTTGCTGTGGACGAACTCCTCGACGCCGTGACGTGACGTCGTGTCGTACTCCTCGGACTTCTCCGCGGTGATCACCGTGACGACACCGAGGTCGTCGAGCGCCGAGGCGACGCGGAACAGTTCGTCTCGGACGTCAGCGACGTCGGTGAACCGGGTGAGGATCGCGGCCATCGAGTCCAGCGCCACCCGGTGGGCGTCGGTCTTGCGGATGGCATGTTCGATGCGGGCGATCAGCGGTCCGAAGTCATAGGGGCCCAGGTGGGCGGCACGCCTGGTCTTGTCCTGGGAGGCGTCGACGAACGCCCACTTCCCTTCCTTCTCCCACGTCTCGACGTCGAGCCCGAGCGACGCCGCGTTGGTACGGACGTCGTCCGGGTTCTCCTCGAAGGTGACGAAGACCCCCGGCTCGTCGAAGCGCTGGATTCCCCGGGCCAGGAACTCCAGCGCGAACAGCGTCTTGCCGCTGCCTGCGGTCCCGGTCACCAGGGTGGAACGACCCGCGGGGAGCCCGCCGAGGGCAAGCTCGTCGAACCCGCTGATACCTGTCGGGACACGAGCGAGGTGGCGCGGGTCCTGGTTCACCTGCGGTCACCACCCGATCCGGCCTCCTCCATGACGGGAAATCCGAGGGCGGCCGCAGTGCGGTGCCGGTCCGAGAGGTCTCCGAACGCCCAGCGCTGCGGCAGTGGCATCAACCGGACGACGGTCGGTGCGATCAGAATGCCTTCGCTCTCGGCGAGGTCCGGGCGTTCGACCACGTCGATGATCTCGAGTTCGTAGCGACCGGGAAGCGCCGACTCGCACAACCAGCGCAGGTCCCGGACCGCCGCCTCGGTCCGTTCGGTCTGTCCGGCCACATAGAGCCTGAAGGAGTATGGCGTCACGATCGGAACACCTCTGGCGCCGAATTCGGGGGAGGGCCGGGTGGCGGGCGGTGCGCCGGACCGCGGCTACCCGTCGTCAACAGTGCCCCCTTCGAGGGACCGGCGGACGGGGGAATTCGTCCTCCGTGCCGAGGGCGTTCTGGATACCTGCGCCAGGACATCCGGCCACCGTCGTGGGACCTTCGCCGGAGCGGGCTGCCGCACGCGGCAGGGTGTCGGTGTCCGCCCGTCCGCCTTCGAAGAAAACGCCGGGGTTGTCGGGCTGTAGAGTCCCTGACGACGACATGACCGGGACCATGATCATGGAGGAGAGCGCTTGCGGATCGCCGTCACCGGTGCGAGCGGCAGGATCGGAACCGCGGTGGTGGCGGCCGCGCTCGCCGGTGGTCACGAGGTCGTTGCCCTTGATCGCGCGACAGCGGCACCACCCGATCCCGGGCCGGCCGCCGATGCCACCCCCGTGCCCCCGTCGACGTTCGTCACGCCGGACGGGACGACCGACGCCGCAGCGCCGGTCGCCTGGCTCGACGTCACCGATCTCGAGGCGTTCACCGCGCAGATCGACCGCTGCGACGCGCTGATCCACCTCGCGGCGATCCCGAGTCCGTGGGGGAGGCAGGCAGCCGACGTTCACGCCAACAATGTCCTCGGCAGCTACCACGCCTTTCTGGCCGCTGCCGAGGTCGGTATCCGCCGGGTGGCGTGGGCGTCCAGCATCAACGCCATCGGCGGCTACTACAGCCGGGCGCCGAGGTTCGACTACTTCCCGGTCGACGAGGACCATCCGAGCTACGCCGAGGATGCGTACAGCCTGTCGAAGTGGCTCGGCGAGCAGCAGGCCGACGCGATGGCCCGCCTCCACCCGGACCTCTCGATCGCGAGCATCCGCCTGCACGGTGCCCGGGCCGAGCACCCGAGGATCCGGCCGCGCGCGGAGGAGGAACCCACCGAGGACCGGCTTCGGACGGAGGCGCGGCATCTGTGGGGCTGGGTCGACATCCATGCCGTCGCCAGGGCGTTCCTGTCGGCGTTGACCGCCGACTTCACCGGACACGAGGCGTTCTTCGTCGTCGCGCCCACAACCACGACGTCGGTGCCGTCGGCGGAGCTGCGGTCACGGTTCTACCCCGACGTTCCACTCCGTCGGTCCCTGGAAGGCCACGCCGGGTTCTACGACTGCGGCAAGGCCGCCAAACTCCTCGGCTGGACCCACGACACCTGATCCGCCCCGGGTCCGCCAGGGTTGCCGGACCTCCGAAGTCCTGCCGAACCTGCAGAACGAGGAGTACGCCATGAAGCTCGCGGAGATGGTTCCACCCGGTCCGGACTCGTCGACACTGCGCCGGCTCGTCGTCCAGGCGGGAGTCGAGTGGGCGATCGGCGGACTTCCGCAGACCAACGGACCGGACCGGCGGGGCACGGACCAGCCCTGGGATTTCGCGCCGCTGCTGTCGATGAAGCAGCGGTACGAAAGTGCAGGGCTGGGGCTCGCCGCCATCGAGGCCAGACCGCCGCTGGTCAAGGCGAAGCGAGGGCTGCCGGGCCGTGACGAGGAGATCGACGCTGTTTGCACGCTGATCGAGAACATGGGCCGGCTCGGTATCCCGGTCTGGTGCTACGAGTGGATGAGCGACTTCAACTGGCTGCGAACGAACACCGCCGTCCCGTCGCGTGGTGGCTCGTTGGTGAGCGGCTACGACCATGCGTTGATGCAGGCCGCTCCGCCTGCCGAAGCGGGGCCGCTCAGCGAGGAGACGCTCTGGGAGACGCTGGAGTACTTCCTGCGCCGGGTCGTTCCGGTGGCCGAGCAGGCGAACGTCAAGCTTGCCATGCACCCCGACGACCCGCCGCTCTCGCCGATCCGCGGCGTCGGCCGGATCATGCGCAGCGTCGACAACTACCAGCGGTTGCTCGACCTCGTGCCCAGTCCGGTCAACGGGATCACCCTGTGCCAGGGAAACTTCCGGTTGATGACCGATGACATTCCGGCAGTGATCAAGAAGTTCGGCCGGCAGGAGAAGATCTTCTTCGTCCACTTCCGCGACGTCCGCGGCACGGTTGTCGACTTTGTGGAGACCTGGCACGACGACGGGCCGACTGACCTGCTCGAGTGCCTGCGTACCTATCACGAGGTGGGCTTCGACGGGCCGATGCGTCCCGACCACGTGCCGACGGTCGAGGGCGACAGCAACGCGCATCCCGGCTACTCCCTCTACGGACGACTGTTCGCGCTCGGCTACATCCGCGGGATGCTGGAGAGCATCGGGCGCTGAGCGAGCGCGGGTGCCTTAGCGGAGCTCGATTTGTCCGATATGTGAGGCAGGGTGGACTGGGGATTAGCCGCACGAGCGGTGGTACGGAAAGATGGGCGCCGATGACTCGTCCCGGCGCCACCTCCACCGCGGAGGGCACGACGACCCCGACGACGGTGGCACCGGTCACCGTCGCCATGGTGACTCTCGGCTGCGCCCGCAACGAGGTCGACTCCGAGGAGCTGGCCGGCCGCCTCGCGGGGGCGGGGTTCGCTCTCGTCGACGACGCCGCGGACGCCGACGCGGTGGTCGTGAACACCTGCGGCTTCGTCGAGGCGGCGAAGAAGGACTCCGTCGACCAGCTGCTCGCGGCTGCCGACCTCAAGGACGCGGGGCGTACGCAGGCCGTCGTCGCCGTCGGCTGCCTCGCCGAGCGCTACGGCGAGGAGCTTGCCGAGGCGCTGCCCGAGGCCGACGCGGTCCTCAGCTTCGACGACTACCCCGACATCGCGAGCCGGCTCCGAGGCGTTCTCGCCGGCGATTCGCACGTGCCGCACACGCCCCGGGACCGCCGCAAGCTGCTCCCGCTCACCCCGGCCGCGCGCGGGGGAGCCGCGACCGGGGGAGCCGCGACCGGGGGAGCCGCGACCGGGGGAGCCGCGACCGGGGGAGTCGCCGTGCCCGGGCATGCCGTCGTACGTCCGGACAGTGATTCGGGAACCCGCGGTCATTCGGCGCCAGCCGTTGGCACGGGAGATGTCGGCACGGGACCGGACCTGCCCGACGGCATCGCACCGGCGGCCGGGCCACGGGTGTACCGCCGCCGCCTCGGCACCGGCCCGTTGGCCCCGCTGAAGCTCGCGTCCGGATGCGACCGAAGGTGCACGTTCTGCGCGATCCCTCGGTTCCGCGGTGCCTTCCTCTCCCGCCCACCCACCGAGATCCTCACCGAAGCCCGCTGGCTCGCTGGGCAAGGCGTCCGCGAGCTCTTCCTGGTGAGCGAGAACTCCACGTCCTACGGCAAGGACCTCGGCGACCTCCGCCTCCTCGAGAGCCACCTGCTGCCTGAGCTCGCCGCCGTCGAGGGGATCTCCCGGGTCCGGGTGTCCTACCTTCAGCCAGCGGAGATGCGGCCCGGACTGGTCGAGGCGATGACCTCGACGCCTGGCGTGGCAGCGTACTTCGACCTGTCGTTCCAGCACGCCAGCCCCACGATCCTGCGGCGGATGCGGCGCTTCGGCGACACCGCACGGTTCCTCGCGCTGATCGACCAGATCCGGGCCGCCCACCCGACCGCTGGCGTCCGCAGCAATGTCATCGTCGGCTTTCCCGGCGAGACTGCGGAGGACTTCGACGAGCTGTGCGAGTTCCTCCAGGCGGCGCGGCTGGATGTCGTGGGGGTCTTCGGCTACTCCGACGAGGACAACACCGAGGCGGCGACATACTCCGGCAAGCTCGACGAGGACGAGATCGCGTCCAGGGTCCAGCGGGTGACCGAGCTGGCCGAGGAGCTCACCGCGCAACGGGCGGAGGACCGGATCGGCGAGCTCGTCGACGTGCTCGTGGAGAGCGCCGGTGACGGTGGTGTCGAAGGGCGTGCCGCCCACCAGGGACCCGAGGTCGACGGCACCACCCGCCTCGACGGTGTGGTGTCGGCGACGGTAGGTGAGCTGGTGCGTGCCCGCGTCGTCGACACCGACGGGGTTGACCTGATCGCGTCGGCCCTGCCGCCGGACGACGGTCATCCGGAAGCGGAACTGGCCTCGGTGCCGGCTGGAGGAGATCGCGGGTGACTCAGGTGTCTGAACGCCGTGTGAGCGCGTGGAACGTCGCCAACGCCGTCACTGTCCTGCGGATCGCCCTCGTACCCATCTTCTGCTGGTTGCTCTTCACCAGCGCCGAGCCGGGCGACGCCTCCCTGCGCTATGTCGCCTTCGGCGTCTTCGTGTTCGCGGCACTCACCGACAAGTTCGACGGGGAGCTGGCGCGGCGTCGCGGTCTGGTGACCGACTTCGGGAAGGTCGCGGACCCACTCGCCGACAAGGCTCTGGTCGGCGCGGCCCTGGTCGGGCTGTCGCTACTCGGCGAGCTCGCCTGGTGGATCACGGCGCTCGTGCTGGCCCGTGAGTTCGGCATCACGGTGCTGCGGTTCTGGGTGATCCGTTACGGCGTCATCTCCGCGAGTCCCGGCGGTAAGGCGAAAACTCTGCTGCAGACGGTCGCGATCAGCCTGTATCTGCTCCCGCTGGAGGGTCTGCCCAGGCTGCTGGCCGAGCTGACCATGGGGCTCGCCGTCGCGCTGACCGTCATCACCGGCCTGGACTACGTCATCCGCGCGCTCCGGCTCCGGCAGAGTGGGCGGAGTTGAGCACCCCGCCAGTCGGTGACCTGGCCGGCCGTTGTCATGGCCTGCTGGACAGGGTTGGTGCCACGGTCGCGACCGCCGAGTCGCTCACCGGTGGTCTGGTGGCTGCCGCCCTCACGTCCCGGGCGGGCTCGTCGAAGGTCTTCCGCGGCGGCGTGGTGGCGTACTCCGTCGACCTGAAGGCGGCCCTGCTCGGCGTACCCGACGAGGTGTTGGAGCGGCACGGTCCGGTGCATCCGGCCACGGCGCAGGCGATGGCGGTCGGCGTGCGGGACCGACTTGGCGCCGACTACGGCATCGCCACCACCGGGGTAGCTGGACCGGAGGCTCATGGCGAGCAGCCTGTTGGCACCGTCGACGTTTGCTGTGTGGGACCCGGAGGGCCTGTCGTACGCCGGTACCAACTGACCGGCGATCGGGACACGATCCGCGGATCCGCCGTCGCGGCCGCGCTGGAGATGCTCGCCGACACCGTGGTGCGCGACAACGCAAGGTCGTGATCTACGCCATGAGCGTACGCATCTGAGCGGACCGTAGGCGGTGCGGTGTCGTCATGGCGAACCGATCCCGGGTACGGTGGGTGCAGCTTGGGGAAGTGCACACGTCCGGTCGCGCCGCGTCTGCGACGGTTTCGGGCTTCCGGCCTGGAGATGAGAGGGGAGCGCCCATGGTCCTGGTTCGTCACCTGCTGGGTGGCGTTCTACGCCGCCAGCGCCTGCGGCAGGGGCTCACCCTCCGCGAGGTCTCCGTCGACGCCCGGGTGAGCCTGGGCTACATCTCCGAGGTCGAGCGCGGGCAGAAGGAGGCCTCGAGCGAGCTCCTGGCCGCGATCTGTGCCGCTCTCGAGGTGCCCCTGTCCGACGTGCTCCGCGAGGTCAGCGACGAGATCGACAAGATCGAGACCCCGCTGGTCCCGGCGACCGTCCCCTCGTCGACGATCACAAAGGTCACCGCGAAGCGGATCGAAGCGTCCCAGATCGACGCCAAGCTCATCGAGGGCAAGCGAATCGAGGGCCGTCGAATCGAGACGAGCCAGATCGAGACCCGCCGAATCGACAAGTCCCGGATCGAGCCGGCACATGTCGACAAGGCCCGGATCGAATCGGGACAGATCGACGACACCCCCGTCGAGGCCGCCAACGCACACCGCGCCGTGGTGGTCGCCGCCTGACGCTGGTCGGGAACCGCCGTGGATCCCTCGACCTACTCCGTAGGGCCCGCGCTGTTTTGCGATCGGGCGGGTTGGCACGACGGGCACCAGTAGACCACGCGTTCCTTGCCCGCCGGGCCGACCTCGCCGCGCCGGATCGGTGTCCGGCATCGGCGGCAGGGTTCGCCGGCGCGTCCGTACGCCCAGTGCTGGTGTCCCCGGCGTAGGTTGCCGGTCGTCGCCTGCTCGGGATGGTCGCGGTTGGTCCAGAGCAGCTGTCTGGCCAGGCGCACCATCCGCGACAGGTCGCCGGCGTCGCGCACCGGTGTCAGCGGGTGGACGCCGCGCAGAAACAGCAGTTCGGTGCGATAGAGGCTTCCGATGCCGGCGAGGTTTCCCTGGTCGAGGAGGGCCTCGCCGATCGGACGGTCGGGTGCGACGAGAAGCCTGCGGACAGCCTCGTCGGCGTCCCAGTCACCTCCCAGCAGATCCGGCCCCAGATGGCCGACGACCGTCGCCTCGTCGGCGGTGGCGAGAAGGTCCACCCGAGCCAGCCGTCGCCCGATGGCGACCGCCGCCTGGTTGGCGAGGATCACCCGCACCGGCTCGCGAGTGCCGGGCCATCGCGCGCCGGCCCGTTCGATCTGCCACGTCCCTTCCATGCCGAGATGGGTGTGGAGGGTCAGGTCGGGCTCGATCCGGGTCAGCAGGTGCTTGCCGCGCGACACTACTTCGCGTACCAGGCGGCCGGTGAGATCGTCGGTCGCATGCTGGGGCACCCGCAGCTCAGCGGCCGTGAGCCTACGCCCGGCCAGGGCAGCATGCAGCCTGCGCCCGGAAAGCCAGACGGTGTCACCTTCGGGCATGCTGTCCAACGCCTTCGGCCATGCGCCATTCTCCCCACAGGCGGATGTGTGCCGGCGCCGTCATGCCCGTACTGCGCGGCGCGGCCTGTTGGCGACCGGTGCCGGGCTGTGACGAACCGCACCAGTGTGCTCGGGTGATCGCGACACGAGGCCTGGGGACCACCGCTGGGTGTGGCTCGGGCAGGCTGGTCGGTATGGAGTTCTCCGAGGTCGTACGCAAGCGCCGGATGGTCCGAAACTTCGATCCCTCCCGGCCGGTCGATCCCGCCGCCGTCGAGCGGATCCTCGACAATGCGGTCCGCGCGCCGTCGGCGGGGTTCAGCCAGGGTTGGGCCTTCCTCGTGCTCGACACTCCGGAGGGGATCGACCGGTTCTGGGCCGCGACGACACCGCCGGGCGGCGGCTCGGACACGTGGTCGGAGGGCATGCGACGGGCGCCCGTGCTGGTGGTGGCGCTGTCGTGCAAACGGGCATACCTCGACCGGTACGCCGAAACCGACAAGGGCTGGACCGATCGCGACGAGACCCGGTGGCCGGTGCCGTACTGGCACATCGACACCGGCATGGCTGCCCTGCTCATGCTGCTCACCGTCACCGACGAGGGTCTCGGCGCCTGCTTCTTCGGGATCCCGCCTGAGCGCACAGCCGCCTTCCGGAAGGAGTTCGGCGTACCCGAGGACCACACGCCGATCGGTGTCGTGGCGCTCGGCCATCGGGCGCCGGACCGGCCTTCACCGTCACTGAAACGCGGCCGCCGCAGCTCCGACCACGTAGTCCACCGCGGTCACTGGTAGCCGCCTCTTCCTTGTTGGAGGTATCTCGCCAAAGAAGGCGAGATACCTCCAACAAGCCGGGGCCGTGCCCTCGGTCGGACTCGAGGTCAGCGGCCGAACTCCTTGGGTTCGATCTCGCCGTTCTCGACTCCGGTCTCCCATGCCTTCTGGTACCGCGTGGCCAGCTCGGCCAGCCCGGCGTCCACATCGGTGTCGGGCTCGAGAATCAACCCGATGACCGTCGTCGCGGTGTCCTTGCCTTCGAGGCTGAGCACGGAGCCGGGATTCTTCGGCCACTGCTGGTCGTTGTCTGTCGGCCGGAACAGCTGGAGAGAGGCGTTCTCCTTGGCCACCGGTGAGTCCCATGCCTCCTCGCTCAGTGGCGGGATGCCGTTCTTGGCGAGCGTCTCCTGCATCTCCGGGCCGACCAGCACCCCGAACACCGTCGCCGCGGCCTCCGGTTCCTCGGTCCTGGAGGAGATGGCAACGGGGAAGCCCGCGTTCATCGGCGACCGGACCGGGGTCGTGCCGTCGGGAACGGGAATCGGGCCGGTGCCGAGGTCGACTTTCGAATCCAGCTGCTGAAGTCCGCCGACGATGCTCCCGCTGGTGAGAACCATGCCCACCTTGCCCTCGGCGAACGACGAGAGGAAGACGTCATAGTCCATCGTCTCCGCACCGGGATAGACGGTCTTGTCCTTGATCAGGGTGCGGAAGTGTTCGACGCTCGATGCGTACTTCTCGGACTCGAATTTCCCCGTGGACTTGTTGAAGAGGCCGTTCTGCGCCAGGTCACCGTACGCGGAGAGGATCGGCAGGTCGAGCGTCCATCCCTGGAAGCCGACCCAGCCCATCGGAAGACCGACGCCGTATGCATCGCCGCCGCCGGCCTTGGTGATGGCCCGTGCCGCCTCCTCGACCTCGGAGAAGGTCGTCGGCGGGTCGTCCGGATCGAGCCCCGCCTTCTCGAAGAGCTCACGGTTGATGGCCAGCCGTACGGTGAACGTCGTCGTCGGGATCGCGTACGGCCGCCCGCCCCACACGAGCTCGCTGGTGTCCTGGAGGTAGGGATCGGCGTCTTCGAGCAACTTGTCGTCGACGAGGCCGTCCAATGGCTGCACCCAGCCCGCCGCGACGAAGCCACCCATCTGCGCGCTGGGTGCGTGGAAGATGTCCGGCGACCGTTCTGTCTGGAAGCCGAGCCGGACGATTTCTTCGTACTTCTCGGTCGCCTGTGGTTCGAACCGCACCTTGATGCCGAGCTCGCGCCCTTCCTTCGCGTTCCACTTCTTGAAGAACGCCTGGCGCGCGCTCGCCTCGGCGCCGGCTCGGTCCCACACCACGACGGTCTTGACGTCCCCACCGTCGGACCCGTCGCCGGTCGACCCGCCGTCACCTCCGCAGGCGGCCAGGAGGGCCGCGACGAGTCCGGCCGCGGTCAGCGCCGCAGCACTGCGCAATCTCATGTTGTCTCCCTTCGTTGGGAAAACTCGTTGACGGTCGCGTCCGGGCGTGGAGTGGCGCGCCCGCTGGTGACGGTGGCGAGCCAGGCCCACAGCGCCGGAACGCTGAGCCAGTACGGAACCCAGACCGTGGTCGGTAGCAGGACTCCGACGACGAGGAGCGCGGCCGTCCCCACCGCGCACAGGGCGGCGAGATCGGGCCGCCGGATCGCGCGCAGGTACGAACAACGCAGCGCATCACGCGCGCCGTTCCCGCGTACCGCGAGCAGCGGGAAACTCCACTGGACGGCGATCAACCAGGTCACGGAGACCGGGACGACGACCACCGGCAGTACGGCGCCCCAGCTGCCACCGGGCGAGGGACCGAATAGCGCAGACGTCGTGACGACCGAACCCGCGACGGTGACGACGGCGAGGCGCAGGGCCGAAGCGAAGCAGGCGCGGGCCTCCCGCCAGCTCTCGGCGAGGGTCGGCGTGGAGGTTCCGTCCGCGATCGTCGTGACGGTACGCACCAACACGACGGTGGCCGCGGGTGCCGTCACCACCGGCAGGCACAGCAGCAGCCACACCACGCTGGCGCGGAGCAGAGCGACCCAGCCGGCGAGTAGGCGGTAGGGCAGACCGTCGACGGCGAGGAGCCCGCTCATCCGTCGATCCCCCTGGTCCGAAAGCCCGCTCATCCCTTCACCGCTCCCTCGGTCCAGCCGCGGACGAAGAAGCGCTGCAGGACGATGAATACCACCACGATCGGGATCAGCGCCATGTTGGCACCGGCGAGCACGACGTTGTAGGCCGCCATTCCTTCCACCGCGTCGTACTGCAGTGCCGAGACTCCGACGATCAGTGTGCGCAGGTCGGGCGCGGCGAGAGAGAAGGCCAACGGCACCTGGTAGTTGTTCCACGACGCCTGGAAGCCGAGCACGATGGTGGTCACGAGGATCGGTGCCATCAAGGGGAGGGCGACGCGGCGGTAGGTGCCGAAGAAGCCGCAACCGTCGACCCGGGCCGCGTCCTCTATCTCCGTGCCGAGACCGCTGACGAACGCCTTGACGAGATAGACGTGGATCACCATGATTCCGGCGTACTCCACGAACGTCATGCCCAGCAGGTTGTCGATGCCGAGCGCGCGGGCGATCTTGTACTGCGGATAGAGCATCGCGGTCGTGAGGCCGATGAACAGCGTCGCCATGTAGACCGCTTCGAGTATCCGTTGGCCCGGCAGACGTTTACGCGCCAGCACGTAGCCGGACATGCTGGAGGCGAACGTGTCGAAGACGACGACACCCGTGGTGACGAGGACGCTGTTGAGGAAGTAGCGGGCGAAGTTGGACCGTGTCCAGGCATCGAGATAGTTCGACCATTCCCAGGTGCGCGGAAGGAGTCCAGGGCGAGTGGAGATGATCTGGTCGAGCGGTGACAGCGATGCGAGCAGTCCGAAGACCAGCGGGGTGAGCATGCCGGCGGCCAGCACTGTCAGCAGGATCCAGAGGACGCTCACCCGCACCCATCCGGCTGGCGTACGTCGTGGTCGCCGGCCGGGGACTCGGTGTGCACCGGCGGACACCTGCTGCTCCTCGCGTGCGGGAGCCTCGGTCCTCGCGCTCATGCCTCGTGCCTCCTGACCAGACGCAGGTACGCCACCGAGACGACGCCGACCACCACGCTCGCGGACACGCCCAGGGCGGCCGCGTACCCGATCTGCGGGATCGCCGTCGGTTCGAAGAAGAACCGGTAGATGTAGGTGAACATCACGTCGGTCGCTCGCGCCGGGCCGCCGTCGGTGAGTGTCTTGACCAGGTCGAACGACCGCAGGATGCCGATGATGGAGATGAGGACCACGATCCGCGCGACGGGCATGAGCATCGGCAGGACGATGTGCCGGAACGTCTGCCACTCGCCGGCCCCCTCGACCGCGGCGCTCTCCGTGAGCTCGGTCGGGATCGTCATCATGCCGGCGAAGAACAACAGCATGTTGATGCCGACATGCGCCCACACGCCAACGCCGATGAGGCTGAGCAGGGCGTTCGTCGCGTCGCCGAGGAAGTTGACCGGGGAGTCGACGAGCGAGGTCGCCAGCAGGACCTGGTTGAACGGCCCGCCGATGTGGCGCAGGAGGAACCCGAAGACGATTCCGATGATCGCGGGGGAGAGGACGTAGGGCAGGAAGTAGATCGTGCGCAGGATCGTGCCACCACGCACGCCGCGGAAGAAGACGTACGCCAGCGCCAGCGCCAGCGGCACCTCGAGCACCAGGCGTCCGCCGGTGAACTGCAGTGTCGTGACGACCGATTCCCACCACTGGCTGTCCCGACCGACGCGGGCGTAGTTGTCGAGACCGACGAACGTCGGCTCGGTGAAGCCGTTCCACCGGTGGAAGCTGTAGTAGATGAGCCAGGCGATGGGAACCAGTGCGAACGCGGCATAGGGAAGGAACGCGGGGAGAAGCATGAACCAGGCCGCGGAGTTCTCGCGGTGACGCCAACCCTCGCGACGAGGTCGAGGGAGCTTCGCGCGTCGCATGGTTCCCCCATTCACCGTGAAACGATTCACGGTTCGCCGAGGCTACGAAGGCTGACCAGGCCTGTCAAGCGGTCTCCACCGGCCCCTACCGGCGGGCTTGGGCGACCTGAGACCAAGCGCCCTCGCCGCAAATGACCACGCTGAGCAGGCCCGCGGAACCGTGAATAGGCGTCAACACCCGTCCCGGCGTACGCAAGCCTGGCCGACCAGGCGAGCTATCCCTCCGGAGCGACCCAGGCGAGCTATCCCTCCGGAGCGACCCAGTCGAAGGTGCGGGTGACCGCCTTCTTCCAGCTCGCGTAGTCGCGTTCGCGGACCTTCGCGTCCATCGCGGGTGCCCAGCGCCTGTCTTCCTGCCAGTTGCTACGCAGGTCGTCCTGGCTGGACCAGAAGCCGACCGCGAGACCAGCGGCGTACGCGGCTCCCAGCGCCGTCGTCTCCGCGACCTGCGGCCGGATCACCGGCACGTCGAGGATGTCGGCCTGGAACTGCATGAGCAGTTCGTTCACGACCATGCCGCCGTCGACCTTGAGCTCGGTGAGGTCCACGCCGGAGTCGGCGTTCATCGCATCGACGACCTCGCGGGTCTGATAGGCGGTCGCCTCCAGAGTCGCACGGGCGATGTGCCCCTTGTTGACATAGCGGGTCAGGCCGACGAGGACGCCACGGGCGTCCGACCGCCAGTACGGCGCGAAGAGGCCGGAGAACGCGGGAACGAAGTACGCCCCGCCGTTGTCGTCGACCGAACGTGCCAGCTCCTCGATCTCCGACGCGCTTCTGATCAATCCCAGGTTGTCCCGCAGCCACTGCACGAGCGCGCCGGTGACCGCGATCGAGCCTTCCAGGGCATAGACGCAAGGCTCGTCGCCGATCTGGTAGCAGGCGGTCGTGAGGAGTCCGTTCTCGCTCCTGACCCGCTCGGTACCGGTGTTGAGGAGCAGGAAGTTGCCGGTGCCGTAGGTGTTCTTCGCCGTACCCACGTCGAAGCACACCTGCCCGAACGTCGCCGCCTGCTGGTCGCCGAGGTCGCCCGCGATCGGTACGCCGGGGAGCAGACCGCCCCTGCGTACTTCGGCGTACACCTGTGACGACGGCCGGATCTCCGGGAGCATCGACAGCGGAATGCCCATGTCCGCGGCGATCTCGGGATCCCACCGCAGGGTCGCGAGGTCCATGAGCATCGTGCGGGACGCGTTGGTGACGTCGGTGAGGTGAAGACCGCCGGCGGGGCCACCGGTCATGTTCCACAGCAACCAGGTGTCCATCGTGCCGAAGAGCAGTTCGCCACGGTCGGCCTTCTCCCGAGCACCCTCGACGTTCTCGAGGATCCAGGTCACCTTCGGCCCCGAGAAGTACGTCGCGAGCGGGAGCCCCACCCTGTCCTTGTAGCGATCCGCGCCGCCTCCGAGCGCGCCCAACCGCTCACAGATCCGGTCGGTACGGGTGTCCTGCCAGACGATTGCTGGATAGACCGGTTTGCCGCTCGCGCGCTCCCAGACGAGGGCCGTCTCACGCTGGTTCGTGATGCCGACCGCGGCGATGTCGGCGGCACTGATGTCCGCCCGCGCCAGTGCGCCCGCGGTCACCTCGCGGGTATTGGTCCAGATCTCTTCGGCATTGTGTTCGACCCAGCCCGCCCGCGGAAACATCTGCTCGTGCTCGAGCTGATGCACGCTCACCACCCGGCCGGAGTGGTCGAAGACCATGCACCTGGTGCTCGTCGTGCCCTGGTCGATGGCAGCGACATACGTGCTGCTGCGCTTGTCGGCGACCTCACTGCGTTCGGTCATGTGACCTCCTTCGTCGGTCCCATGACCGTGGTGCTGTGTTTGTCGATGACCTCACTGCGTTCGGTCATGTGCACTCCCACTCCGCTGGCCGATGAGTCTGCAGGTAGCGTACGAAGCGGCGCGAGGTGCAGGGGAGGGTGTATGGCAAGTGTCGAGCGACTTCTCGCCGCGGCGCATCACGTTGTGTGGAACGAAATTCGCTGTGTCGTGCCGGACAATGGCCGTTGCCAGGGCTCCCCGCCTCCGCGGGATCGGCCGGCGGGCCGGCATATTCCCGAATGGGGTCTGACGGAAATTCGAGAGTCACGACCTGGCAGGTTGTGGTAAGGGCGATGATTCCTATCGGTGGGCCCTCCACAGGATTCGCGGCGTTGTCGAACCGTTCACGAATGGCCGTCCAGGGCGGCGTTTCACCACGCCTCCGCATGCCGATCCTTTCTAGTAGATTGATCATCTGCTGGGGACGTCGAGACGTACGTACATACCGGGCGAATTCGAGGCGAGAGTTGTGAGGAGTTCTGCGAGGCTGGGTCCGCAGGAACGTGCGGACGCCTGGTCCCGGCTCGGCCAGCACACCTTCGACGTACTGGTCATCGGTGGTGGTGTCACCGGTGCCGGCACCGCGCTCGATGCCGTGACCCGAGGACTCGACACCGCCCTGGTCGAGGCGCGCGACTTCGCCAGTGGGACGTCCAGCCGGTCCAGCAAGCTCTTCCACGGCGGCCTGCGCTACCTCGAGCAGATGAACTTCGGCCTCGTCGCCGAAGCGCTCCGGGAGCGCGACCTCATGCTCACCCGGATCGCACCACACCTGGTCAAGCCGGTGCCGTTCATATATCCGCTGAAGCATCGGATGTGGGAGCGGCCCTACGTCGGATCAGGGCTGCTGCTCTACGACGCGATGGCGCGCGGACGTTCTGTCCCACCGCACCGGCACCTCACCCGCACCGGAGCGCTCCGGCTCGTTCCCGGGCTGCGTCAGGACGCGCTCGTCGGTGCGATCCGCTACTACGACGCCCAGGCTGACGACGCCCGGCACACCCTCACCGTGATCCGGACCGCCGCCCGCTACGGCGCGGTCGTACGAAACTCCTCGGAGGTGACGGAGTTCCTCCTCGAGGGTGGCCGGATCGTCGGCGTGAAGGTCCGTGACGTCGACTCCGGCGACACCACGACGATCCGGGCGAAGGTCGTCATCAACTGCACCGGCGTGTGGACCGACGACATCCAGCGGCTGACCGGCGGGCGCGGACGGTTCAAGGTCCGGGCGTCGAAGGGCGTGCACGTGCTCGTCGCGCGGGACCGCATCGCGTCCGAGGCGGGCCTCATCCTTCGCACGGAAAGGTCGGTGCTCTTCGTCATCCCGTGGGGCAACCACTGGATCATCGGCACCACCGACACCGACTGGACCCTCGACCTCGCCCACCCGGCGGCGAGTCGCGCCGACATCGACTATCTCCTCTCGCACGTCAACGAGGTCCTGGCCGTACCCCTCACCCGCGAGGACATCGAGGGTGTCTACGCCGGGCTACGCCCGTTGCTGGCAGGGGAGTCCGAGCAGACCAGCCAACTCTCCCGCGAACACGCCGTTGCCCGGCCGCTGCCCGGATTGGTGTCGATCGCGGGCGGCAAGTACACCACCTACCGCGTGATGGCGAAGGATGCGGTGGACGCGGCCCGCCCTGACCTCGGGCAGTCCCTCCCGCCATCGGTGACCGAACACGTTCCGCTGGCGGGCGCCGAGGGCTATCACGCGCTGGTCAACCAGGTCGACGCGCTCGCCGACACCTACGGGCTGCCGGTCTGGCGGATGCAGCGGCTCCTCGACCGGTACGGCTCGCTGGTCGATGAGTTGCTGGACCTCGCCGAAGCGGACCGGAGCCTGCTCGAACCCCTGCCCGGCGCGGGTGAGTACCTCAGCGTCGAAGCGCGGTACGCCGCCAGTCACGAGGCCGCCGTCCACCTCGACGACATCCTCGCCAGGCGTACCCGGATCTCCATCGAGGTGCCGCACCGGGGTACCGAGACCGCCGAGCCGGTCGCGACCCTGGTGGCGGACGTTCTCGGATGGGACAAGGCACGGATCCGGAACGAGGTGGAGGTCTACCAGGCGCGGGTCGCCGCGGAGCGTGAGTCTCAGACCAAGCCCGACGATCTCAGCGCCGACGCCGAACGCCTGCTGGCTCCGGACACCCGCAAGCTAGCCGTCGGCCGCGCCCTGGGCTGAACCGACGGCCGCGCCGACGGGCTCGGGCAGGCCGGTCGGTTCGGGCTGGCCGTTCGGTTCTGGCAGGCCCGCGGCGGCAGGGGCATGGGGTCGGAAGGCCTCGTACAGAGCGGCCACGCAGGTCGACGTCTGAGTCACCGGTACGACGAGTGCGACCGGTGCGGTCAACGGCGGGTCGATCGGCAGGACCGCCACCTTTCTGGGTGCACTGCCGCGCTCCGCGTCGGCGTAGATCGCCGTCCATTCGCCGACTCCGGATCCGATCTCCACAAGAGCGTTGGTCACGCTCGACACCGGTCGGCCGGTGCGCGGCTCGAATCCGGCGCGACGGCAGGCGCCCAGGACCAGGTCCCCGAGCAGCCGGTCACACCCCGGTTCCGGAAGGCGGAGTGGCAGGTCGGCGAGCTGCTCGAGCCGTACCGCTGGCTGTCCGGCGGCGGGGTGGGAGGTGGGTACGGCGACGTACACCTGTTCTTGCCACAGCTCGATCGTCCGCAGGTCCGGATCGGCAGGTGCCGCGCGGACGAGCGCGAGGTCCAGCTCGCCACGGCGCACGGCTGCCAGCTGGTCGTGAGATGGTCGACAGTC
This sequence comes from Actinopolymorpha sp. B17G11, assembly GCF_040196095.1. Lineage (NCBI taxonomy): Bacteria > Bacillati > Actinomycetota > Actinomycetes > Propionibacteriales > Actinopolymorphaceae > Actinopolymorpha > Actinopolymorpha sp. B17G11. Next base: position 192,384 of record NZ_JBEFTW010000002.1, read on the forward strand.
CAGCTCGGTACGAAGGCCAGGAGCGAGCCGGCTCAGCGCGTCGAGGGCGGACTCGAGGGTGGCGGCCAGCCCCGGGCTGGTCCCGATCCGCAGGAACCGGGTGCCAGCCGTCGCCAGCTGCGAGGCCACCGCCTTGGCGTGGTCGGCGGCCGCGAGGACCTTGCGAGCCTCGGAGAGGAGCCGCTCACCGGCATCGGTGAGCCGGACCGTCCGCGACGTACGGTCCAGAAGCTGGAGGCCGAACTCGCGTTCTAGCCTGGCGATCTGCTGGCTCACCGCGGGCTGGACGACGTGCATCCGTTGCGCGGCCCGGCCGAAGTGCAGCTCCTCGGCCACGGCGACGAAGTACCGCAACTGCCGGAGTTCCACGTCCGCCTCCCGTCATCCCGCAGCCATCACGATTCCTGATCGCTGCACAGGTCAACCGCGCCTTGGTCACGGAGCTTCCCACCGGTTGGCTGGTGGACAGGCGTGGACGGCCGCCGGGTGCGGGGAAGGACCGGCCGGCGTCAGGTGGTGAGGCGCGAGAACGATGAGGAAACGAGGGAGTACGCATGCGGGTCGGGCTGTGGATCGAGGGACAACTCGGGGCACCTGTCGAGGAGGTGGTCAGGCAGGTGAGCGCGGCGGCCGAGGCGGGTTACGCACGGGCGTGGATCGGCGAAGTCGGCAGCTGGGACCCCCTGACCCTGCTCGCAGTGGTGGGACGGCACGTTCGGGAGATCGAGGTCGGGACGGCGATCGTCCGGACCTATCCGCGGCACCCGCTGGCGCTCGCCGCACAGGCTCTGACGGTCCAGGCAGCGACGGGGAACCGCCTCGTCCTCGGCCTAGGGCCGAGCCACGCACCGATCATCGAGAACGAGTACGGCCAGTCGTTCGCGGCTCCAGGGCGCAACATGCGGGAGTACCTGTCCGCCCTGACGCCGTTGCTGCGTGGCGAGTCCGTGGCGTACCACGGTGAGAGCTGGACCGCCGTAGGTGGGATCGGGGTGGCGGGCGCCGACGCGCCCCCGGTCCTGGTGTCCGCGCTCGGCCCGGTCATGCTGCGGGTCGCGGGCGAGTTGGCGGACGGCACGATCACCGCGTGGGCGGGACCCCCGACGATCGGCGACATGGTCAGGCCCGCGCTGGAGCGGGCGGCCGCGGGCGCAGGACGACGTTCGCCGGCCGTGGTGGCATCGGTGTGCGTGTGCGTCACCGCCGATCCCGATGGAGCGCGCCGATGGGTGAACGAAACGTTCGGCCGGGCAGGGGAGCTTCCGAGCTACCGCGCGGTGCTCGACCGGGAGGGGTTGGCAGGGCCCGGAGGCGCCGTGGTCGCCGGTGACGAGACCGCCGTCGAACGGGGTCTGCGCCGGTTCGCCGACGCGGGCGCCACCGAGATTCTGGTGATTCCCGTCGGTACCGCGCAGGAGAAGACCCGGACGGTCCAGACGCTCGGCAGCCTCGCACCGTCGCTCCACGCCGGGTGAGAGGGCGTTCACGCAGACCTGTTGCCTGCGGGCACCGCGCTGGCTTCGGCGTCGCTCGCCGGCGGTCGTCCTCCGTGCGTCGCGTGGTGTCAGCCGCGGAGGCGGAGTCCGCGTGGGGTGGTGTGGAACCCGGCCGATTCGAGCGCGCTGGCCAGCGGACTGACTCCCTCGGGATGGTTCCGCTGGCGTAGGACCGCTTCGCCGTCGACCCGTTCGACGCTGAGCCTGCCGAGCACGCCGTCGCGGACGGCGAGGGCGAGGGCGTCGACCGCCGGTTGCAGGGTGGCCGGGTCGTCGGACCAGGTGAGCAATGTGCGCCCGCCGCGTTCGACGTAGAGGACGAGCTCGCCGTTGACCTGGACGACGAGCGCGCCGGCCTTCCGGCCGGGACGGTGCCCGCTCTTCTCCTCCGTCACCTGGCCGGGGCGGGTGGGCCAGGCAAGAGCGGCGCCGTACGGATTGGCGGGGTCGGTCGCCGCGAGCACGAGTGTCGTCGGAGAGGCGCCAGAGGGTTCGGCACGCAGCTGGTCGACCGCTCCGGCCACACCGAACTGGGCAGCTCCGAGCCCGGCGACGAAATAGCCTCGGCGGCAACGCCCCGACTCCTCGAAGGCCTTCAGAACCTGGTAGACCCTCGCGAACCCGCCGGGCACCCGCTCCGCGACCACGGCCCCTCGGGTGAGGACGCCGTAGCGGTCGAGCAGTGCCTCGGCGGCCGCGTGGGCCCGCCTGGTCGGGTGCGGATCGCGTTCGGGCAGCAGGGACCACCGACCGCCCGCGATCGGCGGTCCGGTGCGGCTCGGCATGGCAGGCCGGCCCCCGCGAAAGGATGCCCGTCCGCCGGCGAACCGGGCCCGCGGTGTCCGCGACCGTGACCTGTGCGCCGACGAGCCGCTGCCGAGCAGCGCCCGAAGTGGCGCCAGCGTGTCGCCGGTGAGGTGACCGGCCCACACGAGGTCCCACAAGGCGGTCACCAGGGCGGCGTCGTCGTTCTGTGAGCCGGCGCCACCCTCCATCGATGCGGTGCTCACGGCGGTAGCCAGATGACGGAAGAAGAACCCGCCACCTGAGTCGAGGACGTCGAGGATGGCCCGGTGCAGCGGGCCTGGTTCGAAGTCCGGATCAACCTCCGGCAAGGTGAGAGCCGCCGTGTCGGCCAGGTGCAGGGAAACCCAACCGTCGCTGCCCGGCAGGGTGCCGTGACCCGCCCACACCACTTCACCCGACGCGGTCAGCTCGTCGAGCATGGTGGGGGAGTAGTCGGCCACCCGGGCGGCGAGGACCAGCGGTTCGAGCGCGGACGCCGGCACCGCGCAGCCGGCCAGCTGCTCGACCACGCGAAGCACTCCGTCGGTGCCGCGGAGGCGTCCGCCGACGTGTTGCCAGCTCGGGAGGAACCTTGCGAGCGTGGGCGGGTCGACGGGCTCGACCTCACTGCGCAGCGCGGCCAGCGACCGGCGGCGGAGGGTACGCAGGACATTGACGTCGCACCATTCCGCACCGGCGGACTCTGGAGCCGAACCACGGAAGGCGCCTTCGACCACCCGGTTCTCCCCGGCCAGGCGGTGGAGGGTGCCCATGACGACCGCGACGCCGAGGCCGAACCGACCAGCCACGTCGGCGGCGTGGAACGGTCCATGCGTTCTCGCGTATCGCGCCACCAGATCACCCAGCGGATCGGCGACCGGCTCCGTGAACACCTCCGGGATCCCCACCGGCAGGGGCGTGCCAAGGGCGTCGCGCAGTCGGCCGGCGTCCTCGATGGCGGCCCAGCGCTCGACCGGTTCCGCACCCTCGACCGGTGGGTGGCCTTCGGGCGCCGGTCCACGCACCCGGATGACCCGCCGGGCTCCCTCCAGCTCCGCCAGCCAGTGACCCGACCGCTCCGGGTCGCCGCACCGAGCGGCGACCTCCGCACTGGACTGCGGGCCGAGCAGGCGGAGCAGGTCGGCGACGCCCTCGATGTCGCGGCACCTGCGGTCAGGGTCGAGCCGCTGGAGTTCGGCCTCCGTACGCACGATGACGTCCGGGTCGAGCAGGTCGCGCAACTCGGTCTGCCCGAGCAGTTCGGCGAGCAGCGACCGGTCGAGTGCCAGCGCTGCCGCCTTGCGCTCGGCCAACGGTGCGTCGCCTTCGTACATGAACGCCGCGATGTATCCGAACGTCAGCGACTTCGCGAACGGCGAGGGCTCGCTGGTCTCGACCTCGACCACCCGGACCCGCCGGGCCTCGATGCCGCGGAGCAGCTCCACCAGGCCGGGCAGGTCGTAGACGTCCTGCAGGCACTCGCGGACCGCCTCCAACACGATCGGGAACGAGGCGTACTTGCCGGCAACCGCGAGCAGCTGGGCCGACCGGCGACGCTGCTGCCACAGCGGGGTCCGGCGACGAGGATCGCGGCGGGGCAGCAACAGCGCCCGCGCCGCACACTCACGGAACCTCGACGCGAACAGCGCAGACTCGCCGATCTCGTCGGTGACCAGGCGTTCGATCTCGTCAGGGGCGAAGATCGCGAGCTCGGCCCCCGGCGGGGTGTCCTCGGTGTCGGGAATCCGGAGCACGATCCCGTCGTCGGCGTGCACGGCTTGGACGTCGACGCCGTAGCGTTCGCGCAGCCGGGCGTTGATCGCGAGGGCCCAGGGTGCGTGCACCCCGCCGCCGAACGGCGTGTGGACACAGATCCGCCAGTCGCCCAGCTCGTCGCGGAACCGCTCGACCACGATCGTGCGGTCGTCGGGCAGGTGCCGGGTCGCCCGCTTCTGCTCGGCCAGGTAGGACACGAGGTTGTCGGCCGCCCACTCGTCAAGGCCGGACTGTCGCACTCGCGCGCGGGCGTCGTCGGGAGAGAGCCGGTCGAGCTCGCGGACGAAGCCGCCGATCGCCTGGCCGAGCTCCGCCGGCCGGCCGAGCACGTCGCCCTTCCAGAACGGCAGCCTTCCGGGTTGGCCCGGTGCGGGCGAGACGAGCACCCGGTCGTGGCTGATCTCCTCGATGCGCCAGGACGAGGCTCCCAGCGTGAAGATGTCGCCGACGCGGGATTCGTACACCATCTCCTCGTCGAGCTCACCGACCCGCGACGCCTTCTCGCCGACGAGGAACACGCCGAAGAGCCCACGGTCAGGGATGGTCCCGCCACTGGTGACCGCGAGCCGCTGCGCTCCCGGCCGTGCGGTCAGCGTGCCGGCCACCCGGTCCCACACGAGGCGCGGGCGCAGCTCGGCGAACTCGTCGGACGGATAGCGCCCCGTGAGCATGTCGAGCACCGCGTCATAGGCCGAGCGCGGCAGTGTCTGGAAGTTCGCGGCCCGGCGGACCAAGGCGTAGAGGGCGTCGACGTCCCAGGTGTCGACCGAGCAGGCCGAGACGATCTGCTGGGCCAGGACGTCGAGCGGGTTGGCGGGCAGCCGGGTCGCCTCGATCAAGCCCGCCCGCATGCGGTCGGTGACGACGGCGGTGGCGACGAGATCGCCGCGGTACTTGGGAAAGATCACCCCACGCGAGACGGCTCCCACCTGGTGCCCGGCGCGGCCGACCCGCTGGAGACCGCTGGCCACGGACGGAGGTGCCTCCACCTGCACCACCAGGTCGACCGCGCCCATGTCGATGCCGAGCTCCAGGCTGCTGGTCGCGACTACGCAGGGGAGACGCCCGGACTTGAGGTCGTCCTCGATCAGCGCGCGTTGTTCCTTGCTCACCGACCCGTGGTGGGAGCGGGCGAGGACATCGGGCGCGCCCTTGCTCGCCCCGGACTCTGCCATGATCTCGGCCGGGGAGCCGGCGTGCGGAAGGGCTTCGTCGTGCGTACGGTCGTAGGCGATCTCGTTGAGCCGTGCCGTCAGGCGTTCGGCGAGCCGCCGGGAGTTGGCGAAGACCAGCGTGCTGCGGTGGGCCTCTACCAGGTCGGCGACCCGCTCCTCGACGTGCGGCCAGATCGATGCCCGGCGCTCCGGCCCGGCGGCCGCGCCGGTACGGATGTGCTGGCCCGCCCCGCCCGGACCGTCCGGACCGTCGTCGACGGTGGCGCGCAGCGCGTGCGGTTCGGACGCCTTTCCCAGCTCGCCCATGTCCTCGACCGGGACGACGACCTGGAGATCGAACTCCTTGTCGTACGCCGGATTGACCACCGTCACCGGAGCGGCGCCGCACAGGAAACGGGCAACCTCGTCCACCGGGCGGACGGTCGCCGAGAGACCGATCCGCTGGACCGGTGGGCGCCGAGGCGGTTCGTCGCTGTCGGCGGGCTGGCCGGCGACGAGGGCGTCCAGGCGTTCGAGGCAGAGGGCGAGGTGGGCGCCGCGCTTGGTCCCGGCGACGGCGTGCACCTCGTCGAGGATCACCGTCTCCACACCCCGCAACGCCTCCCGAGCCTGGGAGGTCAGCAGCAGGAACAGCGACTCGGGCGTCGTGATGAGGATGTCGGCAGGCGTACGCACGAACCTGCGGCGGGCGTCGGCGGGCGTGTCGCCGGAGCGGAGCGCCACCTCGATCGACGGCTCGGTCAGGCCCAGCCGGTGGGCGGTGTGCCGGATGCCGGCGAGCGGCGCGCGGAGGTTGCGTTCGATGTCGACGGCGAGGGCCTTCAGCGGCGAGACGTAGAGGACCCGGCAGCGGTGCTGCCGCTCGGCCGGCGGATCGGCGGTGGCCAGCCGGTCGAGTGCCCAGAGGAACGCCGCGAGGGTCTTGCCCGAACCGGTCGGCGCGACGACCAGGCTGTGCTCGCCTCGGCTCACCGCGTCCCAGGCACCCACCTGGGCGGGAGTGGGCGCGGCGAAGGAGGACCGGAACCATTCTCGGGTCGGGGTCGAGAACCGCGAAAGTACGTCAGGAGCCTCGGGCACCCGTCCATGGTCTCGCAGCCCGCCGACACCTCCGGCGAAAGGCGATGGCCGCCGTCTCGGATCAGGACGAATCGGCCGGCGAATCCGTCAGACCGGATGTTTCGTCGCGGGCGTCGGGAGGCTTGCGCCGGATCGGCCGACGAGGAAGTCGCGGTAGACCTTCAGGAAGCCGACGAAGATCGTGACCGCCGACGCGGCGTTGAAGACCAGCCTCGACCAGTGCAGCCGCTGGAACTCCTGCGCGGTCTGCACGAGAAAGGCATCGGAGTGCACCGCGGTGCCTTCGACGAACAGGATCTCGTTGCGCGGCCAGTGGAACGCCATGGAGAAGAGTCCCTCGCACACGATCATGAGCACGCTGAAGGCGACCCAGTAGCGTGCCGGTCTGATCCGCCACGCCAGGACCACGGCCCCGACACCGGTGATCCAGGAGAGGAACCCGAGCGGCGGGAAGAAGTCGTTCGGTGCGGTGACCCTCATGAACTCCAGCGCCGTCTCGAGCGAGGCCGGAGGGTCGACGAAGATGTTCGGATAGACCATGAACGTCTCGAGCACGATCGCGCCCAGCAGGATCATCATCAACCAGAGGTACGCCATCGAGACGGCGAGCGTGACCGCGCGAAGTTTCATGGGACCACGGTGCCGCGCCGAACCCGCGCCGCACATCCGGGAAGAGCCGGTACGCCACCCGGCCTCCGCCTCAGGGTCCGGCCGGGGGTCGCCCTGGCCGGCCAGACTTTCCTGGCGAACCAGGCTCACCTGATGCTGACCGGTGACCACCTGGCGCCGCCGTCGTCGGTACGGAAGAGGTGGCCTTCCAGGTCGAGGATGTAGCCGATCTCCTCGGTCGTGAACCCGGCGAAGGCCGGCCTACCCAGGCCCGGCACCGGCGTCGTCGACGTGTCATCGGTTCCGATGTTCCGCGCCTCCCCAGGCACCGCGACGATCGCCCGGCCGGCGTCGCGGGCGCCGAGCGCCGATGCCGTCGCCGGTGCCGCCGGTTCCCCGGCGGGTACGTCGGTCCAGCTCGCTCCCGAGTCGGTCGAGACGTGCAGCGTGGTGCCGGTGCCGGTCGCGCACCTCAGCCAGAGAGAGCCGATCGTCGCCGACAGGCGCCCGGCGTCGAGGTCCTGGTGACACGGCGTCGGGTGCGTCTCGAACGTCGTACCGTCGTCGGTCGACGCCCAGACCGACGTCCCGTCGGCGTCCTTGTCGGTGACGGCGACCAGCTGGCCCGTCACGGCGAGGTCTTCTGGCGCCTGCGCCTCGACACCGAGCTGCTGCCATGTGCCCTCGCCGAGAAGGGCCCGCCACAGGGTCCAGCCGCTGCCGTTGTCGACCAGCGCGTACGCCGAACCTCCGCCGACCTCCAGCCGCTTGACGAGACCGGGCACGGACCGGTCCTGCTCCCAGGTACGACCCGCGTCCCGGGTCACCCACAGGGCACCGCCGTACGCCCAGCCGGTCCGGCCGTCGCCAGCGAACCGGACGTCACTCACCGTGCTGGCGCTGACTTCGTTGTCTCCACGCGCGACAGCGGACGGAGGGCTCGCCAGCGAGCTGAACGTCGACCCACCGTCCTGGGTCGCCGCGAGGGCGGCGCGATCGCCGTCGGTGGTGCCCAGCAGCCAGTAGGTCTCGGGTCCGGTCGCGGTGATCGAGACGGGCGAGAAGTCGCCGGGAACCGGGGCGATCTCCGAGAGCACGTTCGGCTGCTCCGGCTCCGACCCGGGCGACTGGTCGGCGCGTTCTTCCCGCCTCCGATCGGAGTCGCCGTCCCTGCCGGGCGCCGATTCCGCTCCTCGGTCGTCGGAGTCCATGTCCGTGGCGTCGGGGGCGCTCTTTTCCGCCGGCGCGCCGGCCCCGCTGCTGGCCCCGTCGGCGACCATGATCGTGGGCCCGCCGCCGGTCGCGACGTAGCCGATCCCGCCGAATGCGGCGATCACCGCGGTGACGGCACCGGCCGCCATGACGGCCTTGCGCCGCTTGCGCCTCCGGGCCGCGCCGGCGTGGACGCGGTCGAGGACGTCCACGTCAGGGGAGAGCCCCCACCGGTCGCCCCGCAGTCCTTCTCGGAGGCGGTGCTCTAGCGGGTCCATGGCGTGTCCTCCTGGTCGCCTCCGCGGGCGGTCGGACCCGAGGCGGGTGCGGTCGCCTCTTTGGCGGTTGACTCTCTGACGACGGCTGGCGGCACCTCGCGCCGGGGCGGCTGGTCAAGTCCCTGCTCCGGCAGGCGCGCACGCAGCTTCGCGAGCGCCTTGAACGTCTGGCTCTTCACCGTTCCGACCGAGCAGCCGAGGATCTCGGCGACCCGGCGTTCGGACAGGTCTTCGGCGAACCGGAGCACGATGACGGCGCGTTGCTTGCGGGGGAGCGCCGCGAGCGCGCGCTGGAGTTCGGGGTCCGGAAGCTGCGGATCGTCGTGGTGGCCGCGGTCGGGTACGTCGTCGACCAGCTGTTCCCTCCGTCGGCGGCGCCAGATGCTCACGTTCCGGTTGACCATCGTTCGGCGTACGTAGCCTTCGGGGTCGTCGCGGTTGCGTACCCGATGCCAGGCGGCAAGGGTCCGCTCGAGTGCGTCCTGGACAAGGTCCCCCGCGGCGTCGGGACTCCCCGTCAACATGTGGCCAAACCTCAACAACTCGGGCATTCGGGCCCGGACGAACGCATCGAACGCCTCCTCGTCGTCGTTCCGCACGCGGCGGCTCCCTTCGCCGTCGGGCGGTCGTGGACTGGTGACGTGCGACCGCTACCCGTAGGTTGCCCGATCGAATTCGACGGCGTAAACGGACCCGCCGTTCCCGGGCGTCAGCCTGGTCCGGGATCGTTGTGGGCGGGTCCGGGCCCGGGCGAGGCGATCCCCGACCCGCCCGGGCGACGGAGTGGTCAGGTCGATCAGGTCGAGCGGCTAAGGTGTCCGACCATGCGCGCACTGGTGCTCTCCGGGGGCGCTGGTACCCGGCTGCGGCCACTGACGCACACGTCGGCCAAGCAGCTGGTGCCAGTGGCCAACAAGCCTGTCCTGTTCTACGGCCTGGAGGCGATCGCCGAGACCGGCATCACCGAGGTCGGCATCGTGGTCGGGGTCGACTCCGCCGCCGAGGAGATCAAGGAGGCGGTGGGCGACGGCAGCCAGTTCGGGCTGGACGTGACCTTCATCCCGCAGGACGCACCACGCGGGCTCGCCCACGCCGTCCTCATCGCCCGCGACTTCCTCGGTGACGAGGACTTCGTGATGTACCTCGGCGACAACTTCATCGTCGGCGGCATCAAGGCGCTGGTCGACGAGTTCCGAAGGGAGCAGCCGGCGGCCCAGATCCTGCTCACCCAGGTGCCCGATCCCACCCAGCTCGGCGTCGCGGAGCTCGACGCCTACGGCAAGGTGGTCGGCCTCGAGGAGAAGCCGAAGCAGCCCAAGAGCGACCTCGCGCTGGTCGGTGTCTACATGTTCACACCGGCCATCCACGAGGCCGTACGCAAGATCAAGCCGTCCTGGCGCAACGAACTCGAGATCACCCACGCCATCCAGTGGTTGATCGACCAGGGCATGGACCTGCGTTCCACGGTGATCTCCGGCTACTGGAAGGACACCGGGAACGTCGCCGACATGCTCGAGGTCAACCGCACGATCCTGGAAACGCTCGAGCCCAAGGTCGAGGGCACCGTCGACGACGTGAGCGAGATCATCGGCCGGGTCGTCATCGAAGCCGGCGCGACGGTCACGGCGTCACGCATCGTCGGGCCGGCGATCATCGGCAGGGGCACCACGGTGGCCGACTCCTACGTCGGGCCGTTCACCTCGGTCGAGCACGACTGCCGGATCGTCGACTCCGAGATCGAGTTCTCCATCGTCGAGCACGACACCTCCGTCGAGGGTGTACGCCGGATCGAGGCGTCGCTCATCGGCCACCATGTGCAGGTGACGCCCGCGCCCAGGGTGCCGAAGGCGCACCGCCTGGTGCTCGGCGACCACAGCAGAATCCAGATCAGCTCCTGACCGTTGCCGTCCCAAGGGAATTCCTCCGTGCCTGCGTCCACTGACACGACTCCGCGCATCCTGCTCACCGGCGGTGCCGGCTTCATCGGCTCGCACTTCGTCCGTACGTTGCTCACCGGCGGGTTCCCGCCTCTCGCCGGTGCGCACGTCACGGTGCTCGACAAGCTCACCTACGCCGGCAACCCGGCCAACCTCGACCCGGTGCGTGACCGGACGGGATTCGCGTTCGTCGAGGGTGACATCACCGACGCCGCCCTCGTGGACTCGGTAATGGCCGAGCACGACGCGGTCGTCCACTTCGCCGCGGAGTCCCATGTCGACCGGTCGATCGAGGGCTCCGCGGACTTCGTAATCACCAATGTCGTGGGCACACACACCTTGCTGGACGCCGCGCTCCGGCACGGCGTCGGTCCGTTCGTCCACGTGTCGACCGACGAGGTCTACGGCTCGATCCCCGAAGGCTCGTGGCCGGAGACCGATCCGTTGGCCCCCAACTCGCCGTACTCCGCCTCGAAGGCGTCGAGCGACCTGATCGCGCTGTCCTACCACCGCACCCACGGGCTCGACGTCCGGGTGACCAGGTGCTCGAACAACTACGGGCCGTACCAGTTCCCGGAGAAGGTCATCCCGCTGTTCATCACCAACCTGCTCGACGGCCAGAAGGTGCCGCTCTACGGCGACGGGCTCAACGTCCGCGACTGGCTGCACGTCGACGACCACTGCCAGGGACTCGCGCTGGTCCTCGAGAAGGGCAGGGCCGGCGAGATCTACAACATCGGCGGCGGTACCGAGATCACCAACCGCGAGCTCACCGAACGTCTGCTCAAGGCCTGCGGCGCGAGCTGGGACAGTGTGGAGTACGTCGAGGACCGCAAGGGTCACGACCGGCGTTACTCCGTCGACTGGACGAAGCTGCGGGACGAGGTGGGCTACAGCCCGCGCCACGACTTCGACACCGGCCTCGCCGAGACAGTCGCGTGGTACCGCGACAACCGCACCTGGTGGGAGGGCCTGAAGCAGGAGCGGACGCCGTGATGCGCTGGCTCGTCACCGGTGCCGCGGGAATGCTCGGCCAGGACGTCGTCGCCCGGCTCCGGGCCGACGGCGAAGAGGTCACCGCTCTCGCCCGGAGGGACCTCGACATCACCGACCCCGCGGCAGTCCGCTCGGCGTTCGCCGCGCACCGTCCGCAGGTCGTCGTCAACTGCGCAGCCTGGGCGGCGGTGGACGACGCGGAGGCGCACGAGGGTGCCGCCCTGCTGGTCAACGGCATCGGCCCGCGGGTACTCGCCGAGGCCGCCGCCGCGACCGACGCCCGGCTGGTGCACGTCTCCACCGACTACGTGTTCGCAGGGGACGCGACGGAGCCGTACGCCGAAGACGCCAAGCCCGACCCGCGCACGGCGTACGGCCGGACGAAGCTGGTCGGCGAACAGGCCGTGTTCGAAACCCTCCCCGACAGCGGTGTCGTCGTCCGCACGGCATGGCTCTACGGCGCGCACGGTTCACACTTCGTCCGCACCATGGCGAAGCTCGAGGGCCAACGCGACACCCTCGACGTCGTAGCCGACCAGCGGGGTCAGCCCACCTGGACCGCCGACGTCGCCGAGCGGCTGGTGCTCGTCGGCGCCAACCCGGAGGCGACGGGCGTGTTTCACGCCACCAGCTCAGGGGAAGCAACCTGGTGCGATCTTGCCAAGGACGTGTTCGAGCTGCTCGGATCTGATCCGGCGCGGGTGCACCCCACGACGACCGACAAGTTCCCGCGCCCGGCGCCTCGACCTGCCTACAGCGTGCTCGGGCACGCCAGGTGGGCCGAACTGGGTGTCAACCCACTCAGGCACTGGAGGGCCGCTCTGCGGTCAGCCTTCGCGACGATCGTGTGAAACACGGCGGGCGAGTCGATCCAAGACGCCGGCTCTGTCCCCCTATCGTGTGAGTCGTCGAGTGGGCGAGGAGAGAGCAAGTGCACCGCCACGGGTTCCTGCGCAATCTGCACGCGGTCTACCAGCCGCGTACGTATTTCGAGATCGGCATCAACGACGGCCGGAGTCTCACTCTGTCCCGCGTTCCCACGGTCGCCGTCGACCCCGCCTTCAAGGTGGTGAAGGAACTCCGGTGTGACCTCCACATGGTCCGGGAGACCAGTGACGACTTCTTCGCCCGCGAGAAACCGCTCGAGCACCTGGGAGAGGCCAAGGTCGACCTGGCGTTCATCGACGGCATGCACCTGTTCGAGTACGTCCTGCGTGACTTCATCAACACCGAGAAGTACGCCGACTGGTCGAGTGTCGTGGTCTTCGACGACCAGCTGCCGCGCAACGTCGACGAGGCGGCGCGCAACCGCCACACCGGCGCATGGACGGGTGACGTCTACAAGATGATCCCGGTGCTGCAGCGTTACCGGCCTGACCTCCGGCTGGCCGTGATGGACACGAGGCCGACCGGAGTGATGGTGGTGCTGGGCCTCGACCCCACGAACACGGTGCTCGCGGACAACTACGACGAGATCATGGACACGTTCCTGCTCAAGGACCCCCAGCAGATCCCGCCCGAGATCGTCGAACGGAGCTGCGCGATGACGCCGGAGGCGCTGCTGTCGGCGCCGTTCTGGTCCGCGCTGGTCGCCGCGCGCGACGCCGGCGACCCGTCGTACGGCCGCGAGCAGCTGCTTGCCGGGATCGACCACGATCTCGCCGACCTGTCGCGTCCCCAGCTCTCCGACTGGCTACCCGACCCGGCCGCCGGCCGCGACTGTGAGGTCGACCAGTCCGCGTCGGTCGGCGAGCAGCGGATGGTCGCCGCCATCCGCCAGAAGGCCGCCGCGAAGGCCTCGGGCACCCAGAGCCAGAACGGCGCCGGGTCAACCGCGCAGCATGCGGCCACGGCGACGAAGCAGGCGGGCGCCACGAGGCCGTCGAGACGTGTGTCGCAGCGGCCGAATGACCTGTTCGGCAAGGTGGCGAAGCGTGCGCCGTTCCTGCGCCGGCTACCTGGTGCTCCGCGGTTGGTGAAGAAGCTCCGCTAGGTAGGGGCGCTTCGTTCAGCGCTGGCGGACAGGCTGGCGGACGAGGCGGCGGCGGATCCGCCGGGCCAGACGACGCCCTCTCCGCGCGAGCCGGTCTCTCACCGGTGGCGGCGCCGCGGCGGTCGCGTCGAACGTCTCATCCGGTCCGGACTGTGTCAGGACGTCGACGACCGGAGGGCGGGACCTGGTGGGCACGGTGAGCGTGGCTGGGAGACTGATGAGCCCGTCGGCGTCGGCCACGCGATTCTTTGCCTTCTTTTTCTTCGTTCCCCGCGACGCTGTGCTCGCGCCGGGGCGGAAGAGCCGAACGGCCACGGAGTAACGGCCGGGATCCAGCCGCTCGATGAGCGGGGCGCACAGCTCCGAGTGGGCGGTCCCGTCGGTGACCGCGGGCGCGAGCTCGGCGTTGAGCTCCGCGACCTTGCCCGAGCCGTCGTGGACCAGCCGGATCGCCGCGCCGGAACGTGGCTCCGCGACGACGGCACGCAAGGGAATGGTGAGAGTGGCCTCCGGAGGTGTCCCCGCCACGACTGGTCTGGTTTTCCTGATGAGCTCCAGGCCAGGCGTGATGGCGTGGTCGCCTACGGCGAGGGACAGGTTGGCGTGGTTCGTCCAGTGGGGCGTGATGATCCGGGGCGGGTCGCCGAGGATCGCGGGTACGCAGTTCTCGGCCGCCTTGGTGGCTCTGACCGCACCCAGCCGGGTGTCCTTCGTCCAGCCAAAGCCGGAGAGCCGGACGGTGACGTCCCAGACACCGCTGGCCAGGGCGCCGGAACCGGCGACGGTCGAGACGTCGATTTCAGCCTCGCCCTGCAGGATCAGCCGGAACTGCTCGTCCAACTCTCCACTGGACGGTCCGGCGGCGGCCGCGGTCGCCGACTCGTCGACCGCCTTGCGGACACCGGAGTACGCCACCGGAACGAAGAACTCGGCGGCGTTGCCGCGGGCCCGGAGGATGACGTCGAGCCGCGCATGGGGCAGGCGGTCCGTGGTGTCGAGGTCGTCCTCGGCCAGGCCCTGCAGCGCCTCGGCAGGAAGCGGAGGGAGGAGAAGGTCGCGGTCTCCACGGTGCGTGAACGTCATCGGTGCGCTGTTGGCACGGAGCTCCGCGGTGACGGCGAGGCGCAGCGCGCCACCGTGCCAGCCCAGGTCGTCGAGTCTGGCGTGGGTACGGATCCGCTCCTCCCACTCGGCGAGCTGGACCAGGGCATCGAGACGACCGGCCATGGCGAGGCTGCCGATGATCCGCTGTGCGGCGGGAAGGCCTGCGGCGACGCCCGGTCCGAACCTTTCACTGCAGACCAGCCGGACCTCCTCCAGGAGCGCCCTGCGGTCCTCGTCGGGTGCGTGCAGAAGGCGGCGGCCGCGGAGTCGCTCGAGCATTTCCTGGCGGAACCACCGGCGGTAGAGCCGGTCGCGCAGCGGACCTGGTTCGGTGTTGGCCTCCACGATGTCGAGGGCCTCGCGGAGATTGGCGAAGTATCCCTTGTGTTCGAGGCGCTGGAAACCGGCGTTGGAGGCGTCGTCACGGCGTACGTGGTAGTAGCAGACGTAGTCGCTCAGCACCGACACGGTGCGCGCCGCGAAGTACGCGGCGGTGACGAAGACGTGGTCCTCCAGCCGGCGTCGCCCCTCGGGAAAGCGCAAACCGTGCTCGTCGAGGAACTCCTTGCGGAACATCTTGTGTGGCGTAAGGCTGTCGATGAGCGGCGCGTCGGACAGTGTCGCGTGGGGGTAGGTCTTGCGGAACAGCTCCCGCGGAACTCCGCGTCCCTTGCCCGCCATCTTCCCCACGACGACGTCGGAGCCGTTCTCCTTCGCGAAGGCGTACATACGTTCCAGTGCCTCGTCGCCCAGCCAGTCGTCGTTGTCGACGAAGAAGACGTACTCCCCCCGCGCGTGGGCGATCCCGACGTTGCGCGGCTTGCCCGACCAGCCGGAGTTCTGCTGGTGGATGACCCGGAGGTGGGGGTGGGCGGCGGAAAGGGCGTCGAGCCGTGCAGGGCTGTCGTCGGTCGAACCGTCGTCGACGAAGATCGCTTCGAACTCGGTCGAGGGCAGGCTCTGGCGCAGGAGCGAGTTGATGCAGTCCTCGAGATAGGGGCCTGGGTTGTAGACCGGCACGATGACGCTGACCTTCACCCCGGATCCCTGCGTGCTCACGTCTGCAGGATCCGGCGTCTCTACTGGCGACTCCACCGGCGTCTCTGCCGGTGACCGGTCGGTGGGCTTTGATGCCAGCCCGGTCATGGGAACTCCTTCGTCAGCCTCGTGAACCACGTCTTCCCGGCGTCGTGGATCGACTGGACCCGGGTGGGGCCGGTCAAGACCGTGATCATCCTTCCCTTACCCCACCAGACATGTTTCTCACGCGTACGCCGACCCCGCTCTGTCAGGTGAGCGAGGAACGGTATGCCTTGCAGTCGGCGTACGACGGGAGTGCCCCCTGCAGTTCGGCTTGCGCCAGGGTCGGAGCGGCGGCGTCCTTCTCCGACAGCACGGGCTCGATGTCGTCGGGCCACGCGAGGGCGAGGTCGGGGTCGAGGGGGTGCACGCCGTGCTCGCGGCCGGGCGCGTAGCCCTCCGAACACAGGTAGATCGCCGTCGTGTCGTCGGTGAGGGCGAGGAACCCGTGGCCGAGCCCTTCGGACAGGTAGACGGCTCGCCCGGTCTGTTCGTCGAGCCGGACGAACTCCGAGCGCCCGAATGTCGGCGAGCCGACCCGCAGGTCCACGATCACGTCGAGGAGGGCGCCGCGGGCGCAGGTGATGAACTTCGCCTGGCCGGGAGGAACGTCGGCGTAGTGAATGCCACGCAGGACACCGCGTCGTGACACTGAGCAGTTGGCCTGCCGCAGCGCGAACTGGTGGCCGACTGCCTGCTGGAACTCGTCGGAGGCGAACCACGCGACGAACGAGCCTCGGTCGTCGGGGAAGACCGGCGGTTCGGTCACCCAGGCTCCTTCGATGCTCAACGTCTTCATGGCCCTAGACCCTACCGAGCGGCTGGCGACGCCGCCCTTTCCGGTCACGGCCTGCGACGGCGGACGTCTGCCGTCGGTGGGGTCAGGGATCTCCCCAAACCGGTCGTCGGTCGAGTAAGATTCCGTGTTTTTCCTCAAGACGGGAGCGCCGTCACAGCATCTTCTGATCATCGGATGTCTCGGGGAACTCCGCGATCACCCGACTGAAGGGTGCGGCATGGGCGTTGCGGACAAGGCGGTTGTGCGGTCCCGTTGGTTGCGGTGGGTTCCCGGATGGGCCCGTCCCGCCCTGCGTACGCTGCGGCGTCAGGTGAGGGACATCCTGGCCGGTGGACGCTGGCAGACAGAGGCGGCGAAACTCAGGCGCAGCTGGGCGAAGCTCCCCGCCGAGACACTCGATGACTATCTCGTCAGCGGATATCAGAATCCGCGGATCAACGCGCAGAGCATTCTCGCGCGGCACTTCCTTCTCACCGAGCTGTTCGGCTCGGAGTTCGAGCCGATGATGCGCGAGGAACTCGAGTTCTGCGTGGACGCCAATGCCGCCCTCCGGCGCCGCGCCGGGGAGCTCGGCGTCGCGATGTCCCAGTACACCGATCCGGAGAAGCGGGCCGCCGTCAAGAAGGTCTGCGCGGTCATCGCCGACCGGGAGGGCACCTACGAAAGGAAATGGTCGAAGGCGCTCGCCGGCCGGGAGGCAGACACCCTCCGGGTCCTGGAGTTCGCCTGCGGATCGGCCAACGACTACCGTTTCCTCGACGCCTACGGCATCGCGCGGTTCCTCGACTACACCGGCGTCGACCTCAACGAGGACAACATCCGCAACGCCCGCCAGCGTTTCCCCGTCCGCGGCGCAACGGTGCGGTTCGAACTCGGGAGCATCCTCGATTTGCCGTATGCCGATGACAGCGTTGACTACGTTCTCGCCTTCGACATCTTCGAGCACCTCTCGCTGCCCGCGATGCACAAGGCGATGAACGAGGCCATCCGGATCGCGCGGAAAGGCGTCGTCATCGCGTTCTTCATCATGGTCGACAAGCCTGACCACATCGTCCGGCCGAAGGACTCCTACCACTGGAACGAGCTCAGTGCGGGGAGGATCCAGGAACTGCTGAAGGTGAAGTTTCCGACAGTCAGAGCGATACATATACCGACATTCCTCGCGGCCGACTATGGTGCCGAGCACTCCTACAACCCGAAGGCCTGGACCGTCATCGCCGAGCGTCCCGCAGTTCAGACCAACACCTCGTGAGTGGACGAGCGCGACAAACCGGGCACCGGCGGCGTCCGGCAGGTGACAGCGCCCACAGGGTGGGCAACTACCATCCCTGGGATCGCACGCACACCGACGAAGGGAAGTGACGAGAACCGTGCCCCAGACGAGGCCCGACCCGACACCCGGCGCCGGGAGCGAGAGACCCGCGTCCGCGCTGCGCAGCATCGCCGTGGTCCTGGCCGGCGGCTCCGGCGAGCGGGTGGGCCTCCGGCTGCCCAAGCAGCTGCTCAAGGTGGCCGGAAAGCCCCTGCTCGAACACACGCTGGAGGTGTTCGAGACCTCACCCGACGTCGACGAGATCTTCGTCCTGATGCTGCCCGGCTGGACCGAGGACGCCGAGAAGATCGTCCGTAACGCGGGATTCCGCAAGGTCACCCGGATCCTCGACGGCGGTTCGAGTCGCGACGAGACGAGCCGGCTCGCGATCGCCGCCGCGGGGGACGGCGAGGCCAAGATGCTGTTCCACGACGCGGTACGCCCGCTGCTCGACCACCGCATCATCGCCGACTGCGTGACGGCCCTCGACACCTTCGCCGCGGTCGACGTGGCGATCCCGTCGGCCGACACGATCATCGTCGTGGACGACGGCATCATCACCGACATCCCCAAGCGTGACCGGTTGCAGCGCGGACAGACCCCACAGGCGTTCCGGCTCTCGACCATCCGCCGTGCCTACGAACTCGCGGCCAAGGATCCACAGTTCACGCCCACCGACAACTGCACGGTCGTGCTGCGCTATCTCCCCGACGTCCCCATCACGGTCGTCGAAGGCTCCGAACGCAACATGAAGGTCACCTATCCGATCGACGTGTTCCTCGCCGACCAGCTGTTCCGGCTGGGTTCGCACACCCCGCCGAGTGCCCTGTCGACCGACCAGGCGAGCGCACTCCTGCAAGGGCGGACCCTCGTCGTCTTCGGCGGCAGCTACGGCATCGGTGCCGAGATCGGTGAGGCGGCCAGGGAACTCGGCGCCACCGTCTACAGCTTCAGCAGGTCCGCGACCGGCACCCATGTCGAAGAGCCAGAACACGTGCGGGCGGCGTTGGAGAAGGCGTACGAGGAGACGGGCCGGATCGACTTCGTGGCGGTGACGGCGGGGGTCCTGCACACCGCCGCCCTCGCCGACTGCCCCGACGACGTCATCACCGACAGCCTGCAGGTCAACCTGCTCGGGCCGGTCTACGTCGCCCGGGCGGCGCACCGCTACCTCGCCGAGTCCAGTGGTCACCTGCTGCTCTTCACGTCGAGCTCGTACACCCGCGGGCGGGCGGGCTACAGCCTGTACTCCTCGACGAAGGCGGCGGTCGTCAACCTCACCCAGGCGCTCGCCGACGAATGGGCAGCGGACGGGATCCGGGTCAACTGCGTCAATCCCGAACGCACCCAGACGCCGATGCGCACCCGGGCGTTCGGCGAGGAGCCGCCGGGCACGCTGCTCCCGGCCCGCGACGTGGGCCTCGCCTCCCTCGACGTCCTGCTGTCCGAGCAGACCGGCCACGTCGTCGACGTACGCCTCGAACCCGTACCTGGTCCGGTCACGACGCCGCCGGGCGAGCACGGCGACAGCGACCCGACCCAGCCGATCACCGACGCCCTCGACCACGTGGAAGACGCGGCCGCGGGCGACGACACCCTCGGCGCCGCCGACTACCGCGGATGACTGGATCGGTCGGCTAACCGTGCAGACCATCCAGGTCACCGAACGAGTCCCCTCGCCGAGGCTCGACCGGACCGGCATCGGGCTGGCCGCCGGACTCGCCGCCGCGTACGCGCTCCTCGTCGCGGCCGCCCTGGTGCCCTTGCCGGTCGTCTTTCTTCCGGCCGCTCTGCTGGTCACGGCGTTGGAGGTCGCGGTCGGGTGGCGGGCACCGTTCCTCGCCTGGGCCGCCGGTCGGGTCGGCGCGGGCGCGCCGTGGCGGGGCCTGCTCTACGGGTTGTCCGTGGTCGTCCTCCTGGCCCGGTCCGACTCGCCGTCCGGCTGGTTCGTGACGGCGGTCGCGGGCGTGTTGGCAGTGGTGACGCTGCGGGCGGCCGGCATGGCGTTGTCCGAGCTCGTCCACCGCCAGCGCAAGATGCCGGTCGTGACCCGCGGGCTGTCGCTCGCCCCGGTCGAGATCCCGAGCGCTCCGCACCCCGTGGTCGGGCAGTACCTTCCGCTGTCGCTGGGCTGCCCCGACGTCCTGCTCGCGGCCGGAGCCGCGCTCGGCCTGCTTTCCGGTGCGTACCCGCTGCTCCTCGTCGGCGTGGTGCTGGCGGTCACCCTCGTCGCGGTGGCGGCCGGACTCCTGGGGTTTTCGGCGCTCGCCATGCGGCGGGTGACGAAACCGCGGCTGGAGGCGGCGGTCAACCGGGCGCTGGACAAGGTTGCCCCGGAGGTGGCGCTCTACTTCGGCGGAGCTCCGCAGACCCTCTACCAACTCGAGATGTGGGTGGAGACCCTCGAGCGCCTGGACGTCCCGGCTCTGCTGATCCTCCGTGACCGGGAGAGCCTGCGGGCGCTCGGCCCCACCCGGATACCCGTGCTCTGCATCGAGCACGGAACGGTGCTGATGGGCCAGCCGCTACCGCAGCTACGCGTGGCGATGTACGTCGCCCACTCCGCGAACAACCTGCACCTGTTGCGGCGCAAGGGGGTCCGCCATGTCTTCATCGGACACGGCGACAGCGACAAGGCGGTGACGACCAACCCGTTCCTCAAGGCGTACGACGAGATCTGGGTGGCGGGTCCCGGCGCCAGGGAACGGTTCCGCACCGCCGGCCTGGACATCGACGACTCCCGGGTCCTCGACATCGGACGCCCGCAGCTCGACGCCCTCGTCACCACTCATCGGGAGGTGCAGCCCGAGCAGCTGACCGTGGTCTACGCACCGACCTGGGAGGGCTACGGCGACGAGCCGCACCAGAGCTCGCTCGGCCCGTGCGGAGTCACTCTCGTCCGGCTGCTCCTCGCCGAGCCCGACGTCCGCGTCATCTACCGGCCCCATCCGCTCGCTGGGACCCGCGACCCGGCCGTCGTACGCGCCCATCGGGAGATCCTCGACCTCCTGGGGGCGCAGGAGGTGCCGGCGCCCGTCGCTCCCGCGGAGGCGTACGCCCATGCACGCGACGACCTGGAGGTGGCCCGCTCGCCGGTGCTCACCTCCCGCGCCGAACAGCTGGCGGCCCTCGATGTGTGGGCCGCCAAACAGCTCGCGCCGTACACGCCCGCCCTGCCGTACGCAGCGGACGCACCGGAAAGCACCCCCGAGCCGGTACACCGCGGCCACGTGGTGGCGCCGGGTCCCCACTTCAGCGTCCAGGCATGCTTCGCCGCTGCCGACGTTCTCCTGAGCGACGTCTCGAGCCTCATCACCGACTTCCTGGCCAGCGGACGCCCCTACGCCGTCACCAACCCTGCGGGCCTCTCTGGCGCGGAGTTCGTCGGGCGCTACCCTTCGAGCCGTGGGGGCTACCTCGTCGACCCCGACGGGCACGGGTTGGCCAGCCTGCTCGCCGCCGGGCGGGGCAGCGCCGATCCGGCCGTCGACGAGCGTGCCGCGTTGCGCGAGCAGCTCCTCGGCCCCCCTGAACCACCGGCTCTCGAACGCATGCGCCAGGCTGTGACGGCAAAGGACCGATGCCTGACCTGACGCCAGGGTCGGAGTAGGGTCCGCGCCACGACACCGGCATGGCTTCCACCGCCGTCGACGACATCCGGGAGACGATTCCACCGTGTTGCACGTGCTCGCTCCACGAGGGGCCCTGATCGCCGCACTGGCTGCCCTGATCGCGAGCTATGCCGGCCTGGTCGTGACTGCTGTCCTGGCCCGGCCGCTGCTGTTCGCGCTGGTGCTGCTGGTCGCGTCGGCCGTCGACGTGCTGGTCGAACGCCGGTACCGCCCGGTGGTCCTGCTCCTGCGTCGGGCCCAGATCGGGATCTCCCACCGGGCGTTCGCCCAGATCTTCCTGTTCCTGCTCCTGGTGGCCATCACCGACGCCAACCGCGACATGAACCGGGCCGAGCTTCTCGCGATCACCGTCGTGGCACTCGCCATCCCGGTCTGCCGGATCGGCTATCTCGGACTGCTGACCCTGGTCAGCCGCCGGACCCTCCCTCCCGTGGAAGTGCGCGGCATCGAGATGGCGGAGGACCTGCGTCCGGTTGAGCTACCGAAGCTGCTCACCGACGACGCTGCCCTGCGGTTGATGGCTCTGGGCCTGCTTCCGATGATCGCGGGCGCGGTGAGCGTCTACACCAACGCCTTCTGGTCGTTCGGACTCATGGTCGGTTTCTACACCGGCACGGTCGCGGTCGCGAGCCTTCTCCTGGTGCGCCAGCTCGTCCTGCTGGGCCGGCGTCCTCACAGCCAGCGGCTACTCGACGGCGTGAGCGACGCCCTGCACGCCCACGGTCCTGAGGTGGTGCTCTACTTCAGCGGCTCCGCGAACGAGCTCTACCAGGCCGACATGTGGCTGCAGACCCTCGAGCGGATGCCGCAGCCGTGCGTCGTGGTGGTCCGGCAGCGGCACGCCGTGCGCAACCTCGGCCGCACCACTGTCCCGATCGTGGGCATCCCGCGCGGAGTCGACCTGATGAACTTCGCCCTGCCCGACGCGCGGATCGCGCTCTATGTCTCCAACGTCGGCAACAACATCCACTTCCTCCGCGAGCCGCGGATCAAGCACGTCTTCATCGGCCACGGCGACAGCGACAAGGTGGCGAGCTTCAACCCCTTCAGTAAGGTCTACGACCAGATCTGGGTCGCGGGCTCCGCCGGCAGGGAGCGCTACGCGCGCGCCAAGGTGGGCGTACGCGACGAGGACATCGTGGAGGTCGGCCGACCCCAGCTCGACGTCCTGGAGCGCCGGAGCGGACCCGTGCCGACGCCGGGCCCAGGCCGACCGCTCACCGTGCTCTACCTGCCCACCTGGGAAGGCTGGACCGACGATCACTTCCAGACGTCGCTGACGGTGATGGGCCCGGAGCTGGTCCGGCGGCTGCTCGAGTCGAGCGTCCCCGTCCGGCTGATCTACAAGCCGCATCCGCTCACCGGCACCCGTGACCCGGTGGCCGCGCGGGCCGATCGGGAGATCCGCGCCATGATCGAGGCCGCCGCCGACCGCCACGGCGCGGTCGCCGCCGACCAACAGTCCCGCCTGGACATGATCGCCGCTCAGCTGGCCGATCCCGATCTTCCGCCGGCTGAGGCCGAGCGCCTGCAGGGGGAGTGGCACACCATCTACCGGGCGGCCTACGCCGGACGCCCGGTCGTCGTCTCGGACCGCCTGCCCACCCTCTTCGAGTGTTACAACGAGACCGATCTCATGATCGCGGACGTGTCGAGCGTCGTGTCCGACTTCCTGAGCACCGGCAAGCCGTGCGTCGTCGCCAACCCCAAGGGCCTTTCGGAGGAGACGTTCCGCGCGACCTTCCCCAGCACCAGCTCCGCCTACCTGCTCAATCCGGGCGCCGACATCGGTGAGGTCGTCGACACGATCCTGTCCGATGACCCACTCGCCCGGGACCGTGACGTGGCGCGGGCCTATCTGCTCGGTCCCGACGAGCCACCCGCCCAGGAGCGATGGAACACCGCCGCCGACGCGCTGATCGCCGCCGCCGATGTGGAGTGGTCCGGTGAACACGGGGCAGGTCCACGACGTGGCGCCGTCCTTCAGCCCGTCGCGGAGGAGATGGTCGCCGAGGACGGTACGGACACTGAGGGCGGTACGGACACCGAGGATCCGACTGAGCCGTCCGACCCTGCCGAGCTGTCCGACCCTGCCGAGCTGTCCGACCCTGCCGAGCTGTCCGACGCTGCCGAGCCGTCCGACGCTGCCGAGGTGCCAGGCCGGGACGCGGCGGCGGACGACCTCACCACCAGCAGCACCAGCGCCCGCGACACCTGACCTGCCCCGCCAGACCTTCATTTCTGGGACATTCCGCGCGCTTCGGACTTGGTCGTTTAACGGCTCGATAACTCCTTGTTCCCAGTTGCCACTGACTGTGCCCCCTGACCGGTTTGAGTAGGGGACCCAGCGGGAAGCCAAAGCTCACGCGCAGGAGTCGAGCGGACCACAGGTTTGCGGGGGATTCATGATCAAGGTCAGCGTCGTCGTGCCCGTTTACAACCCGGGTCCCTATCTCGACCGGTGTGTTGACTCGTTGCTCGACCAGAGCCTCACGCCGGAGGAGTACGAGATCGTCTTCGTCGACGACGGCTCCACCGATGCCTCGCCCGCCCGCCTCGACAAGCTGGCGGCCGAACACCCGCACGTGAGAGTCCTGCACCAGGAAAACTCCGGCTGGCCGGGCAAGCCTCGCAACGTCGGCGTCGACCAGGCACGCGGCGAGTACGTCCAGTTCGTCGACCAGGACGACGAGATGGCGCCCGAGGCGCTCCAGCGGATGTACGCCATCGGAGCACGCAACTCCAGCGACATCGTGCTGGGCAAGGTGGCCGGCACGATGACCGCGCCGAGTCACGTGTTCGCCCGCAACGTCGAACGCTGCACGATCGAAGACGCTCCGCTGATCGAGAGCGTGAGTCCGCACAAGATGTTCCGTCGTTCGTTCCTGCAGGACAACGACCTGCGGTTCCCCGAAGGGAAGCGCCGGCTGGAAGACCAGCTGTTCATGGTGCAGGCGTACCTCCGGGCCAAGACCGTCTCGATCGTCGGCGACTACGCCTGCTATTTCTGGAACCGTCGTGACGACCGCGGGAACAGCAGCAGCACCCGGTCGTCGATGCGGGGTTACTACGGCAATCTCCGCGAGGTGATCGACGCGGTGAAGGCCGGTACGGAGCCAGGCGAGCTCCGCAACCGACTGCTGCGCCGCTTCTTCCGGATCGAGATGATGCGCAGGCTGTGCGAGCCGCGGCTGTTGCAGTACTCCGACGGCTACCGCAACGAGGGCTTCCGGGTCGTCCGTGAACTCGCGTTCGCCTGTTTCGCCGGCAGCGACGGAAGGTTCGCGGGTGGCGAGGTCGTGGCCGGCCTCCCGCCGATCATGCGGCTCCGCGCGGCGCTTCTCGAACGTGACCGGCTCGACGGCCTGATGGAGCTTGCCCGGCGCTGCGAGAACGTCCGGGGCTTCGCCACCGTCGACGACCTGCGCTGGGAGAACAGCTCTCTGTGCGCCGACGTGCGGGCCGGCCTCCTGCATGCTGACGGCTCGCCGGTGGTCATCGTGGAGCGGGGCGGGCGGTTCGAGGTCGACCCGTCGTTGGTCTCAGGTCTGTCCACGATCGACTCCTGGGACGCCGGCGACCCGTGCGCGGACGCGACCGCAGAAGTACGCGTGTTCCACCGCGACACCAACCTGTGGTGGTTCGCGCCGACGACACTGCGGGCCACGTTGGTTCCGGTCGGCGCGGGGCGCCAGGACTGCTACCAGGTGGTGCTGGCGGGTACGGCGACGTTCGACCCCCGCACCCTTGCCGGTGGAGCGCCGTTGGAGCCGGGCCGTTACGACATGTGGGTCGCCATCCGGTCACTCGGCCTCGGACGGGCGGTCAGGCTCACCATCGACGGCGGCTCTCGATGGGACGGCGCGCTGATCCCCGCCGTCGTCGGCAACCCGTCGCGCATCATCGTCCCGCACCGCACCCTCCCGCTCGGCCAGCTGTCGCTGGAGATCGACGAACGCAACCAGAGCCTCGCCGGCGAGCTCGCCGCGCGCGGTATCGGTCCGCTGCAGGCGCGCGGTGCCCAGCTGCATCTCGCCGTACCCGTGCAGGCGGCGCCCGGCACCGGTCCACGCGAGGTCGAGGTCGTGATCGGCAGGGCCGGGTCGTCCCGGACTCTGCCTGGCCGGATCCAACCGGCGCAGGAGGCGGTCCTGGCGTTCAATGACGTGACCACCCTGCCGTCCGGCCGGCACCCGTTGTCCCTGCGTACGGACCCGTCCGGACGGCAGCCCGCGATCCCGATCGGCACGGCGGTCGTGCAGGGCGGGCGGATCGTCGGCGTCAGAGGGATCGCGTATCGGGCGATTCCGCGGCGGGTCGTCGCCCGGGTCACGTCGGAGCCGTGGCTGCACCGGCAGGCGTTCCGCGCCATCGCCGCCCTGCCGCCCGGGGCCGCGGACAGGGCTCGTACGGTCGCGCGCAAGCTGTCCCGTTGGTCAGCCGACTAGGTTCCTCGAGCCGCCCGGCCAAGATGATCAACGGTGGCGAATTCGGACACCCGTTTGGCACTGTCCGAATTCGCCACCGTTGATCATTTTTGGCCGTCGTCCGCGTTGATCTCGGTGTCGCATCGACTGGCACCCGCCGGATCCGCGATTACAGTCGTTGCAGGGTGGTCCGGTCGGGCAGGGCAGGCAGGGGCCGGGCAGCCGCGACGTCCGGGGAGGGACGCGGTGGGATCGCTCATCGAGGCGCGGGGGCTGTACAAACGTTTCGACTCGTTCGTCGCCGTTGCCGGGATCGACGTCGAGGTGTCAGCTGGTGAGGTCTTCGGCTTCCTCGGGCCGAACGGTGCCGGCAAGAGCTCGACGATGCGGATGATCGGCTGCGTGTCGCCGATCTCCGGCGGGAGCCTCCGCATCCTCGACATGGATCCGGTCGTCGACGGTTCCCGCATCCGGGCCCGGCTCGGCGTGTGCCCTCAGGACGACTGGCTCGACGAGGAGCTGACGGTCCGGGAGAACCTCGTGATCTACGGCCGCTACTTCGGCATGTCCAGGCGGGCGTGTGCCGACAAGGCAACGGAGCTGCTGGACTTCGCCCAGCTGTCGGAGAAGGCGAGCGCCAAGGTCGCGGACCTGTCGGGTGGGATGAAGCGCCGACTCACCATCGTCCGAGCCCTCGTCAACGATCCCGACATCATGCTGCTCGACGAGCCTACGACCGGGCTCGACCCGCAGGCACGGCATCTCGTGTGGGACCGGTTGTTCCAGCTGAAGCAGCGCGGGGTCACGCTGGTTCTCACCACCCACTACATGGACGAGGCCGAGCAGCTCTGTGACCGGCTGGTCGTCATGGACAAGGGCCGGATCGTCGCCGAGGGTTCGCCGGGCGACCTGATCCGCGCCCACTCGACCCGGGAGGTGGTCGAGTTGCGGTTCGGGGTCGGCGGGCAGGAGAGTGCGGCCGAGAAGGTCGCCGACCTCGCCGACCGGATCGAGGTCCTGCCCGACCGTGTACTCCTGTACACCTACGACGGGGACGCCGCCGCCAACGCCGTGAACAAGCGCGGCCTGGCACCGCAGGGCCTTCTGGTCCGCCGGAGCACCCTCGAAGACGTCTTTCTCCGCCTCACCGGCCGTACGCTCGTCGACTGACCGGGACCTCGCATGGTGACAGCCCGAACGCGGTCGGCCCGGTGGGACAGAGCCCTGCGTGCGTACGAGTACTGGATGGTCTCGTACAAGCGCACCTGGCGCGGCACGATCATCTCGAGCTTCCTCGTACCGTCGCTCTTCCTCGCCGCGATGGGCCTTGGCCTCGGTGCGTACGTCGATGCGGGTGAGGGAAGATCGGCGCTGGGTGGCCAGACGTACCTGCAGTTCATCGCGCCCGGCCTGCTCGCGGCCACGGCGATGCAAACCGCGTCGTTCGAGTCGTCGTACCCCGTGATGGGTGGCTGGAAGTGGTTCAAGACCTACTTCGCCATGCTGGCGACGCCGTTGGGCGTCGCGGACGTGCTGGTTGGGCACCTGCTTTTCGTCGCGTTCCGGGTGCTCACCACCTGCGTCGTCTACCTCGCGGTGATCACCGCGTTCGGCGCCGTCGCCTCGCCGTGGGGAGTTCTGGCCGTCGTGGCGGGGCTGCTCACCGGGCTCGCGGTCGCGGCGCCGACGTTCGCGATGGCGGTGACGACCGACCGCGACACGATCTTCTCGATGTACTTCCGGTTCGCCATCCTGCCGATGTTCTTGTTCTCCGGCGCGTTCTTCCCGGTCAGCCAGCTGCCGGTGGCCGCCCAGCCGGTCGCTTACGCCACACCGCTGTGGCACGGCGTCCACCTGGCCCGGATGTTCACCCTGGGTGAGCCCACCTGGTGGTGGGTGGCCGGCAATGTCAGCTACCTGTGCCTGTGGATCGGCGTGGGCGTGTGGTGGGCGGCGCGGGGGTTCCGGCGCCGGCTCGTCACGTAGGTGGAGGTGCGTGTGCCCATGGCCGCTCTGGTCCTGCGGATGGTCCCGCTACCCCCGCCGCGCGGGCGGGCGTGGTTGCTGGTCGAACGCAACCTCATGGTCTACCGGCACGACTGGCTGGTGCTGGTGTCGGGTTTCTTCGAGCCGCTGTTCTACCTGCTGGCGATCGGAGTCGGGATCTCGCAGCTGGTCGACGGGTTCGTGGTGGACGGGCGGTTGGTGAGCTATCCGGCGTTCATCGCTCCGGCCATGCTGGCCTCGAGTGCGATGAACGGTGCGATCGCCGACACGACGTACAACCTGTTCTTCAAGCTGAAGTACTCGAAGCTGTACGACGCCGTGCTCGCGACCCCGATACGACCATGGGATGTCGCGGCAGGTGAGGTGATCTGGGCCCTCATCCGCGGCGGGCTCTACGCCGCGGCCTTCATCGTGACCATGCTCGTCATGGGGCTGCTCGCCTCGTGGTGGGCGGTGCTGGCACTGCCGGCCGCGATTCTGGTGGGGTTCGCCTTCGCCTCGGTCGGCATGGCGGGGACGACGTACATGCGTAGCTGGCAGGACTTCGAGTTCGTCAGCCTGGCGATCCTGCCGATGTTCTTGTTGTCCGCGACGTTCTTCCCGCTCTCGGCCTATCCACCGGTCGGGCAGTTCCTGGTCCAGCTCACGCCGCTGTACCACGGAGTGGTGCTGTTGCGGAGCCTCACGCTGGGGTCACTGTCGTGGGACCTGTTGGTGAGTGTCGGCTATCTGGTGGCGATGGCCGTCGCCGGGTTGTGGCTCGCGTCGCGGCGGATCGGGCAGGTCCTGCTGAAGTGACCCCGCGAAGGGTCTCCTTCACTGCGGCGCTCCCCGACGTGGACCGGGGTGATCATGTTCGTGGTCATGAAGGAAAAGTGGGCACACGTGCCGAGATTCCTTCATGATCATGGGCCGGCGGCGGTTCTCGCTGAGCGTTCCGACCTCGCGTCAGGCGGCGGCGTGATCGGCCTTGACGGCGAACTCGTGCAGTGTCGCGGCGGAGATCAGTTCGTCGACCAGTGGTTCGAGGTCGAGGCGGCGTTCGATCTTTTCGAGCGCACTCACCTGGGCCTTGGTCTCCGCGAGCGGCGACGCGAACAACGTGCAGCAGTCCTCGTCGGGCATCTTCGAGATCTCCGCCGTGCCGATCCGCTCGGCCTCGGCGACGATCTCGGTCTTGTCCCAGCCGAGCAGCGGACGCAGCAACGGCAGTTCCGCGGCCGCCTCCACCGCCACCAGGTTGGGCAGCGTCTGGCTGGACACCTGCCCCAGCGAGTCGCCGGTGACGATCGCCTGAGCGCCCACCTTCGCGCCGAGTCGGGACGCCACGCGCACCATCAGGCGGCGCTGTGCCAGGACCTGCAGCTTGCCGGCGCCCGCCGTGGCGAGCGAGCGCTGGGCGTTGCCGAACGACACCACCCACAGCCGCGAGCCGCCACCGCGGTAGCGGTCGAGCCGGGCCGCCAGGGCGTACGCCTTGTAGACCGACTCGGGACCGGTGAACGGCATGCCGGAAAAGTGCACATAGTCGGTCGCGAGTCCGCGCCGCATCGTGCGGTAGCCGGCCACCGGCGAGTCGAAGCCGCCGGACAGCAGGGTCAGTGCCCGCCCGTTGACGCCGACTGGTAGGCCGCCCTGACCTGGCAGTTTCTCGGTGTAGAGCAGGACCTCGTGCCGGTCGATCTCGATGCCGAGTTCGACGTCGGGGTTCCGCAGGTCGACCTCAAGCCCGAGTTCGGCTCGCACGCGGTCGCCGAGGCGGACCGCGATCGCGTGCGAGCGCATCTCGAACCCCTTCCAGCGCCGCCGCGGACGGATCGCGAACGTTGCCGGGCCGTGGTTGGTGCCGCTGGTAATGCCGACTGTCGCGGCGTTGGTGGCGCGGGTGGCAGGCCCGTGGCCGTCGCGGTTGTCTCGTGCGTACGGACGAAGCAGGTCCAGAGCGCCGCGTTCGATGGCGGTGAGTGACGGCTTGACCATGACCGCGGGATGGACGAGGGCGAGTCCCAGGACGGCCTGCGTACGTTCGACGAGGACCGGTAGGGGAGCGCCCTTGACGACGAGGACGCCGTAGCGCCGCCGAACCGAGATGTCGCCGAGATCGGCGAGGGTGTTGTCGAGGTTGCGCAGCAGGGTCTCCTCGAACCGCCAGCGGTTGCGACCCTTCAGTGCCAGCTCGCCGTACTTGAGCAGCACACACGACTGCATGAGGTCCTCCTCGGGTGGCCGGCGGACTACTCGGCCGCCGGCGTTCACGCCTGTCCTGGCCCGTCGATACG
Source organism: Actinopolymorpha sp. B17G11 (assembly GCF_040196095.1). Lineage (NCBI taxonomy): Bacteria > Bacillati > Actinomycetota > Actinomycetes > Propionibacteriales > Actinopolymorphaceae > Actinopolymorpha > Actinopolymorpha sp. B17G11. The sequence goes on from NZ_JBEFTW010000002.1 coordinate 222,362, forward strand.
GCCGCTGCCCGCCGCGCGGCTCCGTGTCCGTGGACCCGCTCCATGGTCCGCCTGCGGACATTCGTACGCCAGTCCGGGGTGCCGGTCTCGCCGTGGTGGTACGCCCGGATGGGTGTTTCGTGCCCATGTCGGATACTGGGTGGGTGCGGCTGACGGAGTTCTGGCGAAGGATGGACCAGCATCTGGGTGACACCTATGCGCGTACCTGGGCGCGTGATCACGTCCTCGCCGACCTGGGTGAGCGTACCGTCCAACAGGCGTTGGACGCCGGGTGGGACGCCAAGGACGTCTGGCGCGCTGTCTGGCGCGCACTCGAGCTGCCGCCGTCCGAACGCTGAGCGCGCGTCCCCGGCGTGTCGCTGGCCTTCGAACACGTGTTCGCCATAGAGTCGTAGTGTGGTACGGAGGTCCCGCCGGCAAGGTGGCGGGTTTTGTCCACAACGCTCGAAACGGCTGCATCGTCCACAGGTGTGTCGGCCACCATGATCGATGTCGGTGGCTACCTCTAACGTCGTGGTCGTGGCAGACAGAGCGCACAGAGACAGTGCACCCAAGGACAGGGCGCAGAAAAAGACCCGGGGTTCCCGGCGAGCCCCCGACCCGACCGGGATGGCGAGCATGGCAGGTCAAGACCGCGAGAAGGCCCTCGATACGGCGATAGCCCAGATCGAGCGGCAGTTTGGCAAGGGGGCGGTGATGCGCCTCGGACAGGAGGGACGCGCCCCGGTCGAGGTGATCCCGTCCGGCGCGATCGCGCTCGACGTCGCCCTCGGCATCGGTGGACTCCCGCGCGGGCGCGTGGTGGAGATCTACGGACCGGAGAGCAGCGGTAAGACGACCATCGCGCTGCACGCGGTGGCGAACGCCCAACGCGGCGGAGGTGTCGCCGGCTTCATCGACGCCGAGCACGCGCTCGATCCGGAATACGCCAAGAAGCTGGGTGTCGACACCGACGCGCTCCTGGTGTCCCAGCCCGACAGCGGCGAGCAGGCGCTCGAGATCGCCGACATGCTGATCCGCTCCGGCGCGCTCGACATCGTGGTCGTCGACTCGGTGGCGGCACTTGTGCCGCGGGCAGAGATCGACGGCGAGATGGGCGACAGTCACGTCGGCCTGCAGGCCCGGCTGATGAGCCAGGCGCTCCGCAAGCTCACCGGTGCGATCAACTCCTCCAGGACCACGGTGATCTTCATCAACCAGCTCCGCGAGAAGGTCGGCGTGATGTTCGGGTCTCCCGAAACGACGACGGGCGGGAAGGCGTTGAAGTTCTACGCCTCGGTGCGCCTGGACGTCCGCCGAATCGAAACGCTGAAGGACTCTCAGGAGGCCGTGGGCAACCGGGTCCGGGTCAAGGTGGTGAAGAACAAGATGGCCCCGCCGTTCCGGCAGGCGGAGTTCGACATCCTGTTCGGTGAGGGCGTGAGCCGTGAGGGAAGCCTGATCGACCTCGGGGTGGAGAACGGTCTCGTCCGCAAGGCCGGTGCCTGGTACACCTACGAGGGCGATCAGCTCGGGCAGGGCAAGGAAAACGCCCGCAAGTTCCTCAAGGACAACCCGGACCTCGCCGAAGAGCTGGAGAAGAAGATCAAGGAAAAGCTCGGCATCGGTCCGCAGGTCGACGCTCCTGCCGATGAGCCAGAGGACTTCTAGGGCGAAGAAGCTGCCGCGTGGCGATGGTGCGGGTGAGGGGGCGAATGCGGATCCCGAGAAGGTTGCCCGTGCCATCGTTCTCCGGCAGCTCACCGTTCAGCCGAGGTCACGCGCCGAACTTGCACGGGCACTCGAGCGGCGAGGCGTCCCCGACGATGTGATCGAGAAGGTGTTGGGCCGGTTCTCTGAGGTCGGCCTCATCGACGATGCCGCGTTCGCCCGCGCCTGGGTCGAATCGCGCCACACCGGCCGTGGGTTGGCGCGGCGGGCCCTCGCGCACGAGCTCCGGCGGCGGGGGGTGGGTGACGCCGAGGTCGGTGAGGCCGTCGACCAGCTGTCCCCGGAGACAGAGCTCGCGACGGCACGAGCGCTGGTGAGCCGGCGCTTGGTGGCGACGCGAGGTCTCGACGGCCAGACCCGGGTTCGGCGGCTGGTGGGGATGCTCGCTCGCAAGGGCTACTCGCCTGGCGTGGCTCTCCGCGTCGTCCGCGAGGCCCTGGCCGATGATGCCGACGAGGAGGAACGCGCGGCCGTCGAGCAGTTCGCCATGGCCGTCGACACGATGGACGATCCCGCTGAGTCGCCCGGCAGTGCCGGCGGTTGAGTGGATCATGCCGTCCCAGGTCAGCCGGGCGGACCGCTGGCTCTCCGGACAACCCGGTCGCCTCGGCGCATCCGGCCCCGTTAGCGTTCCGGGTTATGGCAATAGAGGTGAGGACAGCTCTCGACGGCGACCGTGAACCGATGCACCGGGTCGGCCAGCTGGGCTTCGCGGCCCGGTCTTCTGCGTACGACGAGGAAGCGGACCGCGCGGGAGTCCCGCTCGACCGCCGGCTCGTTGCCACCGACGGCGGCGAGATCGTCGGCAGGCTGTCGGTCTGGGAGCTCGGGCAGTGGTTCGGCGGGCGTCGGGTCCCGATGGGGGGCGTCGGCGGTGTCGCCGTCGATCCGGCGTACCGGGGGAGGGGTGTGGCGAGCGCCCTCATCCGCAGAGCGCTCGGGCAGATGCGCGAACGCGGCGAGGTGCTCTCGACACTCTTCCCGATGAACCACACGCTTTACCGCCGGCACGGCTGGGAGGTCGCGGGAAGCTACCCCGAGCACAAGCTGGATCTCCGTGCTCTGATCGCGCTACCGAGGCCCGCGCGCCCGACTTCGACGCGCCGCGTCGAGGAGCGAGATCTGCCGGCGCTCCGCGAACTCCACGAGGAAGTGTCGCGGGACGAGCCCGGCAACCTGTGGCACGGGCCGGACTTCGCGGCCCGACGTCTCCTCGGGGGCAAGCCGGTCGATCAGGACGCCTACGTCGCCGAACGCGACGGCGGTCTCGTCGGGCTGGTCATCGTCGAGCGCGGCGACGCGGCGGACGATCGTGGCTTCTTCACCTTGACCATCCGCCAGCTGGTCGCCGTCGATCTCGACGCGGAGCTCACGCTCCTACGCCTACTGGGCGCGTTCCATCCCGTTGCCGAGGTCGCCGAGTTGATCGCGCCCCATTCGTTCGCCCTGTCCATGTTGGTGGGTGAACGTGACCTGCGACCGGCTGGGTGGGGGTGGTGCTGGATGTCCCGGTTGGTGGATGCGCCGGGAGCGATCGCCGCACGCGGATATGACGACTCGGTCGACGTCGAGGTCCACCTTGCCCTCACCGATGACACAGCGCCGTGGAACTCTGGCGCCCACGTCCTGAGGGTCAAGGACGGCCAGGCGATCCTCGAACCCGGCGGGCGAGGGGAGGTCAAGCTGGGCGTCGGCCAGCTCGCGTCGCTCTACACCGGCTGGGCCAACCCGCGCCGGCTCAGCAGGGTCGGTCTGGTGGCCGGGGCGACCGAGGCCGATCTCCGCGCGCTTGACCGGGCGTTCGCCGGGCGTACTCCGTGGATGCGCGACTTCTTCTGAGCCTTCCTTCGGAAAGGAAGAGCCTGACGGGCGGGCGTTCGCAGCCCCTCGCGAATTGCGGTCTCATTCTGTCCGTGACCTGTCCTATGGTCAGGTCACGACCGCAGGCCACAACCGCAGGCCACAACCGCGGGCCACGACCGCGGGCCACGACCGCGGGCCACGACCGCGGGCCGCGAGTGAGGAGCTCCCGTGAAGATCGGCAACGTCACGTTCGACTGCGCAGACCCCGACCGGATGTCGACGTTCTGGGCTGCGGTTCTGGGCTATGAGAAGCGGGACTTTCCCGAGGACATGAGGCAGATGTTGCTAGCCGCCGGCCTCACCGACGAGGACCTGGCTGGCCGCGGACTCGCCGAAGATCCCGCCGGTGTGGGGCCGCGGTTCCTTTTCCAGCGAGTGCCGGAAGGAAAGCAGGCGAAGAACCGCGTCCACCTCGACATCAACAGCGCGGAAGGCCGCCGGGCGGAGCCGCAGGAGGTCGACGCCGAGATGAAGCGGATCGTCGCTCTCGGCGCCACAGTGATCCACAAGCAGGACGCGACATGGGGCCCGTGGCCCGAATATCACTATGTGATGGCCGATCCCGAGGGCAACGAGTTCTGCGTTCAGTGACCGCCAGCGCGCCGGTCACGACCAGGCGACGCACCGCTCGGCGAAGTTCTTCAACGCTCCGCTGTTGACGACGATCGTGCGCGGCTGAAAGAGACCCGCGTACGAATTCACCAGGGCAGATCAGGTCCAGTGGTCAAGGCAGACCGATGAGATGTCGGTCCCGATGACCTTCCGCGTGTGCTGGGCAAGTAACGCCGTCGTGGTGCCCCACGCGCAGCCGATCTCGAGGACCGAGTCCGCGGGTCTGACCACGCTCGGGATGGTCTGCCGCTACTCCCGGACGCCTCGCGTGGCGATGACGCGAGACCGGAACCTGTACTGCCGTTCGTTCGCCATATCCTCCGCCGCCCTCTCGCAGCCGAGGAAGATGATCGCCCCGGCTGAAATGAAGAGAGCGCCCAAGGCCACGCCATAGCGCCGGCCCGCGAACGGACCAGCATCACCAGCATGGCTTCAGACGCTCTGTCTGCCGAAGCTCTCTGAGCTACCGCACCGAACGTCCGCGTGATCGCGGAATCCGGCGCTCACCTCCTGAAGGCCTGTTCAGTTGTCGTACGCGCGCTATCAACGCCGTGGGGCATCGCCCACAGGTTTTACGTGTCACCCCACGCCGTTGACGCCAGCTCCGCTGTCAGGTCCGTTCAGGACCTCGCGTCGCTCGCGTCGCTTCCCCCGCTTCACGCGGCGAAGCGGTAGTCGCGGGACTTCCAGGCCAGCAGGGCGAAGGTCTGGATGACAGCGGACTGTTCCAGTGTTTCCGGCCGGTACGACGGGTCGTACGGGCCGCCGCCCGACGGCGGGAAGCGGAACAGCCCCAGGGCGGGGTCGCGGTTGCTGGCCCACGTGTGCTCGGCGTAGGTCTCCACGACTGCCCGGTAACGCGGATCGTGCGCGGCCGAGTCGAGCAGGAGGAGGTTCTTGAAGAAGATCGAGTTGAAGATTGCCGGCTGGTCGAAGTAGCGGTTCTCAGCCGTCCAGTAGTCGAGTGCGGCCGTCGCGTCGGCTTCGGCGCTCTCGAGGTAGTCCCGGTCTCCGGTGGCGCGGTAGAGCAGCGTTCCCGCACCGATCATCGCGCCCGAGTTGTAGATCCAGAGCGTGGGGTTGACCGTGCCGTCGAGGCCGATGTCGTTCCAGTACAGGCCTTCTGGCGATCGCAGACAGGTGCGGTTCCACGTATACAGTCGGTCCGCCCAGTCGAGATAGCTCCGCTTTCCGGTGATCTCGTAGAGGTGGGCTGCCAGCTCGGTCGCGAGCCCGGTGACGTTGGCCGCCCGGATGGAGGTCCACGACGCGTCGACCCAGAACATCCCGCCAGGGCAGGGATGCGAGGCGTCGGTGTCCCATCCCTGGGTGAGTACCTCGAAGACCTGCTCGGCCCGCTGCCGTGCGGACGCCTTGTGGGTCAGCCGGTAATGCCGTACGAACTCCAGCCCGACGATCGCGTTGTCGTCGTAGAACAGGTCGCCCCCGCCGCCGAGCGGTGGCACGACGTAGGAGGCGTAGCCGGGCGGCTCGCGGTCGGTGTTCCAGTACGCCTGCAGGGCCGAGAACCTGTCCCGCACGTCATCGTCGTACGTCCGTCCCGACCCCGGAACGACGGTCAGGTCGATCGTGGCGGCCGTGGCCTCCCGGACCGGCCAGAGGTAGGAGAAGGCGTTGTCGGTGTCCTCGCGCGGGTACTTCTCCTGGTAGAGGTGATGCTGTCCGTCGCCCAGGTAGAGGTACTCCTGGAGCGCGTCGTAGGAGGCTGTGGCCCGGCGCGCCCACTCCGCCTGGCTGGTCCCGGCGCCTTCCGCGGACGTCGACGGTGTCGTGGCGGGTGCCGCGCCCGCAGGACCCGCAACGGCGGCGGTGAGCGCGGTGGCCAGGAGGGCGCCGGCAGTGACGAGAACTCCGAGCTGGCGAGGCACGAATGCGAGGCGGGTCATGGTCGCGTGAGCCTTTCGGAGCGACGGTGACGCGGGGGGTCGGCTCAGCGTGCTCGCTTCCGCCCGCATCGTCGAGCGTCGTGACCGTACCCGGCCCCCACGCCACGTCGTCGGTCACGTCGTGGTGGACCAGTTGACGTGTGACAGGGGGACCCCTGACACGAACCTATTGGCGCAGGGGTCCCCTCATCCAACGCTCGACATCGTCTCGTCAGTCGCCGCGGGAAGCTCCAGCATCAGGACCGGCACCTGGGACGGCAGCGACAGGGACGACCCGGCGACCCTGGCGGCGCATCCGTGACTCGAGCCACTGGGCAAGCCGGCCGAGGCCGTAGTTGATGACGATGAAGATGGCGGCGAGCACGATCCCGACCGTCAGCGGGTTGTTGTAGAGCGGCGAGACGTAGATCTGCTCGCCCACGCGGACGATGCCAGGTGCGCCGATCGCGAAGCCGAGCGCGGTGTCCTTCAAGGCGACCACGCACTGGCTGATGATCGCGGGCAGCATCGACCGAACCGCCTGCGGAGCCAGGACGAGCGCCATGACCTGCGACTTGCGCAACCCGATCGCGTAACCCGCCTCGCTCTGCCCGCGCGGCACGGCCAGGATGCCGGCCCGGAAGATCTCGGCGAGGACGGACCCGTTGTAGAGCATCAGTCCGATGACGAGGGCCCAGAAGGGACCGAAGATGTTACCGAACCCGAAGAAGATGAACAGGATGAGGAGAAGGAGCGGGACCGCTCGGAAGAACTCCACGATCGCCACACTCGGCACGCGGAGCCATGCGTGGTCGGAGAGTCGGCCAGCGGCGAAGACCGCGCCGAAGACAACAGCGAGCACGATGGCGACGGCGGCCGCGCTGAGCGTGGTGACGAGACCTTCGGCGAGCGCACCGATGATGAGGGGCTTGGTGAACGCCGCCCACTTGTCCGGGGTGATCTGCTCGGTGTCCCACAACTTCCACAGCGCCCACGCGAGGACCGCGGCCATGGCGAGGGTGCCGACGGCGGTGTAGATGCGCTGTCGGGCCAGAGCCTTGGGGCCGGGTACGTCGAACAGCACCGCACTCATCGCGCCACCGCCACACGCCGCTCGAGAATCGCCGCGATCCCCGAGATCACCAGGACGATCGCGATGTAGCCGCCCGCGATGCCGATGAAGTTGTAGACCAGCGAACCGGGGAAGTCCTCGATCAGGTCACTCAGCCGGTAAGTCGCCTCTGTGACGCCGAACGCCGCGGCGACCGAGGTGTTCTTCGTCAGGGCGATGTAGACGCTCGCCAACGGTGGGATGACGGCCCGGAACGCCTGCGGCAGGATGACGAGGCCGAGCGTCTGGCCGAACGTCATGCCGAGCGAGCGGGCCGCCTCGGCCTGACCGGACTGGACCGTGTTGATGCCCGACCGCACGACCTCGCAGACAAACGCGGCCGTGTAGAGGGAGAGTGCTGTCACCGCGCGCCAGAAGAACGCGTTCCCCCAGAGGAAGTCGTCTCTCAGCAGTCCGAGTGCCGGGAGTCCCACGACGGCGATGATGAACAGCACGACGAGCGGGGTGTTGCGAAAGACGTTGACGTAGCTGGTGCCGAAGGCGCGCAGCGGTGCGATCGGTGAGACCCGCATGGCAGCGAGCAGGGTTCCCAGCACGGTCGCGATGACCAGGGAACACCCGAGGAGCTGAAGGGTTAACCAGAATCCGTCGATCAGGCGGGATCCCAGCTCGGACAGATACACGGCAGCTCTTCCTCACCTTCGTCGCGCGAACGTGTCGGTGCCCGGCGCGTCGTCACGCCGGGCACCGACCGGGTTGTCCTACTCGCAGGCGTCAGGCTTCGGCGGAGTGGGGGTCTTCACACCCGACTCGCCGAGTGTCGCCTCGAACGCCTCCGCCCAGGTGCCGTCCTCGACGGCTCCCTGGATGGTCTCGTCGAGGAACTTGCACATCTCCGTGTCACCGTGCGTGTAGCCGATGCCGTACCGCTCCTCGCTGAACGCCTTGCCGACGACCTCGAGCTCGTCGGGCTTCTGCGCGGCGTAGCCCAGCAGGATGGCGCCGTCGGTCGTCACGGCGTCGACCGAACCATTGAGCAGCTGGTTCACGCAGTCGGAGTACGTGTCGAACGGCACGGGGCTCGCGCCGTAGTCGTCCGCCACCTTGTCAAGCGACGTCGACCCCGTCACGGAGCAGGTCTTGACGTCGGCGAGCTGCTGTGGCCCGGTGATCCGGTCCTTGTCCTCCTCACGAACCAGGAGCTGCTGGCCGGTGATGTAGTACGGGCCGTACTGACCCACGACCTGGCGGCGCTCGTCGTTGATGGAGTACGACGCGAGGACGATGTCGACGGTGCCGTTCTGGAGGAAGGGCTCCCGGTTGTCCGAGACCGTCTCCTTCCAGGTGATGTCCTCGGGCGCGACACCGAGCTTGGCGGCGATGACCTTGCCCATCTCGATGTCGAACCCGGTCGGCGCGTCGGCGCCCGGCTCCTTGTAACCGATGCCGGGCTGGTCCATCTTGACGCCGATCGTGATCTTGCCGGCGTCCGCCAGCTTCGCCATCGTCGTACCGGAGGCGAACTCGGGGTTGTCGGCGACCTCGACGTCGACGCCGGTTCCCCCACCACAGGCGCTGAGGACCAGCGCGGCAACGGCGCCCACCCCCAGCAACCGCAACTTACTCATTCGCATGACGTCCCCTTCTCGGTGTCTTTCGTACTCGTTCGGCCTCGGGCCTTGGTCGGCTTCGCCTTGCAGGGCCCCGCGTGAGGCGAAGGTTCGGTGTGCAGCAGGGTCTTCAGTGCTGCAGGATCTTGGAGAGGAAGTCCTTCGCGCGATCAGAACGCGGGTTCGTGAAGAACTCCTCAGGCGTACGTTCCTCGACGATCTGGCCGTCGGCCATGAACGCCACCCGGTCGGCGGCGCTGCGGGCGAATCCCATCTCGTGGGTCACGACGACCATGGTCATGCCGCCGTGGGCGAGATCGACCATGACGTCGAGCACTTCCTTGATCATCTCGGGGTCGAGCGCCGAGGTGGGCTCGTCGAAGAGGATGACCTTGGGCTCCATGGCCAGCGCGCGGGCGATCGCGACCCGCTGCTGCTGCCCGCCGGAGAGCTGGGCGGGGTATTTGTCCGCCTGGTTGGCGACGCCGACCCGTTCGAGGAGTTGGGTGGCCTTCTCCTCGGCCTCTGCCTTGGACTTCTTGCGTACCTTGATCGGTCCGAGGGTGACGTTCTGCAGCACGGTCTTGTGCTGGAAGAGGTTGAACGACTGGAAGACCATCCCGACATCGGCCCGCAGTTGGGCGAGGGCCTTGCCTTCGCCCGGCAACAGTTGACCATCGAGGCGGATCTCGCCCGAGTCGATCGGCTCCAACCGGTTGATGGCGCGACAGAGCGTGGACTTGCCCGAGCCGGACGGTCCGATCACCACGACGACCTCGCCGGCATGGACGGAAAGGTTGATGTCGCGGAGCACGTGCAGCTCTCCGAAGTACTTCTGCACGTTGTCGAGGACGACCAACGGACGCCCGTTCGCCGCCTGGGCGGCGGGCATCTCTTCGCTCGTGTCAGTCATGACAGGGCAAGGTACCCTGTCCGCGCTCCGGTGCGCGACACAGCGGGGCGGACCGTAACCCGACTGCATTACAGATCGTCGGCAGGCCGCGTCGCCGGTCACTCATCGTGATAACCCATCTGCCGATCGTGACGGCAAGGTGGTGCGCGTGGTCGCCTTGTCGGGCACCTGCCTCCTGCGGCCGGCCCGGACCGGAGCCGTACCCTGGGACGGTCATGACGCAACGCACCGAATCCTCGCTTCCCGACGTTCTCGACACCGGTCACGCCGCCGGAGCCGTCGCGGGCGGCCGTACGTATGAGGTCCGTACGTTCGGCTGCCAGATGAACGTCCACGACTCCGAGCGGCTTTCCGGCCTGTTGGAGGACGCGGGCTACGTCCGCGCTCCCGCCGGTGACACCGCCGACGTCATCGTGCTCAACACCTGTGCCGTACGCGAGAACGCCGACAACAAGCTCTACGGCAACCTCGGCCACCTCGCGCCCACCAAGGCGGAGCGCGCAGGGATGCAGATCGCGGTCGGGGGTTGTCTCGCGCAGAAGGACAAGGGCGAGATCGTCCGCCGCGCGCCGTGGGTCGACGTCGTTTTCGGTACGCACAACATCGGCTCGCTGCCGGTCCTGCTCGAACGCGCGCGGGTGCTCGGCGAGGCGCAGGTCGAGATCAAGGACTACCTCGAGACGTTCCCGTCGACGCTGCCGTCGCGCCGGGAGTCGCCGTATGCCGCCTGGGTCGCGATCAGCGTCGGGTGCAACAACACCTGCACGTTCTGCATCGTGCCGGCGTTGCGGGGGCGCGAGAAGGACCGCCGCCCCGGTGACGTGCTGGCGGAGGTGCAAGCCCTGGTGGACGAAGGTGTGCTCGAGGTGACGCTGCTCGGGCAGAACGTCAATGCGTACGGCGTGGAGTTCGGTGACAGGTTCGCGTTCGGGAAGCTGCTGCGGTCCTGTGGCGGGATCGACGGGCTGGAGCGGGTGCGGTTCACCTCGCCGCATCCACGCGACTTCACCGACGACGTCATCGCCGCGATGGCCGAGACGCCGAACGTCATGCACCAACTGCACATGCCGCTGCAGTCGGGATCGGACTCGGTGCTGAAGTCGATGCGGCGTTCGTACCGTCAGGGCCGCTATCTCGACATCGTGCGGAAGGTCCGCGAGGCCATGCCGGACGCCGCGATCACGACGGACATCATCGTGGGCTTCCCGGGCGAGACCGAGGCCGACTTCGAACAGACCCTGCACGTGGTGCGCGAGGCGAGGTTCGCGGGCGCGTTCACGTTCCAGTACTCCAAGCGGCCGGGCACACCCGCCGCCGACATGGACGGCCAGGTGCCGAAAGCCGTTGTGCAGGAGCGGTACGAACGGCTGGTGGAGTTGGTCGAGGAAACTGCCTGGGCGGAGAACCGCGCGCTCGTCGGCCGGGAGGTCGAGGTCCTCGTCGCCGAAGGGGAGGGCCGCAAGGACGCCGCGACCAGGCGGCTCAGCGGCCGCGCGCCCGACAACCGCCTGGTCCACTTCACACCCGTCGGTGCGGTGCCCGTCGGTGCGGTGGCTGACGACGTTCAGGGAACGATCCGGCCCGGTGACCTTGTCCGTGTGGCGGTGACCTACGCCGCGCCGCATCACCTGGTGGCCGACGGTCCGGTTCTCGGCGTACGCAGGACGCGGGCTGGTGACCTCTGGGCAGCAAGCAGGAAGGGTTCGGGTGGTTCCGGCGAAACGCCCGCCACGGCCAGCGAGGCCACCGGGCGCCCAGCCCCGGTCCTGCTCGGCATGCCGTCCCTTCGCGCCTGACCCTTTCGCGACCGGAGCAGAGGCGCGCGTGCCCATGATCAGGATGGAGAGGTCCTCCATATGCCCCGCAACCTTCATGATCACGATCATGATCACGGGTCAGGGGGCGGGGGAGAAGCCTTCGGAACGGATGCGCCATCCGTCGGTGGGGAACCCGGGCGCGGGTCCTTCCGGCGCACCGTCCCAGCCGCCCGCCATCATCGCGACGGCGTAGAGCAGTCCGCCGTTGCCGGGTAGATAGAGCGGCAGCGTCCCCGGCCGCTGGAAGTTGTGACCGTTGCCGAGATAGCGGTTCTTCGGCACGTCCAGGAGCAACGCGTCGACCGCCAGCGACGGTTCTCCGACCCGGCACGCCGTCATGGCGAGAAGGGGAAAGTCCCACCCCCACGTCTCGTCCCACTCCCAGCGGTCCAGCACGTGGCGCAACGTGGCGCGCATCCGTGCGTGGTCGACGAGGCCGGTGTCGGGAACGAAGCCCAGCGCCCCGACCATCGCCGGGTGCCCCTCTGGCAGCGTCACCGGATGCTCCAGCTCGACGTAGATCCCGTCCCGCACCGGCAGGGGCGCGAGCCCACGCGCGATCGAGTCCCAGAGCGAGATCCGCGGCAGGCCGAGACGCTCGCGCCAGGCCTGCGCGGTCCGCAGCCCCCAGGCCCAGTAGCTCAGCTCGAACGCCGGGTTGCGCGCTTCCCGCCGGGCACGAAACGCGCGTTCCTGCGCCGACGCGAGCGGAGGCCCGAGGTCGAACTGTTCCCGTCGCGGATCCCAACTCGCGTACGACGCCATGAATGTCGCGGACTCGAACACGAGTGGTGCGAGACGTTCCAGGGTCCGCCGGGTGGGCCGCGCCCGCCACAGGAGCTCGGCGAAATAGATCGGGTGCGGCTGCTGCCAGATGAGGACGGCTCCGATGTCGCTGGGGCTCTCGCGTCCTTCCGGGCCCACCTGCTTGGGCCATCGGGCACCCGCGTAACCCTGCACCCTGGCGTACTCCTGCGCGACGGGGAGGATCCTTTCGTACCATCCGATGCTGCGTTCGAGCAGCGACGTGCGGCCCCACAGTGCGAAGTGGGCCGCGTGCCACCAGTGCATCTCGAGGTGGAACTTCCCGCGCCAGCTGTTCTGGACGAGTCCGGTCTCCTGCGGCGGTGTCGAGCCGGCGCAGTGGATGGCGGTGAGGTACTGCGAGAGCACGACCCGCCGCTCGAGCTCCTCCACGCGCGGGTCGGTGCTGTCGCCGAAGTCGACGACGCCGCCGGTCGCCCAGAACTCCGCCCAGAACAGCTCGGCCGCCGTCAGAGTCTCCTGCACGGTCTGCGGTGTCCCGGCAAACGGAGTGGGGGAGAAGCCCGCCGTGAAGTCCAGCGCGCCGATCCCGTCGGTCCTCAGGACGAGCTCGTGCGGCCCGGTCTGCTTCAGGTGCGCACCGCAGGACCAGGTGAGCCCGACATGGTGGACGTCCCTGTCGAGGACCCTGCGGATGTGGGCGTGGCGGCCGCGGACCGAGACCTCCGTGTGGTGCAGCGCGGCGGAGTTCCAGTCGCACGGCTCGCTCCAGTCGCCCTGGGCGTACGGAAAACGTACGGCGACAGCGAGATCGCCCCGGGCGAGGAGCGCCGACTCGATGCGCACGGCGATCAGGTCGAGCTCCGGGTCGCAGGTCGTCGCCACCTCGACCAGCGTCCCGTCGAGGAGGAACCGGCTCTCGATCCGGCCGCGCCACAGGTCGAGGCGTTGACTGATCGCCGCCAGCTCCGACACCCGCAGCCCACGGCCGTCGGCCCGGACGAACCCGATCCGGCCGAGGTCGATCCGATGCGGGTTCTGCCGAAGCCACTGCCGCGCCTCCTTCGCCCGATGGGTGACCGTCGGGTCGGAGTAGTCGGCACCCGTGGTGGCGTAGGTGACCGTGCGCCCCTCGGGCGTCTCGTAGTCCTCGTACGAGTCCGCCAACGCGAAACCCTGCGGGTTGGGCGCGGTGTGCCAGGCCCACTGCGCTTGGGTTCCCAGGCGAATTCCGTCCGCGTGGAAGTCGGGCAGGCTCTGCAGTCCGGTGACATCCACGGTGAACGCGAACTCGCCGTTGCCGACGGAAAGAGGTTCGAGCGGGTCGGCGGAGGTTCGGTGCACGGCGTGGCGGGCCACGATCGTGTAGCGATCCATCATCATGAGAAAAGGTCAAAGTGTGTGTAGTCGGCGAGCGGGAACTCTCGGGTGGGTGCGGCCCAGTCGGCACCGGTTTCGGAGAAGAGCAGGCCGTCGCGCGCACAACGTTCGACCAGGGCGTCGACACCGTCCAGGGCGACCCATCGCGCACCTTCCTCGAAACGGGCGGTGACTGCGGGTGGCGAGACGGGTCTGGGTCTGCCGGCGGATTCAAAGATCCCGGACAGGGCGAGAACGAATCCGCGGCACATTCTAAGCGGGCACAGGATTTCCCGGTCGCGCCCACCCACCACCTCGGCGAGGTCGACGAGCATGTGTGAACGGTCGACGGGACCATGAAGTGCTGGCAGGTCACCCGGAACGTCGGCCGGCAGGCCTGCGGCCATGGGCGGGTCGATCGTGAGCCTCCCGGTCGTGTACCACGCCGTGGCGGTGGCTGAGGTTCCCCTGACGACGATCCGCGGATCGGTCTGCTCTTCGGCGCACAAAGTCGTGACGGCGATGATGGTGTGGCCGTCGGTCGTGGTGATCCGGACGCTTGCCGTGTCGTCACCCTCGATGTCGCGGCAGCGGTAGAGCTCGGCGCGTACGGTCGCGGGGACGGCGGTATCTCCCGCCGCGCGCCCAGCAGCCCGCCCGGCGACCATGAGGGCGTTCATCAGGCCGTGGGCGAACGGATTGGTCAGCGTGCCGTCAAGGACGTAACGCCCCTGATGCGTGAGCCGCCCCGCCCAGCCGGTCCGCGCGTAATAGGCGTCGGAACGTTGCCACCGGCCGATCATCGCGACCAGTTCGATCTCGCCGAGCGCGCCGGTGCGCGCGAGGTCGCCAAGGGCGTCGGTCACGGGGGCCCGCGCGGTCTGGAAGCCCACCTGACACAGGACGTCACGGCCGCGCTGCACCTCGACCAGCCGGTCGAGGTCCTGGATGGTCACCACCGGTGGCTTCTCGACCAGGACGGAGACTCCCGCGGCGAACGTCTGCTCGATCATCTCCGCGTGCAGCGGAATGGGCGTCGCGAGGATCGCGATGTCGAGCGGCTCACCAGCCAGCATCGCGGCGAGCGACGGATAGCCCATCGGGTGGTGCGAGCAGGACTCGGCGACGGCCTCGGCGGCACCTGGGGCGATGTCGGCGTAGGCCACGAAGTCGAGGCGCCGGTCGAGATGGAGCTGGGCGGCGGCCCGCAGGTGGGTGCGCCCGTATCCGTTGACGCCCACCAGGCCGACGCGGGGGAGTCGCATGAGCATTTCTCCTCGCCCAAGAGGAAGCGTCCGCATCGCCCGACACCGCGAGAACCCGGGCGAGGTGCCCCGTGATCGGACACCGGCGGCGAGGTCGGCATGGGCCTGACCAGCGGCCGGACCGTCGCGATCCTAGGTCAACCGGCGCGGACGGGTCGAGCGTTGTCCCTGGTACCGGCCACCCTCGGCCGCTGGGCGACGAGTCCCCGCAGGCTCCAGAAGAGAGCACCGAGGGGGATCTCGAGAATGTAGGTGAACGTCGAGAACAGCAGGACCGCCGCAGCTACCGGTCCGGCCGGACCACCCAACGACACCATGGCGGCCGCGGTACCGGCTTCGCTGATGCCGAACCCGCCCGGCGTCACCACGACGGTGGTGAGCAACCGCCCCAGCGCGAACGCCGCCACCGCCTCGCCGAGTCCGACGTACGCACCGGTCGCCGCGAGGCAGGCGCAGAACAAACCCGCCTGGAGGACGAGGTAGGCGAGCATGCCGGCGGTCATCGCCGGCCAGGCGGTGCGCAGCAGTCCGGCGGTCGTCGTCCGCAGCCGGGCGAGCGACACACTCGGCAGGGAGCGGCGTGGTCGGATCCGGTGGGGAAGGAGCCGCAGGGCGCGGTCGGCGGTGCGTCCGGTGACCCGCGCGGCCCGGTCCCACCGCAGGGCCGTGACGGTGGCAGCCACGAGACCGATCAGGGCGAGGGCCGCCACCAACGCAGGCACGGCGACCCGCGCGTCGGGAACCCTGCCGGTGCCGAGCAGGGCCACCAGGCCGAGCGCGGGCAACAGGAACCTCGCGAGCACGTTCCACAGGCCGCTCGTCACCGTGCTCACCGCGATCGGGTTCGTCCGGAAGCCCCACGAGCGGGCGAGCGCGAACGTCAACGCCACACCCGCGGCACCGCCGAACGGCATCAGGTTGCTGACCGCGCTTCCGGCGGCGTTCAACGTCATCGCCTGCGGGCGGCTGAGGCCGGGCAGGGACGCCGTGAGCACGAAGGTGTACGCCCAGAGTCCCGCCAGCCACAAGACGACGAGTCCGGCGACGACCACCGGGTCGAGTGCGGCGAACTGCGCGCCGATGTCGCTCCACCCCACGTCGACGAAGTACGGAAGGCAGACGACGAGACCGACCGCGACCAGCAGCGAGAGGGCGGACAGGGCCATGCGTAGCGGGGCCGTTCCTCGCCGGGGGTCGGGTGTCGCGGCGGAAGGGAACGTCATCGGGCGCTCAGCCCCGGGGGTGCCGCGCTCTGGGTCGGCACCTGGTCCAACGGGTGCGTGAACGCCGAACCGGATGCCACGTCCCTGCGTACGTACCACTCCGTTCCCAGCACGAGGCGGAACAGCGGACCGGGCAGTCGCCTCAGGGCGGCGAGCGTACGGATGGAGTCGCCCCCGGTCGCCTGGCTCGCGTGCGCGGCAAGGCTTGCCCGCTTGGCCGCGGCGTACCTGCGTACGTCGATGCGATGGGTGATCTCCGTCCGCGACGCGAAGAGGTGGGCGAAGCGTTCGACGTCGAAGCCGGGCGGAAACCGATAGACGCGACCCACCAGCCGGAGCGCCCGCAGCAGCAGCTCACGGTCGACCGTGGCCTCGAGCACTGTCGGCGTGCAGGCGAGCTCGGCCGCACGGACGCCGACGCGGTGGACGTGCACGTGGTCCGGGTGGCCGTAGCCGCCGGCGGGGTCGTAGACGGTCAGCAGGTCGGCGCGTTCGGTCCGCAGCCGGTCGGCCAACCGGTGGGCGGCCTCGTCGACATCGCTTCTGCAGAAGGCCACCTGGCCCGGCCCCGGAACGGCGGTGCCGTCGAGTCCGCTGTCGGCGTAGCCGAGAACCTCGACGCGTGCACAGCCGAGTGCCTTCGCCGAGGCCGCCAGTTCGCGCAGCCGCACCTGGTCGAGGTTCTCGCTCCCTGGACGCGTGGCGGAAAGGCCATTGCCTCCGGCCGTGGCGACGACAAGGACCACCCGGTGCCCTTCGCAGGAGAGGCGCGCCATCGTTCCGCCGGTGAACAGCGCCTCGTCGTCTGGATGGGCGTGAAAGAAGACACACGTACGACTCACCCGCCCAGCCTGACATGTCGCCAATCAGAATCCGCGCATTCTCGGGGAGATCTCCGGGACACCACTGAGGATCAGAGATCTTTCGAACCTTCGCGTCAGGGACATCTCGGGGGTTCCTCCAATGGTGAACCGCGACGGCGCCTTGATAGGTATGGACGCAGGCGTGAAGGGGAATGCTGGGGGCGATGCAATAGTCCTGACGCACAAGTCCTCTGCCACCTGGCCGACGGCCACGGAAGTAGAAGAGATGTGTCGCGCGTATTGGTATTGCGTCGGCCCGATCCCACGCTAATAGACACGCCGAAATACGACAGGACAGGCGTCGAGGAAACGCAGAGTCGAATTGCGGGTGGAATTCCACCGGACTCGGCGCGTGGGGAGGGTGCATGGTGAAAGTTGTTCATGTCAGCGACTGCTTTCTACCCCGGCTGGGTGGCATCGAGACCCAGGTCGCTGAACTCACCCGGATGCAGCGTGGCGCGGGCCACGACGTCGAGATCATCACCGCGACTCCCGACCGGACGGACGGCCGTGTCGCCGCTGCGGTGCCCGTGCATCGCGTGGTCGCGCGGCTCCCGTGGGACCTTCCGGTCCATCCGCGGATGGGACACCACCTGGCGCGGCTCTACCGGGAACTGCGGCCCGATGTCGTCCACGTGCACGTCGGCGCTGTGTCGCCGTTCGCCTGGTCAGGCGTCCGGGAGGCTACGTTGGCCGGCATCCCCACCGTGGTGACCGTGCACAGCATGTGGGACGCCGGCACTGCCACGGTCTATCGCTTCCTCGACGCGATGGTCGGCTGGACGCGCTGGCGCGGAGTGTGTACGGCGGTGAGCGGAGCCGCTGCAGAGCCCATCCGCCGGGTCGTCGGGGAGCGCGTCCCCGTCCACGTCGTGGCCAACGGCATCACCATCGGCCACTGGCGTCTCGCAGCGCCGGGTGGCGGGGTCGAGCCCCACGGTCCCGTGCACGTGGTCGCGGTCGGCCGGCTCGCACCCCGCAAGCAGCCGTTGACACTGCTGCGGATCCTGCGTGACGCTCGGGACGTCCTCGCCGTCGGGCAGGACGTCGGGCAGGACGTCGGTCGGGACACTGCCGGCACGTCCCCGCTCCGGGCCACGATCGTGGGTGACGGTCCCGCACTGCCGTGGATGCGGTGGTACCTCCGGCGACATCGGATGGAGCCGTGGGTGAGGCTCACCGGGCGCCTGGACCGTACGCAGGTGCGTACGGTCCTGGAGGACGCGGACCTGTTCGTGGCACCGGCCCGGCGCGAGTCGTTCGGCCTCGCGGCGCTGGAGGCCCGGCTGGCGGGCGTTCCGGTGGTCGCGTACGCCGACAGCGGGGTGTCGTCGTTCGTCGTTGGGGAAAGGGAGGGCCTGCTGGGCCGCTCACCGGGCGAGCTCTCGGCCGCCGTGGCACGGCTGGCCAGCGACCGAGCACTCCGCGCCGCACTCGCCGCGCACAACCTCGCGAGCGTCCCAGTGCACTGCACCTGGCCGGTGGTGCTCGCCGACTTCGACGAGCGTTACGCTCAGGCCATGGCGCGGGCGCCGGTGGCGCCGGTGAGGTAGGGCTGGGGGCTCTCGACGAAGGAGAGTGGCGGCGATGCCGACGACGCTGCGGGATGTCGCGAAGCTCGCCGGCGTATCCCCCAAAACCGTCTCGAACGTCGTCAATGGCTACGTACACGTACGTCCCGAGACCCGGGACCGGGTCGAACGCGCCATCGCCACGCTCAACTACCGGCCGAACCTCTCTGCCCGGAGCCTTCGCCAGGGCAGGACCGGCATCATCGCGCTCGCCGTCCCGGAGTTGGACATTCCGTACTTCGCCGAGCTTGCCCGGCACCTCGTGACCGAGGCGGACCTGCACGGGTGGACGGTCCTCGTCGACCAGACCGAGGGCGTGCACGAGCGGGAACGCAAGGTGATCGGTGGCCTTCGCGACCAGCTCATCGACGGTCTCATCCTGAGCCCGCTCGCCCTGACGGCCGAGGACCTCGCGGCGCGCACCGACTCGACACCCATGGTGTTGCTGGGCGAACGCGTCCACCATGGTCCCGCCGATCACGTGGTGATCGACAACATCGCCGCCGCCCGGGATGCGACCAACCATCTGATCGAGCGCGGGTGCCGGCGGATCGCCGCGATCGGTGCCCAACGGGTGCCTGCCGGCGAGACGGCCCGGCTGCGGCTGCGCGGCTACCGCGAGGCACTCGCCGAGGCCGGGCTGCCCTACGACGACGAGCTCGTGACGACCACTCTGCGCTATCACCGCCGCGACGGCGCGGCGGCGATGACCTGGCTGCTGGGGCTCTCGCCCCGGCCCGACGGCGTCTTCTGCTTCAACGACCTGATGGCTCTCGGTGCGCTGCGTACCCTCGCGGAGCGGGGGGTCAAGGTGCCAGGCGACGTCGCCGTGATCGGGTTCGACGACATCGAGGACGGCCGCTACTCCGTGCCCACCCTGTCGACGATCTCACCGAACAAGCAGGAGATCGCGCGCCTCGCCGTCGATCTGCTCAAGCGGCAGATGGTGACCGGCGGTCCCGGGCGGGCCGATGCGGACGGGCCGCAGGAGATCTTCGCGCCGTACAAGCTCACGCCACGGGAGAGCACCCTCGGCTGAACCGAGCCCATGAACCGGCCCATCAGATGGGGTGTTCGGCCACCCACGCGTGACGCCTTACGCACCCACCTGGCACGGTAGCTGTTCGACGAAAACTCCTCGGAGGACCCATGCACGACGACCACCGCCTGGTCGAGGCCCGGCTGGAACGCGCCCTCAGGCAGCGCCTGCGCCCGGCTCTCCACGGCGCGACTGTCCCGCTCGACATCGAGGTCTGGCACGCACCAGGCGAACCGGTACCGGTGAGCGACGCCCTCGGCGCCGACTACAAGCCGGCCG
This sequence comes from Actinopolymorpha sp. B17G11, assembly GCF_040196095.1. NCBI lineage: Bacteria > Bacillati > Actinomycetota > Actinomycetes > Propionibacteriales > Actinopolymorphaceae > Actinopolymorpha > Actinopolymorpha sp. B17G11. Next base: position 242,209 of record NZ_JBEFTW010000002.1, read on the forward strand.
CCCTCGGCGAGTCCTGGGGTCCGCCCTGGGGCACCAGCTGGTTCCGGCTCACCGGCCGCGTCCCGCAGGAGTGGGACGGTCAGCGGGTCGAGGCGGTCGTCGACCTCGGCTTCGGTGGCGGGCCGGGCTTCTCGGCGGAAGGGCTCGCCTACACACCTGACGGCGAGCCGATCAAGGGCCTCAACCCCGACAACATCTACGTCCCGCTCGCAGGTCTGGCCTCGGGTGGCGCCTCGGGCTCGGACCAGGCGTACGCGAAGGGTGGTGCCGCCTTCCAGGTCTACGTCGAGGCGGCCGCAAACCCCACGGTCATCGGCTGGCCGGACTTCTCACCGACGAACCTCGGAGACAAGGAGACCGCCGGGACCGAGCCGATGTATGAGATCCGCCGGGCGGACCTCGCCGTCTTCCACGCGGACGTGTGGAATCTCCTGCTCGACATCGACGTCCTGAACGAGCTCCGCGCCGAGCTGCCCGCCGACCTGCCGCGCCGCTCGGAGATCCTCCGGGCGCTCGAGCGGGCGCTCGACGCGCTCGACTACGACGACATCCCGGGGTCCGCCGCGGCCGCCCGCGCGCAGCTGGCCGGCGTTCTCGCCAAGCCGGCGTACGCCAGTGCCCACCAGATCTCGGCCGTCGGCCACGCCCACATCGACTCCGCCTGGCTCTGGCCGCTGCGCGAGACGGTCCGGAAGGTCGCGCGCACGGTCTCCAACGTCACGACGCTGGCCGCGGACCACGACGACTTCCGGTTCGCGTTCTCCCAGGCTCAGCAGCACGCCTGGATGAAGGACCACCACCCGCAGGTGTGGTCGCGTCTCAAGGCCGCTGTCGAGAGCGGCCACGTCGTGCCGATCGGCGGCATGTGGGTCGAGTCCGACACGAACATGCCCGGTGGCGAGGCGATGGCCCGCCAGTTCGTCCACGGCAAGCGGTTCTTCCTCGACGAGTACGGCATCGAGACCGAGGTCGTCTGGCTGCCCGACTCGTTCGGCTACTCCGCGGGCCTGCCGCAGCTGGTGAAGCTCTCGGGCCACAAGTGGTTCCTCACCCAGAAGATCTCCTGGAACCAGACGAACAAGTTCCCGCACCACACGTTCTGGTGGGAGGGGATCGACGGGACCCGGGTCTTCACGCACTTCCCGCCGGCCGACACCTACAACGGTCAACTCACCGGACGCGAGCTGGCCCATGCACAGCGCAACTACCAGGACAAGGGTGGCGGCACGTGGTCGCTGCTGCCGTTCGGTCATGGTGACGGCGGTGGCGGGCCGACCCGGGAGATGCTGGGCCGGGCGGAGCGCCTCGCCGACCTCGAGTCCTCGCCCAAGGTGACGGTCGAGCACCCGGCGCGGTTCTTCGAGAAGGCGCACGAGGAATACGCCAACGCGCCCGTCTGGGTGGGCGAGCTCTACCTCGAGCTGCACCGCGCCACCTACACGTCGCAGGCGAAGACCAAGCAGGGCAACCGGCGCAGCGAGCACCTCCTGCGGGAAGCCGAGCTGTGGTCCGCGGCGGCCGCGGTGGCGGGCCGGCTCGAGTATCCGTACGCCGATCTGGACCGGATCTGGAAGGCCGTCCTGCTCAACCAGTTCCACGACATCCTGCCGGGCAGCTCGATCCGCTGGGTCCACCGCGAGGCGGAGGAGACCTACGCGCGGCTCGCGGTCGAGCTGGAGGCGATCATCGCGCGCGCCCAGCAGGCGTTGGCCGGCGAGGGTTCGGCCGACGTCGTCTTCAACGCCGCGCCGCACGACCGCGACGGGGTGCCGGCCATGGGCGCTTCGGTGCGCGGGCGTTCGCACGCACCGGACGTGACGGTGAACGACGAGGGTCCGGGCATCGTGCTCGACAACGGCCTGGTGCGCGTCACCGTCGACGAGCGCGGCCTGCTGAGGTCGGTCTACGAGATCGAGTCGCAGCGGGAGGCCCTCGCACCTGGCGCGGCCGGCAACCTGCTCCAGCTCCACGTCGACACCCCGAACCTCTGGGACGCCTGGGACGTCGACCCGTTCTACCGCAACAAGGTCGTCGATCTGGTCGACGCGGACTCGGTGGAGGTCGAGAGCGCCACGCCGGAGGAGGCCGTGGTCGCGGTCACCCGGTCGTTCGGCTCCTCGCGGGTCGTGCAGCGGATCCGGGTCCGTGCGGGTGCCTGTCAAGTCGATGTTGACAACGAGATCGACTGGCACGAGAAGGAGAAGTTCCTCAAGGCGTCGTTCCCGCTCGACGTCCGGGCCGAGCAGTCCGCCTCGGAGACGCAGTTCGGGCACCTTTTCCGGGCGACGCACACGAACACCTCGTGGGAGACGGCGAAGTTCGAGATCTGCGCCCACCGGTGGATCCACGTGGGGGAGCCGGGATACGGGCACGCGATCGTCAACAACTCGACGTACGGCCACGACGTGACCCGCGACGTCCGTCCCGACGGTGGTACGACGACGACCGTACGCCTCTCGCTGCTGCGGGCGCCGCGGATCCCCGACCCGGTGACCGACCAGGGTATGCACCGACTGTCGTACGCCCTGGTGCCGGGCGCCGGCATCGCCGAGGCGGTGGAGGAGGGCTACCGGATCAACCTGCCCTCGCGCACCGTTGCCGGGTCTGACGGCGTTGCTCCACTGGTCACGGTCGACAACCCCGCGGTCGTCGTGGAGGCGGTCAAGCTGGCCGACGACCAGTCCGGCGATGTCGTCGTCCGCCTGTACGAAGCGCACGGCGGTCGGGCGACGGCGCGGCTCACCACGTCGTTCGGGATCGATTCGGCGCAGGAGACCGACCTGCTCGAACGCCCCCTGGCCGAGCGCGACCTGTCCGACGGCGGAGTCGAGGTGGCGCTGCGCCCGTTCCAGATCCTGACGCTCAGGCTGGCCCGCGCGTCGTAGCAGCGGTGTTCGGCACAACGCCATGGCCAAGGAAGGCGGCCGCGGTTCGTCCAACCTGCCGACAGCGCGCACCTGTCAGGGGTATCTCGCCTTCTACGACGAGATACCCCTGACAGGTCACCGGCTACGACAGGTCACCGGCTACGACAGGTCCACCGGCGACGACAGCAGGTCCGGCAGCCACGGGTCGATCGGCTGGCTGTACCCGGACAGATCCCTCACCAGGCCCCACGGTTGTGACACAATCCGCGGCATGGGTGACGGAAGCAGGGCCGCCGCCGATGAAGTGGCGGAGACCCTCCGCACAGAACTCCTCGACGGCATACGTCCCCCGGGCTCGCACCTGTCCGAAGAACACCTGGCGGAGAGGTTCGGCGTAGGTCGCTACACCGTGCGGGCCGCCCTGCGCAGCCTGGTCACCGCGGGGTTGCTGGTCCACGAACGGCACCGAGGTGCGTTCGTCCCCACACTCACCCGGGACCGGATCGACGAGCTCTACGCCTACCGTTCCGTCGTCGAACTGGGTAGTCTCCGCCTCGCCCTCGACCGCGAACAGGATCTCCGCCCCGTCGAAGACGCCGTCCTCGAGCTCGAACGCATCGACCGGCCGGGAGGCACTCACGGCGCGTGGCACGACGTCACCGCGGCACACCGAGCGGTCCACCACGCGATCGTGGCCGCCGCCGGAAACTCCCGCCTCCTCGCCGCCTACTCCGCGTGTGAGGACGAACTGCAGTTCGTGCTGGCGTTCCTTCGTCCCGAGTTCGCGCCGGGACGGCTCGCGACGCTGCACCGAGACCTGCTCCGGCGCCTCGCCGACGGTGTCGAGGCCGCGCAGGCCGCGCTCGCCGACGACCTCGAGGTCGGTCGGCAGGGTCTGCTGCGGGCGCTCCACGACCCTGCCCTTGAAGGGAGAACTGCTTGATGCCAGAGCTGTCGAAACTGCCCGAACGGCCCGCCATCCGTCGCCAACTCCCGCGCTGGTCCGAGCTGCGGCCGCTCCTGCGTACGCGCCGGATCGAACTGGACGCGACCGAGCGCCGGCTCCGGCGCGCCCTCACGATCGCCGACCTGCGGGAGGCCGCGCGGCGGCGGACACCTCGGGCGGCGTTCGACTACACCGACGGCGCCGCCGAGGGCGAGGTGAGCCTGCGCCGGGCACGGTCGTTGTTCCGCCGCCTGCAGTTCAACCCCAGCATCCTGCGCGACGTGTCGAAGGTGGAGACGGCGACGACGATCCTCGGGCGCCCGTCGGCGTACCCGTTCGCGTTCGCGCCCACCGGCTTCACCCGGATGATGCAGCACGAGGGGGAGTCGGCAGTCGCTCGCGTCGCCGAACGCGTGGGCATCCCGTACGGCCTCTCCACCGTCGGCACCACCTCGATCGAGGACGTCGCCGCGGCGGCGCCGGCCGCCGACAAGTGGTTCCAGCTCTACATCTGGACCGACCGGGCAGCCGGCAAGGACCTCGTCGACCGCGCCCGCGAGGCCGGCTACACGGCACTGGTGCTCACCGTCGATGTGCCGGTCGCGGGCGCGAGACTTCGGGACGTACGCAACGGCATGACCATCCCGCCCACCCTCACGCCGAAGACGCTCATCGACATGGCGACCCACCCGGCGTGGTGGTTCAACCTGCTGACCACGAAGCCGCTGACGTTCGCGTCGCTGTCGGACTGGCCGGGCACGGTCGCCGAGCTGATCAACACGATGTTCGACCCGACGGTGACGTTCGAAGATCTGGCGTGGATGCGGGAGTCGTGGCCGGGATCCCTTGTGGTGAAGGGAATTCAGAACGTCGACGACGCGCGCAAGGTTGTCGACCTCGGCGTCGACGGGGTGGTGGTCTCCAACCACGGCGGCCGACAGCTCGACCGGGCACCCGTGCCGTTGGAGCTGCTGCCGCAGGTGGTCGACGCCGTCGGCGACCGGGCGGAGGTGCTCGTCGACACCGGCATCATGAGCGGTGCCGACATCGTGGCCTGCCTCGCACTGGGCGCGAAGGCCGCGCTCGTCGGTCGGGCGTACCTCTACGGGCTGATGGCCGGCGGTGAGCGGGGCGTCCAGCGGGCGGCCGACATCCTCGGCACGGAGATACGCCGGACGATGCAGCTGCTCGGCGTCGCCGACGTCAGCGAGCTGAACCGCTCCCACGTCACGTTGCCCGCCGTGCCCTTCTGAGCGGGGTCGCCGTCAGGGGCGGATCCGGGTCATGGCCCGTGCATCCGCTCGGTGGGCAGGGCAGGATGGACAGAAGCCAGCACACCACGCGAGGAGGCTGCGCCTTATGTATGACAACGCCACGTGGTTTCCGATCTGCGCCGCGCTCTCGGCTGTCGGGGTCGTGGCGGCGTTCTTCGCGTTCCGCCGGCGTGGGCTGGCCTCCGGTCTCCGGCTGCTCGGCTGGGCGGTCCTGCCGATGGCGATCTACCTGACCGGCATGGTGCGGCTGTTGTGGACCATCGGCGCGGCGGTCGGCAAGTGGGTCTCCGGCTTCGTCTTCAGCCCGTTCGTCTGGGCCGGCGTGGCCCTCTTCGGCTTCGCCGCGATCGCGCTCCCCGTCGCCGGCGCGCTGCGGCGGCGGAAGGCCGGCCGTGAGGTTCCGGCGGGCGAGGGCGCGGGCGCTGCGCAGCTGGAACGCGGTGTCACTCCAGGGACCGGCGCGGTCGGTGCCGCGGCGTCCGGGACGAAAGGGAAACCAGCCGAGAAGAAGGCCAGGAAGTCGTCCCAGGAGAAGTCGACCGCCGACAAGGGGGCCCGGGACGAGGCCGCGGGCCAGGGGGACAAGTCCTCCGACCCGCTCGAAGGCATGGAAGACATCGAGGACATCCTCAAGCGACGTGGCATATCGTGAGGCGTTTCTGACCCCGCTGAGCGCGTGGTGACGCCACGTCGAGCAGGTACGAATGTCCCCGTCGGCCAACCGCCCCGTCAGGACAGAGGCAGGCCCCCGGAGATCCTGACGTGCGCGCTCGGTGGCTGTGCCTCGCGGCGCGCTCGCCCGGCTGGGGACGGGCGAGCATCGAACGATCTCCGGGGGCCCGAATCCGGCCGGGTCGAGGCGTTCACTCCCACGATCGGCCGGGGCACGGAGTAGCGGGGACCGGGCGGGGCACGCCGCACTTCGGTGACGCTCGCGTTCGCGCGACGAGGTGGTCGCGGCAGGATGGGCGCCGAGGCCGTGTGCCGGCAGTCTCGTACCCGTCGGCCGGTGGTCCACACGCCAGGCAGGGTCACGATCCGGTGAAAGGTGGCGGCCGTTGCGCTCCGCTCCACTCGACGTACTCGCCGTCGTCGGTCCGACCGCGGCCGGGAAGTCCGACCTCGCGGTCGAGCTGGCGCTCCGGCTCGGCGGCGAGGTCGTCAACGCCGACTCGATGCAGCTCTACCGGGGCATGGACATCGGTACCGCGAAGCTCGCGGTCGCCGAGCGGCGAGGTGTCCACCATCACCTGATCGACGTCCTGGACATCCACGAGACGTCGACGGTGGCGGAGTTCCAGGACCGCGCCCGAGCGGCGATCCGCGACTGCCAGGCACGCCGCGTCCTCCCCATCGTGGTCGGCGGGTCGGCGTTGTACGTCCGGGCGGTGCTCGACAGGTTCGAGTTCCCCGGCACTGATCCGGTCGTACGCCGGCGACTGGAGGCGGAACTGTCCGCCGTCGGATCCGTACGCCTGCACGCACGCCTCGCGGAGGTCGATCCGGAGGCCGCGGCCCGGATCCTGCCTTCGAACGGGCGGCGGGTGGTTCGTGCCCTGGAGGTCATCGACATCACCGGGAGGCCGTTCACCGCGTCGCTTCCCACGCATGCGTACGCATTCGACCAAGTCTGTCAAGTCGGCCTTGACGTTCCTCGTCCGGTGCTCGACGAACGGATCCGGCTCCGCGTCGACCGGATGTGGGACGCGGGCATCGTCGACGAGGTACGCCGGCTGGATGCCGCGGGCCTGCGGAAGGGCGTGACGGCGAGCCGGGCGCTGGGCTATGCGCAGGTGCTGGCCTACCTCGCAGGTGAATGCGGCGAGGACGAGGCGAAGGACGCGACCGTACGGGCCACCCGACGCTTCGCACGCCGCCAGGACTCATGGTTCCGGCGAGACACCCGGATCGGCTGGCTGCCCTACGACACCCCCGGCCTGGTCGAGCGGGCCCTCGCTGCGGTGTCGGACGACCAGCTGCCGCGGCAAGAATGATCAGTTTGCGGGTCAATACCAACAACACGTGGCAAATTCACCACCGCGTCGGTGCGAAATGATCACGCAGGCGTGATCATTTCGCCCCGACGCGGTGGTTCTCTTCGACAGGGTTCGCGTATAGCGTCGATCGGGACGAGGAAGGGAGCACCATGATGCGCCGACTCGCCGTCGCTTCCGTCGCCAGCGCCACCGCGGCGGTGCTGGCCGCCGCGCTTGTCGTCCCACCCGCACAGGCGTACGTCCGCGCCGCGAGCCCGCCCGGCACCACGACGTCCCTTGCCGAAGCGCCCGCCGGACATGTGCCCGCCGGGAAGGTGCCGGTCGCCGAAGGCTATGGAGGGGCGGTGTCCACGGTCGACCTCGACGCCACCCGCGCGGGTCTCGGAGTGCTCCGCAGGGGCGGCAACGCCGTCGACGCGGCGGTCGCGGCGGCCGCGACGCTCGGTGTCACCGAACCGTTCTCCGCAGGCATCGGTGGCGGCGGCTTCTTCGTCTACTACGACGCCCGCTCCGGCGAGGTCCGCACGATCGACGGCCGGGAGACGGCACCGGCGGCGGCGACGGAGGAGTTGTTCATCGACCCCGAGTCCGGCGGGCCGTTGCCGTTCGAGCAGGCGCGGGTCAGCGGCCTGTCCGTCGGCGTCCCGGGCACTCCTGCCACCTGGCAGCGTGCGCTCGACGAGTGGGGTACCTGGTCCCTGCCCCAGGCGCTCGCTCCCGCGACAAAGGTGGCCGCGGAGGGCTTTGTCGTCGACGAGACGTTCCGCTCCCAGGTCGCCGAGAACTCCGACATCTTCGACGACTTCACCTCGACCAGTGAGCTGTACCTTCCGGGCGGCGCGCCGCCCGCTGCTGGATCCCGCTTCAGCAACCCGGATCTGGCGCGCACCTATGCGTTGCTCGCCAAGCAGGGCGTCGGTGCCCTCTACGACGGCCCGCTCGGTGCCGAGATCGCGCGTACCGTCCAGCAGCCGCCGGTCGCCCCCGACACCGATCGCGTTGTCAGGCCGGGCGCGATGACCGCTGCGGACCTCGCGGCCTACGACGCACCGCTGCGCGCGCCGACGCACGTGGACTACGCCGGCCTCGACGTCTACGGCATGGGCCCGCCGTCGTCCGGTGGCTCGACCGTGGGGGAGGCGCTCAACATCCTCGAGAGCCAGGACCTTTCGGCCGACGACAGGACCGCGGCACTGCACGCGTACGTCGAGGCGAGCGCGCTGGCCTTCGCCGACCGCAACCGCTACGTGGGCGATGCCGACCAGGTGGATGTCCCGCTCGACGAACTGCTGTCCCAGGGCTTCGCCGAGGAACGTGCCTGCCAGATCGATCCCGACGCGGTGCTGGAGAAGCCCGTCGCCCCCGGCGTCCCGGACGGGCAGTACGCGGGCTGCGGCGAAGAGGCGCCCGGCCCAACCGGCGGGCAGCGCGAAGGCTTGTCCACCACGCACCTGACCGTCTCCGACCGGTGGGGCAACGTCGTCGCCTACACGCTCACCATCGAGGCGACAGGCGGGAGCGGCATCGCGGTGCCCGACCGGGGTTTCCTGCTCAACAACGAGCTGACCGACTTCAACTTCGCACCCACCCAGGGCGATGCGCCCGACCCGAACCTGCCGGGGCCCGGCAAGCGACCGCGTTCGTCGATGTCGCCGACGATCGTGCTCGACGACGGCCGACCCCTCCTCGCGCTCGGTAGCCCGGGCGGAGCGACGATCATCACGACCGTCCTGCAGACCCTTGTCAACCGGCTCGATCTCGGCATGAACCTGCCGGATGCCGTGGCGGCTCCGCGCGTATCGTCACGCAACACCGCATCCCAGGCCGAACCCGCATTCCTCGCCTCACCGGAAGGCGAGGCACTTGTGGCAAAGGGGCACAAGTTCGCCGAGATCCCGGAGATCGGCGCGGAGACGGCGCTGGAGTTCGGCCGGCACGGGTTCGTCCAGGCAGTCGCCGAACCCACCAGGCGAGGAGGCGGATCGGCCATGGTCGTCAGACCCGGCCCGGACCGCTGAGGACCGCACGGCGGCGTACGAGGCGCCTCCTGATGCAATAGGTTCGTACGAAGGACCCCAGCGAGCCGGACCGTCGAGCAACACGGGCCGCCGAGCACGACAGGGTCCTTCGGCATGACAGGGTCCTTCGGCATGTACTGGGACACCTCAGGCGGAACGGAAGCGAGCGACTAGGTGACGCGGACTGTGCGGTGGGTCAAGGGCCACGGCACCGAGAACGACTTCCTGCTGCTCCGCGACCCGGACGGTACGGCCTACCGTGACCTGGACGCCGCGGCCGTGCGGGCGATGTGCGAACGCCGCAGGGGTGTGGGCGCCGACGGGGTCCTCCGTGCCGTACGCACGGACGCGATCGACGACGGCCGGGCCTACGCCGAGGTGGCCGAGTGGTTCATGGACTTCCGCAATGCCGACGGCTCGACCGGCGAGATGTGCGGCAACGGTGCACGGGTGTTCGCGGCTTTCCTGTACGCGGAGGGGCTCGCCGACCCCGGCACCGAACTGCCTGTCGCGACCCGGGCGGGACTGAAGCGGATCCGGGTCGAGGGCGACGGCCAGCTCACGGTGGACATGGGCATCGCCCGGTTCCCAGCCTCGGACGGCCTGGAGGTCTCGGCCGCCGGTCACACGTGGTCGGCGACGGCGGTCGACATGGGGAACCCCCACGGGGTGGCGTTCGTCGACGACCTGGCGGATCCCGGCCCGCTGTTCGACCCGCCGACGTGGAGTCCGTCGGAGGTGTTCCCGAAGGGCGTGAACCTCGAGTTCGCCCTACGCCGGGGCGCCCGGCACCTGGCGATGCGGGTGCATGAGCGAGGCGTCGGGGAGACGCGGTCGTGCGGTACCGGCGCGTGTGCGGTGGCGGTGACGACGGCACGAGTCGACGGGGTGGATCCGCCCGCGACGTATCGCGTCGACGTACCTGGTGGCACACTCGCGGTCGGTCTGCATTCCGATGGGCACGTGGAGCTCACCGGACCCGCAGTCCTCGTCGCGCGCGGTGAGGTCGACGTCTAGCTCAACGCCTCGGACGACCGGCGTCCTTGCTCTCCTCCCTGCTCATGGACTCTCCTCCGTGGTACGGCCTCCCTCGTCAGGAGAATCCCTGACCAGCGTCTCCGTCTTCCGGCCTAGAAGAGACGGGCCCTTCGGCCGAGGACTTTTGTCGGTCGTCACAGCTAATGTCCGTGAGCATGGCGATGATTCCGCAGCAGGCCACCGAGGACGATGCCGGTGCGCTGCGTGAGCAACGCCGGCGGATCGTCCTGCGTCACGTCCGTTCCCGGGCCGCGTCCCGCCTCGCCCGCAGGTCCGCCGTGATCCGCACGGCGGTGTTGCTGCGTTCGATCGGCTACCACGACGAACGCTGAACCGCCTTGCCGCGCAGCCGGTTCATGGACGCTGAACGGTGCCGTCCGGCAGCCGGGTACGGGTCCAGGCGTCGTTCACCAACGGATCCACCGGCGGATACTTCGCCGCCAGCTTCTCGTCGAGATCGACACCGAACCCTGGTGTGTCACTGGGCCACAGGTGCCCGTCTCGCACCTCGGGACAGCCGGGGAAGACCTCGGCCGCCGCCTCGTTGAAGACGTGCTGCTCCTGGATGCCGAAGTTCGGCGCGGCCAGGTCGAGCGCCAGGTTGGCCGCATGCCCGACCGGTGAGACGTCGCCCGGACCGTGCCAGGCCGTACGAATGCCGAAGAGCTCGGCGGCCGACGCGAGCCGCCAGGCCGGCGTGAGCCCACCGATCGCGGAGATGTGGCACCGGACGAAGTCGATCAACCGGTCGCGTACAAGGGGGACGTACTCCGCCGGGTTCGTGAACAGCTCCCCGATCGCCAGCGGCGTCGCGGTCTGCGCGCGCACTGTCGGGAGCCAGCCGAGGTCCTCCGGCGCGAGAAGGTCCTCGAGGAAGAACAGGCGGAACGGCTCGAGCTCTTTTGCCAGGCGTACGGCCTGGGTGGGGTGCAGTCGTTCGTGCACGTCGTGCAGGAGGTGCACCGACGGTCCCAGCTGCTCGCGCAGGTGGGCGAAGAGTGCGGGCACCACCCGCAGGTAAGCGTCGGGTTCCCACGCGTTCGGCGTGAGGCTGGGTCGCACCCTGAGGTCGGCTTGGGGTGAGCCGCCACGCTCATCGCCGGCACCCGTCGACGCCGCGGACGGAGCTCCGTACGTCAGCGCACCTGGGATCGCGACCTGGCAGCGGACGTACCGGTAGCCGTCCTCGACGTACGCGCGCACGTTGTCCTCGACCTCGGCGGCGTCGCGTCCGGAGGCGTGGGCGTAGACGGGCACGGCCGTGCGGCAGCGTCCGCCGAGCAGCTGCCACACCGGTAGGCCGGCCTGCTTGCCCTTCAGGTCCCACAGCGCCATGTCGACACCAGAGAGCGCGTTGTTGAGGACCGGCCCCAGGCGCCAGTACGAACTCACCAGGAGTGACGACGCGATATCGGTGATATCGGCCGGGTCACGCCCGATCAGCTGGGGAGCGAGGTAGTCCTCGATCGCTGTGGTGACTGCCCGTGCACGTTGCGTGAACGTCGCGCAGCCGAGGCCGTAGAGCCCGGGTTCGGACGTCTCGATCTTCACGACCACCAGGGTGATCCGCTCCGGTGCGGTGAGGATCGTCCGTACGCCGGTGATCCGTACGCCGCTGTCCGACGACTGCCAGGGCGGAGCGGCGAGGGGTTGGGACTGCTCAGAGGGCGAACTCACTGGGTGATCCTTCCGGCCGTTGCCAAGCTGTGTTGCCGCATGTGGCGTGGGCAGAGGGGAGAGGGCTGGTGGCGTGAGGGACTGTACGAAGCGGATCGGGCGGTGCCTACCGGTCCACGCCGAACGGACAGGTATCGGTCATACCGGTTCCGGCGTCCAGGGCATGTCGGTGCAAGCGTGGCGTCGGAGCCGATGTCGGTGCTCACTTGGATGTCGGTGCTCACTTGGATGTCGGTGCTCACTCGGACGATATGCGGGTGCACGGAAACGGCCCGCGTGCCACGATGGAGGAAGCTACGGCGCCTCCGTAGCGTTGACTGGAGCAGGATGACTCTACGACCACACACGAACACCCAGGCCGAGCTGGCGCGACATGGCGATGCCCCGGAGAGGCCAACCGAGAGTCGAATCGACCTCGATCCGATCATGGCTGTGCGGGAGGTACCGGGCATGGACGATCGCGCCGAGGCAGATCCCGCCACCGGTGAACTCGATCTCGAGGACCGTCAGGCGCTCCGCCGGGTAGCAGGCTTCTCGACCGAGCTCACCGACATCACCGAGGTCGAGTATCGGCGCCTCCAGCTCGAACGCGTCGTCCTCGTCGGCGTCTGGACAGACGGCAGCGTCGAAGACGCGGAAAACTCCCTCCGCGAACTCAAGCTGCTCGCCGAGACGGCTGGCGCGGAGGTCCTCGAAGGGCTGATCCAGCGGCGAAGCCGGCCCGACCAGGCCACCTACATCGGCCGCGGCAAGGTCGACGACGTCCGGTCCGACGTGATGATGACCGGTGCCGACACGGTGATCTGCGACGGCGAGCTGAGCCCTGCCCAGCTGCGCAACCTGGAAGAACGCATCAAGGTGAAGGTCATCGACCGCACCGCGTTGATCCTCGACATCTTCGCCCAACACGCCAAGAGCAAGGAGGGCAAGGCCCAGGTCGAGCTGGCCCAGCTGTCTTACTTCCTTCCCCGGCTGCGTGGTTGGGGTGGGCAGCTGTCCCGGCAGGCCGGCGGCCGCGCCGGCGGTGCCACCGGCGGTGTCGGCCTGCGTGGACCTGGTGAGACCAAGCTCGAGATCGACCGGCGCCGGATCCGTACCCGGATGGCCAAGCTACGCCGGGAGATCGTGGCGATGAAGACCAGCCGTGGGACGAAGCGCCTGCGCCGCCGCCGCAACGAAGTGCCCTCCGTCGCCATCGCCGGCTACACCAACGCCGGCAAGTCCTCGCTGCTCAACCGGCTCACCGGAGCAGGCGTACTCGTCGAGGACGCGTTGTTCGCCACCCTCGACCCGACGACGCGGCGGGCCAGCAGTCCCGACGGCAAGCTCTTCACGCTGACCGACACCGTGGGTTTCGTACGCCATCTTCCGCACGAGTTGGTCGAGGCGTTCCGGTCGACGTTGGAGGAGGTCGCCGACGCCGACCTCGTGGTCCACGTCGTCGACGGCTCGCATGCCGACCCCGAAGGCCAGATCAGCACCGTCCGTGAGGTGCTGGCCGAGGCGGGCGCCGGCGACGTGCCGGAGATCGTCGCGATCAACAAGGCCGACCTCGCCGACCCGGTGGAGCTGGCCAGGCTGCAGACGCTGGTCCCGCGATCGGTCATTGTCTCCGCGCGGACCGGACACGGCATCGCCGAACTGCTGGAAGCGATTGGGACCGAACTCCCGCGCCCAGAGGTCGAGGTCAGTGCGCTCGTTCCCTACGCACGCGGCGACATCGTGGCGAAGGTCCATGAGCACGGCGAGGTACTCGAGATCGAGCACACCCCCGAAGGCACCAGGCTGCGCGCCCGGGTCAACCCAGGCCTCGCGGCCGCCCTGACCGGCTTCGCCGCCGGGTGAGGGTCGTCGCCGATCGGCCGCGCCCGCCCATGCAGGAACGACGCGGGTGACGTGCTGCGGTGGAGACGACGGGCGGTGCATGCCTACCGCCCCGTCACGTGGCTAGGACGCGCCCCAGCTGGTGGAGCGGGGAGACGTGGTACGCCGTGGAGAACCGCCGAGCAACCACGCACTGATGAGGCCGCCGACGGCGCCGAAGAAGTGTCCCTGCCAGGAGATCCCGGCCTGGGGTAGGAGCCCGCTGAGGAGCGCACCGCCCCAGAAGACGACCACCAGGATGCCGATCAGGAGCTGGCCCAGGCTGCGGTTGAAGATACCCCGCACGATGAGGTAGGTGGCATAACCGAACACGATCCCGCTGGCGCCGACCGTGATCGAGCCGGGCGGCGACGTCAGCCACGTGCCGATCCCGCTCACCAGCGCCACGACGACGGTCACGCCCAGCAGATGGGCCGCGCCGCTCGCGGCGATGATCGCGCCGAGCATGAGCAGCGGGATCGTGTTGGAGATCAGGTGGGCGAACCCCGCGTGGAGGAACGGCGCGGCGGCGATGCCGATCAGGCCGTCGGAGTCACGCGCCTGGATGCCGAAACCGTCGAGCGCCCCGCCGAGGAACGTGTCGAGGAACTCGCTCGCCCACATCAACCCGACCAACAGGACCAAAATCTTGAGACCGGCGACGCCGGGATCACCGAAGCGGTTGCCGGCACCGCGCCGGTCCGGCAGCGGCGAGTACGCAGACGACATGCTTCCACCATGCCCGATCCGGGCAAGTCGCGCCGCTTGTGCGGTCAGTTTCTTACCGGGTTTTCAAGTCCATCCGCTTCGGAACCCCGGCCTCGCGCCTGGTGGCACGGCGGACAGGCTGCCGGGGGCGCGTGGTGGGCGTCGCGCGGGCGGACAGGCAGCCGGGGGCACGTGGTGGATGTCGCGCGGGCGGACAGGTGGCGGCCGGGCAGGCGGTTTCGCGTGGTGGGCCGTCACACGGGCGGCCGGATGGCGGTCCGGCGGCCGGAGTGGCGTAGTGGGTCCGCAACCGGGACCACGCGCTGGGAGGCTGGCTCAGCCCTCCGAACGCCCGCCCAGGTGCTCGGCCAGGAACCGCTCGGCCGCCGCGTAGTAGACCTCGCGGTTCTCCGGCCGGGCCAGGCCGTGCCCTTCGTCCGGGAAGAGAAGGTATTCGTGCGGAACGCCCTTGCTCTTCAGGGCCTCCACGATCTGCTCCGCTTCGGCTTGTTTGACCCGCGGGTCGTTCGCACCCTGCGCCACCAGGACCGGGATCGAGATGTCCTCGACCCGGGACAGGGGGGAGCGTTCCCAGAGCATGTCCTTCTCGGTCTCGGGGTCGCCGACTTTGGCGTACATCATCGCGACCATCGGCTTCCAGTACGGCGGGACCGCGGCCAGCAAAGTCAGGAGGTTGGACGGGCCGCACATGTCGACCGCACAGCGGAACACGTCGGGTGTGAAGGCGGCACCCGCCAGTGCGGCATACCCGCCGTAGGAACCGCCCATGATCCCGATCCGGTCCGGGTCGATGAACCCCTGCCCGCCGAGGTGTTCGATGGCGTCGAGCAGGTCGGTGTGCATCGTGCGGCCCCACTGCTTGTCGGCGGCGTTCCCGAACGCCTTGCCGTAGCCCGTCGACCCGCGGAAGTTGACCTGCACACATGCGTAGCCGCGGTTGGCGAGCCACTGCGCTTCGGCGTTGTAGCCCCAGGCGTCACGCGCCCATGGACCGCCGTGGACGTTGAGCACCGCGGGAAGGTGCTCGCGTTCGACGTCGGGCGGGAACGTCACGTAGCCGTGGATCTCAAGGCCGTCGCGCGCGGTGAAGGCGAACGGCTCCATGGGCGCGAGGGCGTACCCGCCGAGGTCAGGCTTGTGCGCGAACAGGAACCGGAGCCCGCCCGTCGACCGGTCGTACAGGTAGAAGCGGACCGGGCCGTCGGACGGCATGACCGACACCATCCAGAGCCGGTCGTCGCGTTCGGTGCGGTTGATGCCGAGCTCGCCGTCGATGCCGAGGGAGCTCCGGAGCTGTTCCACCGCCTCGCCGTACGTCTGGTCGAGAAACGTCCAGGACTTGCGATCCTTGTCGAAGATCACGGCCTGCGGCACGCGGGTCTCCGGGTCGAACTCCACGCCGTCCACGTCGTACGCGGAATCGGCGGCGAGCTCAGTCTCCTTGCCCGTCGCGAGGTCGACGCTCACCAGCCGGGCCGCGTTGGCGCCGAGAGAGGAGACGAGGTAAAGCGTGGTGCCGTCGCGGGAGAACCCGACCGGGCTGGTGGTGTTGGCGTCGTCGGCCGGAACCTCCAGCCAGGAATGGAACTCGCCATCCTCGTCGGCGAGGAAGAACACCACACCGCCGTCCTCGGTCACCGAGGCCGCACCCTGGATGGTGAGATCGGTGTCGGCGAGCCAGCCGACGTAGCCGGGATTGTCCCGGATCTTCTCCAGTTCGCCATTGGTGAGGTCCAGGCGGTAGACGTCATGGAGTTCCGGCCTGTCCCTGTTGATGGCGAGCAGCATCGTGGTCGGGTGCCAGCGGTTGTGGCCGAGGACCCGCACCTGCACGTTGTCGTACGGCGTCACACACCGCTCGGCGCCGGACTCCAGGTCGAGCAGGTGCAGGCGCCAGTTCTCGTCGCCGCCCTCGTCCTGCAGGTAGTACAACGTCCGGTCGTCGTGGCAGAAGCCGAAGACCCGGATACCGCGGCCGCGATCACGTGTCACCGGCGTCGCCTGGTCCGGTTCGTCGACCGGGCCGACCCAGACGTTGAGCACGCCCTCGTCAGGAGCGAGGTAGCCCAGCCGGGTGCCGTCGGGGGAGACGGTGGGGGTGGCGTACGTCGGATTGCCGAACAGGACCGCGCGGGGGATCAGCGGTACGGCGTCGTAGGTCATGGGCAAATCCCACCACATGAGGGGCCGCCGGCGGGGAACCCGGGCGGTATAACCTCGCGGGATGGCCGAACCAGCGCGGGATTCCCGCGACGCCCCGCCATCGACGTCGGACCGGCCGGATCCCCGCGTGCGTGAGCTGCTCCAGGACGCTGTGACCGCGCTCGCCGGCACCGAGCGGCCCGGACAGGTGGTCATGGCTGAGGCCGTGACGCGCGCGATGGAGCGTGGTGAACACCTGGTCGTGCAGGCCGGAACGGGTACGGGGAAGTCCCTCGCCTATCTCGTTCCGGCGTTCCTGCATCCGGGTGGGGGCGAGCGACGCCCGGTCGTGGTGGCGACGGCCACGCTGGCGCTGCAGGCGCAGCTGGTCGGCCGTGACCTTCCCCAGCTCGTGGATGCGATCGAGAAGCGGCTCGGCCGGCGACCGTCGTACGCCATTTTGAAGGGACGGCACAACTACGCCTGTCTGCACCGGGTTCGTGACGGCGTACCCGACGAGCAGGGAGCCCTGGTCGAGAGAGTCGACACGGGGCCGCTCGGCCGGCAGGTCCTGACGTTGCGGAACTGGGCGAAGAACGAGGCACAGACCGGCGGCAACGGCGACCGCGACGCCGCGCCGACCCACCAGGACCGCGCCTGGGCGCAGGTGGCCGTGTCGTCGCGGGAATGCCTGGGCGCACAGCGCTGCCCCTATGGCGACGAGTGCTTCGCCGAGCGAGCCCGGGAGCGTGCGCTGGCCGCCGACGTGATCGTCACCAACCACGCACTGCTGGCGATCGACGCCCTGGAGAACGTCCCCGTGTTGCCCGACTACGACGTCGCGATCGTCGACGAGGCGCACGAGCTGGCCGCCAGGGTCACGAGCACGGCGTCGGCGGAGCTGGCGCCCGGCATGGTGCAGCGCGCGGCGCGCCGGGCCCGGTCCTTCTGCGACGACGGCGGCGAAGCCGACCCGTTGGAGGACGCGGGCGAGACCCTGCGCACCGCCCTCGCCTCTGCGGCGCTCGGTCGGGTGGAGTCCCTGGGTGGCGAGCTCGCCGCGGCGGTCGCGCTTGTCCGTGACAGTGCACGTGCGGCCTGGTCGGCGTTCCCTGGGGAGAAGAAGGACCCGGGGGGCGATGCCGAGAAGGAGTCGGGACGCCGCCAGGCGCGGGCCTACGTCGAACAGGTCCGTGACATCGCCGATCGGATCGCGGCGATGTCGCCCCACGACGTCGTGTGGGTGGCCGAACGCGAACGTGGAGGGCCTGAACTGTGTGTGGCGCCGCTGTCCGTGTCGGGCCTGCTGCGGGTGCACCTGATGGCCGAGCGGACGTGCATCCTCACCTCGGCGACGTTGAAGCTGGGCGGCGACTTCGACGCGGCGGCTCGGTCGGTGGGCCTGCGACCGGTCGACCGCCTCCCTGATCCGCCGGAAGGCCACGAACCGGTAGGCGACCAGCCAACAGGTGACGGGCCGGATGGTGAACGCCCAGAAGGTGACCGCCCAGAAGGTGACCGCCCAGAAGGTGACCGCCCAGAAGGTGACCGCCCAGAAGGTGACCGCCCAGACGGAGACCGGTCAGGACGTGCGGCTGGCCGTCACACAGGCGGTGAGAACGCAGAACCCGGCGGCGCTTCCACCGACCCGGCCGCGGCGGCGGGCACGGACGTCGTGGAACCCTTGCCGTGGCGTGCGCTCGATGTCGGTTCGCCGTTCGACTACGGCCGGCAGGCGATCCTCTATGTCGCTCGACGATTGCCGCCGCCGGGGCGTGGTGGCATCTCGGAGCGCACGTTGCAGGAGCTGGCACAGCTCATGGAGGCCTCGGGCGGCGGGACACTCGGCCTCTTCTCGTCCCGCCGCGCCGCGCAGGACGCCGCGGCAGCGGTTCGGGAACGCCTCGGCCTCGAGGTGCTCTGCCAGGGCGAGGGGCAGCTGGCGGAGCTGCATCGCCGGTTCGTGGACGAGCCGCGGACGTCGTTGTTCGGCACCTTGTCGCTCTGGCAGGGACTGGACGTGCCGGGCGACACCTGCCAGCTCGTGGTCATCGACCGCATTCCGTTCCCGCGTCCCGACGACCCGCTCGCCTCGGCCAGGCAGCGCGCCGTCGACGAGGCCGGCGGCAACGGCTTCATGGCGGTGGCGGCGACCCATGCCGCACTGCTGCTCGCCCAAGGCGTCGGCCGGCTGATCCGGCGTTCGTCCGACCGCGGGGTGGTCGCCGTGCTCGATCCCCGGCTGGTCACGGCCCGCTACGGCGGCTTCCTGCGGGCGTCACTGCCACCGATGTGGTTCACGCCCGACCGCGACGTCGCCGTCGGAGCGCTGCAGCGTTTGCGCGCCGCCCGCGACGCCTGATCAGTCCGGCATGCGTACGCAGATCGCGATCGGGGTCTGTTGGCGGCCCTGACCGAACGGGTTGTCCCGGAACAGTTCGCAGAAGAAGCCGGGGCGGCGATCGGTGTCGTGTCCCAATACGTCACGGCCGAGGTCGTTGGAGTCGATGACGACGGTGCCCGCCAGCGTCCCGGCGATGTCCTCGGGGAGCTGGGCAGTCACGGCGTCGGTGATGGCCGTGGCCACCTTGCCAGGGTCCTTGGGCGGAAGCTTCGCCGAGACATTGGACGGGAACGCCGAATAGGACGTCGGGCCGTCGATCGCGTTGACCCGGTGCCCGGCCACGACGTAGAACCATCCGCGCTGGCGGACGGCCTTGCCGACGACACTGGCTGCTGCCGCTGCCAGGATCCTGGGAAGGCCCGCCTCGTTGATCGCCAGCTGCATCGTCCAAGGGCTGCCGAGTCCGATGCCGTGCGGCGTGCGCTGGACCAGCCGGGAGAGGACCCTGGCCGCGGGTCCCGGGTCGATCTCCCAGGTGAAGTAGGACCGTCCCTGCGAGATCGCCACGATCTTCTCGCTCACCACGACGTACCACGGTCCCTCGAAGACCCCGCTGAAGTGGGGACTCTCCGCGACATGGCGCGCGGCATCGCGGACGTAGGCCGTCACGCGGGTCGGCACGTCGTCGCCGCGGGCGAAGAGTTCAGTCTGGAGGGGGATGCGTGCCCATCGCATCCCTTCGACCTCCACGACCAGACTCTTGCCGTCGTTCGGGGCCAACGGGTCCTTCGCCGGCGGTGGATCGTGCGGGACAGCGGACCGCGCGTGGTCAGCTCCTGACGTCGCGTCGGTCCCCGTCGTGGAGTTTGTCATGCTGCTCCCGGTCGTCAGGTGGTGTGCGCGGCACCCTGACAGGTCAGACGCGCCGCAGGACCGCGACGACCTTACCGAGGATCACGGCGTCGTCTCCAGGAATCGGCTCATAGGCCGGGTTGTGCGGCAGCAGCCAGACCTGCTTGCCGCGCCGGCTGTAGGTCTTGACGGTGGCCTCACCGTCGATCATCGCCGACACGATCTCGCCCAGCTCGGCCGTGGGTTGCTGGCGAACCACCACCCAGTCGCCGTCGCAGATGGCCGCCTCGACCATCGAGTCTCCCTTGACCTTGAGCAGGAACAGCTCACCTTCGCCCACCAGCTGACGGGGGAGCGGCATGATCTCCTCGACAGCCTGCTCGGCGAGGATCGGTCCACCGGCGGCGATCCGGCCTACCACGGGCACGAACGCCGGCGTGGGATGAGCGTCACCGCTGTCGGTCTCGTCGTACGTCGTCATCCGGGCACTCGAGACGGCCCGGCGGTGCGTGTCGGGGAACAAGACCTCGAGCGCGCGGGGTCGGTTGGGGTCGCGCCGGATGAACCCCTTGGTCTCGAGGACGCGGAGCTGGTGGGCGACCGATGAGGACGAGGTCAGACCGACGAGCTCGCCGATCTCGCGCATGGCAGGTGGATATCCCCGGTTTTCGACCGACTCGCGGATGACTTCCAGGATTCGGCGCTGCCTGGGCGTGAGGCCGGTGGCGTCCGGCGGCCCGTCGGGCAGTTCGCGCACGGCCGCGGTGGAGGAGTCGCGATCGGACTTCTTCCGCTTGGGCATAGCGGTGTTCTCCTTCCGAGGGTTTCCAGGAAGGGCTCCCGGGTTCCCGCCGGGTGCCCACATCGAGGAGCGTAGGGCCTCCGTCATCCACTTTCAAACATCTGTTCGACGGCGTGTCGCGAGCGTGTCGCGGACCGTGCAGGACGCCGGTCGCGCCCACCTGGCCGATGGGGGTCTGCCTGGCCGACGTGGGCGGGGCTGGTCCTCTCTTATGGGAGAACCTGTGGCCTCGAACCTATTTTCGACCCTGCGGTCTGGCGGGCTGTCGGTGGGATGGTGTAGAAAATCGTCCAGGCGTTCGATCGAACAGTCGTTCGACGTCGAGCAAGGTCGAGGTTCGTTCTCTCGCCGTAGGAGGTCGGCACATGAGCAGCAGTGCGCCAGTCGTGCACATCGACGAGTTCCGTTCCCGGCGGACCTCTCGGGCGGGCGCGCCCCACCTCCCGGAGGCACTGTCGGACAGTGGACGGCTCGAGGCGGTCCCCCGCAGGGCCGCCGCCGAGCGCACTCCGGCGCGAGTCCGGCGCGGTCCACGGCCGCGGTTGGTGCGGGCGTGTCATCGAGGGCTGGTGGCGGGTGAGCCCGTGCAGGCGCCGGTCACCCTGACCCGGCGGGGCCGGGTCACCGTTCTGGTGATGACGCTGGTCTTCCTCGCGCTCGGCGTCCTCGGCTCGGTTGTCCTGTTGCAGGGCGCGTCGGCCGCCGACGCGGGCTCTGACGGTGGTCAGTCGGTCCGGACCAGGACGGTGACGGTGGCGCCAGGGCAGACGCTGTGGGAGATCGCCGCACGAGTGGATCCTGATGCCGACATCCGGGCCACGGTCGAGGAGATCTCCCGGCTCAATGGCCTGACGAGTGCGGGTGACCTGGAGATGGGCCAGTCACTCGTGGTCCCAGTTCGTTCCGGTGGCTGACATCGCCGCCCCGAAGGTCTGGCCGGCGACACGCCCGGCTATCGCGGGTTCTGTCCCGCCTTGCGCCACCTGACCTGCAGCGACGCGGGGAGAGGAGTGTCGCCGGCGCGTCGAAGCTTGCATGGGTCTGGCGACCGACGTACGGTACCCCTAGATATGGTAGTTACAGAGCTGTAAGTCGTCCACAGGTTGTGATTCGAAGCCCACAGGTTCTCCCCAGGGAATCCACAGTCTCATCCCCAGGAGAAGCGCGATCTGGGCCCCGAACCAGGACATGTCGGGCAGATCTTGACGGCAGGGCCCGATCATCTGATCACCGCCGCCTGGACCCCGAGGAGCGCGCGTCATGCACTGCCCTTTCTGTCGACACCTCGACAGTCGCGTCGTCGACAGTCGTACGACCGACGACGGCACCGCGATCCGGCGCCGTCGCCAGTGCCCTGAGTGCGAGCGTCGCTTCACGACCGTCGAACAGGTCACCCTCGCCGTGGTGAAGCGCTGCGGAGTGACCGAGCCGTTCAGTCGGGACAAGGTCGCGGCCGGTGTGCGCAAGGCGTGCAAGGGACGGCCCGTCGACGAAGATGCCCTCGCGCTCCTCGCACAGCGCGTCGAGGACGAGATCCGGGCTAGCGGTTCGGCCGAAGTTCCGTCGCACGAAGTCGGGCTCGCGATCCTCGGTCCGCTGCGGGAACTCGACGAGGTCGCCTACATGCGGTTCGCAAGTGTCTACCGGAGCTTCGGGAGCCTGTCCGACTTCGAGACCGAGATCGCGCTTCTGCGCGCCGAGCGGGCCGAGACGGTTCCCGAACCCACACCCGAGCGGGAATCCGCCCACCCCTAGGAGCAGGGCCACGACGGCCGAACGGGACCAGGTGGAGAACGGCTCGCCACAGACCCGTTCCTGGGCAGGCGAGGGGAAGCGTCCGGACCAGGAACACCAACACACCAGAAGGAACCAAGGAGAGGCAGCATGACGGAGACGGTGAGCGGCTCAACCCGCGGGGGGGCGAGGGGACGTACGAATAAGGGGCTGAAGATCTCGAGGGTCTTCACGAAGCCCGGTTCGCACCCCTACGACGAGGTGACCTGGGAGCGCCGCGACGTCGTACAGCAGAACTGGAAGACCGGCGAGACCGTCTTCAGCCAGAAGGGCGTGGAGTTTCCCGACTTCTGGTCGGTGAACGCCTCGACGATCGTCACCACGAAGTACTTTCGGGGTGCCGTCGACACCCCGCAGCGGGAACAGAGCCTGAAACAGCTCATCGACCGGGTGGTCAAGACCTACCGACAGGCAGGCGAGGAGCACGGATACTTCGCGACTCCGGCAGACGCCGAGATCTTCGACCATGAGCTCACCTGGATGCTGCTGCACCAGTACTTCAGCTTCAACAGCCCCGTCTGGTTCAACGTCGGCACGCCGTCGCCGCAGCAGGTGAGCGCCTGCTTCATCCTGGCGGTCGACGACTCGATGGACTCGATCCTCAACTGGTACAAGGAAGAGGGCCTGATCTTCAAGGGCGGCTCCGGCTCGGGTGTGAACCTCTCCCGCATCCGTGCCAGCCGCGAACTGCTCTCCTCCGGCGGCACGGCGTCCGGGCCGGTGTCGTTCATGCGCGGTGCGGACGCCTCGGCCGGGACCATCAAGTCCGGCGGGGCGACCCGGCGCGCGGCGAAGATGGTGATCCTCGACGTCGACCACCCCGACGTGGAGGAGTTCATCGAGACGAAGGCGCGCGAGGAGGACAAGATCCGCGCGCTTCGTGACGCCGGCTTCGACATGGACCTCGGCGGAGCCGACATCCACTCGGTGCAGTACCAGAACGCCAACAACTCCGTGCGGGTCTCCGACGAGTTCATGCGTGCGGTCGAGGACGGCGCGCCGTTCGGCCTGCGGGCCCGGATCACCGGGGACGTTCTGGAGAAGGTCGACGCCAGGGGGCTCTTCCGCAAGATCTCCGACGCGGCATGGGGTTGTGCCGACCCCGGCCTGCAGTACGACGACACGATCAACGACTGGCACACCTGCCCCGAGACCGGTCGGATCACGGCGTCCAACCCGTGCTCGGAATACCTTCACCTGGACAACTCCTCGTGCAACCTCGCCTCGCTCAACCTGCTGAAGTTCCTGACCGATGACGGGCGCTTCGAGACCGACACCTTCGTCAAGGCGGTCGAGCTCGTCATCACCGCGATGGACATCTCGATCTGCTTCGCCGACTTCCCCACCCAGGCGATCGGTGACACGACGCGGGCCTACCGCCAGCTCGGCATCGGCTACGCCAACCTCGGCGCCCTGCTGATGGCTACCGGGCACGGCTATGACTCCGAAGGCGGCCGGGCGCTCGCGGCGGCGATCACCTCGCTGATGACGGGCACCGCCTACAAGCGGTCCGCCGAGCTGGCGGGGATCGTCGGTCCGTACGACGGCTACGCACGCAACGCCGAGCCGCACAAGCGGGTCATGCGCAAGCACGCCGCTGCCAACGACGCCGTACGCTCGATCGGCGCGATGGACCGCGAGGTTCTCAAGGCGGCAGGCGCGGCCTGGGACGGCGCGTTGAAGATCGGCCAGAAGAACGGCTACCGCAACTCCCAGGCCAGCGTGATCGCACCGACCGGCACGATCGGTCTGGCGATGGACTGCGACACGACCGGCGTCGAGCCTGACCTGGCGCTCGTGAAGTTCAAGAAGCTGGTCGGCGGCGGGTCGATGCAGATCGTCAACAACACGATCCCGCGCGCGCTCGACAAGCTCGGCTACCAGCAGGAGCAGGTCGAGGCGATCGTCGAGTACATCTCCGAGCACGGCCACGTCATCGATGCACCAGGGCTCAGGCCGGAACACTACGAAGTGTTCGACTGCGCCATGGGCACTCGGGCGATCAAGCCGATGGGCCACGTGAAGATGATGGCGGCGGTGCAACCGTTCGTCAGTGGCGCCATCAGCAAGACCGTGAACATGCCCGAGACGGCGACGGTCGAAGAGGTGGAGGAGATCTACTTCCAGGGTTGGAAGCTCGGCCTCAAGGCACTCGCGATCTACCGCGACAACTGCAAGGTCGGTCAGCCGCTCTCCGATGCGCGGGCGAAGAAGAAGCCCGCGTCAGAGGGGTCCAGGGCAGGCACCGCCGAAGCGGAGAAGGAGGTCGTGGTCGAGTACCGTCCGACGCGCCGGCGCCTGCCCAAGTCTCGGCCGTCGCGCACGACATCGTTCACCGTGGGCGGTGCCGAGGGTTACATGACGGCCGGCTCCTACCCCGACGACGGGTTGGGCGAGGTCTTCCTCAAGCTCGGCAAGCAGGGGTCCACGCTCGCGGGTGTCATGGACGCATTCTCCATCGCGGTGTCGATCGCCTTGCAGTACGGCGTTCCGCTGGAGACCTTCGTCCAGAAGTTCACCAACCTGCGGTTCGACCCGGCAGGCATGACCGATGACGCCGACGTCCGCATGGCGCAGTCGATCATGGACTACATCTTCCGGCGGCTGGCTCTCGACTACCTGTCGTTCGAGAAGCGTGCGGCCCTCGGCATCTACTCGGCCGAGGAACGGCAGCGTCAGCTCGAGACGGGTTCGTACGAACCGATCCCGGAACCTGACGATGCCAGCGACATCGGCGATGCGGCCTCGCTCACCCAGGAGGGGAGCGGTTCGGACGACGACGCCGGGCCGGAAGGGTCCCGGGTCGCACAGGCGCAGGCCAAGCCGGCCCCTCGGGAGGCACACACGTCGACCGAACTCCTCGAGGCGATCCAGGGACGGACGGCCGACGCGCCGCTCTGCTTTACCTGCGGAACGAAGATGCGTCCGGCAGGGAGCTGCTTCGTCTGCGAGGGATGTGGCAGCACCAGCGGCTGCAGCTGATCGGAGTGAACCCGGGCGGCCCGGGCGGTGAGTCGAGAGGCTCGTTCGCACGGGCTGTCCGGGTTCTGGTTTTCCGTCCAACGCTGGCGGCGGGGCGGCCGATGCCGAGCTCTGGCCAAACCGGTGCGACAACGATGGCCAGGTCCGGCAGGATTGCACCTCGTGCTCCTGACTCTGACGACTACTGCCGAACCCGCCACCGATCTGGGCTATCTGCTCCACAAGCACCCGGGGCGGGCGCAGGAGTTCGCCGTCGCCGGTGGCACGGCCCACGTGTTCTACCCCGAGGCGAGCGCTGCCCGGTGCACGGTGGCGCTCCTGCTGGAGGTGGATCCGATCGGGCTTGTGCGTGGCAGGCAGAGCCGTTTCAGGGACGCTTTCGCGCTGGGCCAGTACGTCAACGACCGGCCGTACGTCGCCTCCAGCATGCTGGCCGTCTCGCTTGGCAAGGTCTTTCGTACCGCTTTGTCCGGGCGATGCGACGCCCGGCCTGAGCTCGCGGCGACGGCGCTCCGGCTCGAGGTACGTATACCTGTCCTGCCGTGCCGTGGAGACCCGGATCTCGCCGAGCGGCTCTTCGCGCCGTTGGGCTGGCACGTGCAGGCGGACCGGATCATGCTCGACGAGGCGATTCCGGACTGGGGGGCCTCGCGGTACGTCGATCTTCGACTCGTCGGCCGTCTGCGGCTGGCCGACGCGCTCAACCACTTCTACGTCCTGCTGCCCGTGCTGGATGGCGACAAGCACTACTGGGTGGGTGCGGACGAGGTGGAGAAGCTCGTCCGGGCGGGCTCCGGGTGGCTAGCGACCCATCCGGACAAGGCCTTGATCACTCACCGGTATCTCGCCCATCAGGCGGGCCTCACCCACAGTGCGCTGGCCCGCCTGGCGGAGGTCGACGACGTGGAGCCGGCGGAGCTCGACAACGCCGTCCCCTCGTCCACTGGCACCGCCGGCGCCGACCGCGCCGACGGCCCTGACGGCGCTGACACAGCCGCCGGGGAGCCGGATCGACTGGTTCCGCTGTCCGAGCAGCGGCGCGCCGCCGTCCTTGCCGTCCTGCGGGACGTGGGTGCCAAGCGGGTGGGGGACCTTGGCTGCGGTGAGGGTGCGCTGGTCGCGGCCATGCTGGCCGATCCGTCGTTCACCGATGTCCTGGCGACCGACGTGTCCGCGCGAGCCCTGGAGGTCGCCGCGAGGAAGCTCCGCCTGGAGCAGATGCCAGAAGTGAAGCGCGAGCGCCTGACGCTCTTCCAGTCCTCGTTGACCTACCGCGACGACCGGTTGACGGGTCTGGACGCGGCGGTGTTGATGGAGGTGGTGGAGCACGTGGATCCGCCCCGCCTCGCCGCCCTCGAACGCAGTGTCCTGGGTCATGCGGCACCCGCGACTGTGATCGTGACGACGCCGAACGCGGAACACAATGTGCGGTACGAAAGCCTGCCCGCGGGAGTCTTCCGCCATCGCGACCACCGGTTCGAGTGGACGCGCGAGGAGTTCGCCGCCTGGGCCGAACAGGCGGCCGGCCGGTTCGGCTACACCGTGCGGCTGCTCCCGGTCGGTGCCGACGATCCCGAGGTGGGACCGCCGACGCAGCTGGCCGTTTTCACCCGCCAGATCTCCGGCGAGTCCGATCGCGGAGGCGCGCGCCCATGACCTCGACATCGACCAATGAAGCCGCGCGCTCCGCTACGTCCGACCACCTGCTGGAGGTTCCCGCGTTGAGCCTGGTGGTGCTCGTGGGGGCGAGCGGGTCGGGAAAGTCGACCTTCGCCCGGACCCACTTCGCATCGACGGAAGTGCTGTCCAGCGACTTCTGTCGCGGCCTGGTCGCCGACGACGAGAACGATCAGTCGGCAACGAAGGACGCCTTCGACGTGCTCCACTACATCGCCGGCAAACGCCTCGCGGCCGGTCGGCTCACGGTCGTCGATGCGACCAACGTGCAGCCCGACGCCCGCAGGTCCCTGGTCGGCCTGGCTCGCGAGCACGACGTCGTCCCGGTGGCGATCGTGCTCGACCTTCCCGAGCGCGTGTGCATCGCTCGCAACGCCGGGCGGGCCGATCGGACGTTCGGTGCGAACGTCGTCCGGCGCCAGAGCGGCCAGTTGCGGCGCGGGCTTCGGAACCTCAAGCGCGAAGGTTTCCGCACGGTCCACCGCCTCACCTCCGAAGCGGACGTCGACGCGGTCACGATCAGCCGGACCCGGTTGTACAACGACCTTCGCCACGAGGCCGGCCCGTTCGACGTCATCGGCGACGTGCACGGCTGCCGCGCGGAGTTGGAGGACCTGCTCGTTGCCCTCGGCTACGAGGCGGCACGCGACGCACACGGGCGGCCGGTGAACGCGCGGCATCCCGACGGACGTCGTGCGGTGTTCGTCGGCGACCTGGTTGACCGCGGCCCGGACACACCTGGTGTCCTCCGCCTCGTCATGGGCATGGTGGCCGACGGTTCGGCGTTCTGCGTTCCCGGAAACCACGAGAGCAAGCTGCTGCGAGCGATGCGCGGGCAGAACGTGCGGGTTTCTCATGGGTTGGCCGAGTCGATGGAGCAGTTGGCGGGGGAGTCCGAGGAGTTCCGCGCCGATGTGGTGCGGTTCCTCGACGGGCTCATCTCGCACTACGTGTTGGACGGCGGCGCCCTCGTCGTGTCGCATGCGGGACTGTCCGAACGCCTGCAGGGACGCGCGTCGCGCCGTGTCCGTGCGTTCTGCCTGTATGGACAGACCACCGGAGAGACCGACGAGTTCGGTCTGCCCGTGCGGTACCCGTGGGCGGATGACTACCGCGGCCAGGCCATGGTGCTCTACGGCCACACGCCCGTGCCGACACCCGAGTGGATCAACCACACGATGTGTCTTGACACCGGCTGTGTCTTCGGCGGCCGACTCACAGCACTCCGCCATCCCGAGCGGGAGGTCGTGTCAGTACCCGCCGCGAGGGTCTACTACGAGTCGGCGAAGCCATTCCCGCCCGCATCACCGGCACCGGGCGCTGACGTTCCGAGGAACCCGCAGCTTCAGGCCGTTGCCGGTGGGCCGAGGCAGGCGGCCCGCCGCGAACCTGACGTCCTCGACATCACCGACGTCGCCGGTCGGCGGGTGGTGGAGACCCAGCATCACGGGCGGGTCAGTGTGCGGGAGGAGAACGCCGCCGCGGCGTTGGAAGTGATGAGCCGCTTCGCCGTGGATCCGCGATGGCTGCTCTACCTTCCGCCGACGATGAGCCCTGTCGCCACGTCGACGAGAAGCGATCTGTTGGAGCACCCCGACCAGGCCTTCGACGCCTACCGCGCGGAGGGGGTCGGTGCGGTGGTGTGCGAGGAGAAGCACATGGGTTCGCGGGCCGTCGCGCTGGTCTGCCGCAACCTCGCGGCGGCGCGGGACCGCTTCGGCGCGCCCGGTGACGCGAGCGGTGCGGTCTGGACGCGAACCGGGCGGCCCTTCTTCGGTTCTGACGTGACCGAGCGGCTCATCGAGCGACTCGGTCAGGCCGCTGAGTCCGCCGGTCTGTTCGACGAACTGGCGACCTCCTGGTTGCTGCTCGACGCAGAGCTCCTGCCATGGAGCGCCAAGGCCGAGGACCTGCTGCGCCATCAGTACGCGTCTGTGGGCGCCGCGGCTCGAACCGCCCTGCCAGCGGCTGTCTCGGTTCTGGAGCAGGCCGCAACGTCCGGACTCGAGGTGACGCCGCTGCTGGAACGTACGAAGTCCAGGCAGGCCAACGCCGAGGTCTTCACGACGGCCTACCGGCAGTACTGCTGGGCCACCGAGGACCTGACCGGGGTGCGCCTGGCGCCGTTCCAGCTTCTGGCCAGCGAGGGCGCGAGTCATCACGACAAGGCCCACGCGTGGCATCTCGACATCGCCGATCGGCTGGTGGCGGCGGATGGCGCACTGTTCACCGCCACCAGGCGTACGTTCGTCGAGGTCACGGATCCGGCGGCGGTCGGGGCGGCCGCAGCATGGTGGGACGACCTCACCTCCGCTGGAGGCGAGGGCATGGTCGTCAAGCCGGCGGCGAACCTCGTCCGCGGTCGGCGGGGTCTGGTGCAGCCGGGGCTCAAGGTCCGTGGCCGGGACTACCTTCGCCTGATCTACGGCCCCGACTACACCGAGCCGGTCAATCTCGAGCGGCTTCGCCAGCGCGGCCTCAACCACAAGCGTTCGCTGGCGGCACGGGAGTATGCGCTCGGGCTCGAGGCGCTCGACCGGCTCGCGCACGGGGAGCCGCTGTGGCGGATACACGAGTGTGTGTTCGCCGTCCTGGCGCTGGAGTCCGAGCCGGTGGATCCTCGACTCTGAAACTCATCGCCTGCGATGCGGGCGGCGCACGGTTGACGGTCGCCCGGGTCGGCGCTTCAGTCCGGCCCGGGTCCGACCACGTCGGAGGTGCTACTCAGCCTGGAGATCGGCGAGAGCGCGCTGGGCTGCTTCCAGCTCCGCCTGCAACTGCTCGACCCGGGAACGCTGCCGGTCCCGGGCGGCGCTCAGCACCGACTCGATCGCCTCGGCGATGTCGGGGTGGAGGTCCTTGGCGGCGGCGACGACCGCCGTTGCCGGCACCGGCAAAGCCTTCACCACCCGCTTGCCGCCATGGGTGACCTCGGCCTGCCAGTCGGTGGCTTCCGCGGTTCCGGTCACGGTGAGGACGAGTTCGACACCCTGCGGCTTCGCTCCAGCGCCCGTGCGAGGCCTCCCACGCCTGGGTCGCGCCCCCGCCAGATCGGCAGCTTCGGACGCATCTGCCGCCGGAGCCGCGTCGCTCCCGCCACTAGCGGAACCGGGGCTGGACGCGACGTCGAGCGAGCTGTCGCCTCGATCGTCCGCGGTCTCCGCAGCCGCCACCGCCGCGGCTTCGTCCTGCTTGGTCACATCCACCATCAGCGCTCCTTGATGTCCTGCCATAGGTTTGTCGGGTGCGGCGCTCACTGTAGCAGTGGGTAGAACGTGTGTTCGACAAGATCCTCTTGCGTGTCGCGGTGAAACTGTGGGCTGTCTGGAGAACCGGGAACGCAGGCGTGGGGAAATGGGGAACAACAGTGCGCGTGGTCATTGCTGGGGCCCATGGCAAGGTCGGCTTGCGCCTGGGCCGGATGCTCGCTGATCGCGGTGACGACCTCATCGGCATCGTCCGCAATCCTGAGCACGGACCGGACCTTCGCGCGCACGGAGTCGCTCCGATCGTGCTCGACCTGGAGCAGGCGACCGTCGAAGCGGTGAGTGACGTGCTTGCCGGTGCCGACGCCGCCGTCTTCGCGGCCGGTGCCGGCCCTGGTAGTGGCGCCGCCCGCAAGGACACGGTGGACAGGGCCGCCGCGGTGCTCCTGGCCGAGGCCGCCGAACAAGCCGGCGTACGACGAATCCTCCAGGTGTCGTCCATGGGAGTGGAGCAGGTCCGCGACGGTGCGGCGCCGCCGGAGATGGGCGAGGTGTTCGTCGCCTACCTGAAGGCGAAACTCGCCGCGGAGGAGGACCTGCGGACGCGCGACCTCGACAGGACGATCCTGCGTCCGGGCGGGCTCACGGACGCACCCGGCACCGGGCGGGTACGCCTCGCCCCACACGTGGAACGCGGCCAGGTTCCTCGCGAGGACGTGGCCGCCGTCCTGATGGCGTTGCTGGAGGCGCCCGCGACCGCGGGTCTGGTCCTCGAGCTCACCAGCGGCGACACGCCCATCCCGGATGCCGTGTCCGCGGTGACAAGCCTGCCTTGACAGCGCGATCGGCAGGCACCGCGCCCCGCGCGGCTCGAGTCGCGTGGCTGTTGCGAGAAGCCGGATCGCGAAGAACGATGGCGTTGCGGGCAGGTTAACCGGAAGCGCCGACAGGCTGAAGAGTGCGACCTCGAGCCGTCCAGAGTGAGCTGGGTCCGGAACGACCGTGTCCAAAGTGACCTGAGTCACTTCGACAAAGCGGAATGGCCGGAGTAAGAGAAGAGCTGAAGCTTTGTGGGCAGTGTCGCCCACCTTTCCTCCTTCTGAGACGACCTCGGGCGGCGTTGCCTCCCGTTCCAGCACCATCGTCACGCCCTTGCCGTACCACGGCACACATATGTCAGGCATCCGTCGCGACCATCCGTGCGCGCGATGCCAGAGCTTCGGAGACCACCTGTGCGCACCACCGTCGGCGCTGTCGACCCAACGCTGCGAGAAAGACCTGCCCGGATGCCGTTGTTGGTTCTCCTCCTCGGCTCGATCACGGCGATCGGGCCGCTGTCGATCGACCTGTACCTCCCGGCTTTTCCGGAGCTGACCCGTGCGCTGCACACCAGCGAGGCGATGGTCCAGCTCACCCTGACCGCCTGCCTGGTCGGTCTCGCCTCGGGCCAGGCGTTCCTCGGACCACTGTCTGACGCCGTGGGGCGCAGGCGCCCGCTCATCGCGGGCATGATCGGCTTCACGGCCGCCTCCGTGCTGTGCGCACTTGCTCCCACGATCGAGGTCCTCCTGGCCGGCCGGTTCCTGCAGGGCTTCGCCGGGTCGGCGGGCATGGTCCTCGCACAGGCGCTCGTCCGTGACCTGGTGGAAGGTCCGATGATCGCCAGGGTCCTCAGCCGGCTGATGCTCGTCATCGGCGTCGCGCCCGTACTCGCGCCCACCTTCGGCGGCCAGATCCTCGGTCTCACCGGGTGGCGCGGGCTGTTCTGGGCACTCGCCGGCTTCGGCGGGATCATGACCTTCGTCGTGGTGGCGTTCGTCAGCGAGACGCTCCCGAGCGAACGCCGCCAGCGCGGCGGCATCCTCGGCACCCTGCGCGGTTACCGACGGGTCTCGTCCGACCGGCGCTACCTGGGATATGGCGCGATCTCGGCGTTCGGGTTCCTCGCGATCTTCGGCTATGTCTCCGGGTCCTCCTTCGCCTACCAGGAGGTCTACGGTGTCTCGCCGCAGACGTTCGGCCTGCTCTTCGGCCTCAACGGGGTCGGGTTGGTCTGCGCGAGCCAGCTGAACGCACGGCTCGTCCTCAGGGTGCCGCCGTTCGTGATCCTGCGTACCGTCCTGCCGATCACAGCGGCCGGGGCGATCGCGATGCTGTTCACGACGGCGACAGGGGCGTTCGGGATCATCGGCCTGGCCGCACCCCTGCTGGTCGTGATGACGAGCCTGGGTCTGGTCCTGCCGAACTCCGGTGCCCTCGCGCTGAACCGCCATCCCGAGTCGGCGGGGACCGCAGCGGCACTTGTCGGAATGACCCAGTTCGTGGTGGGAGGCATCGCCGGCCCGGTCATCGGCCTGGCCGGTACGGGCAGCGCCGTACCCATGGCCGTCGTCATGGTGACCGGTGTGGCCGGCATGAGCGTGATGGCGACGCTGCTGGCTCCGGGAGAGCCGAGGCGCGGCGCGCGGCACCGGAGATCCAGGAGCCCGGTCGAGGCGGCCGAACCAGCCCTTCGCTGACGGCCGGCCTCGGTGCCCGGCCGGATCGGGCAGACTGACAGGCGTGGTGGCGCCACGGTGGGTTCTTCACGTCGACCTCGACCAGTTCATCGCGGCGGTCGAGGTGCTCCGCCGGCCGGAGCTCGCCGGGCGGCCGGTCGTCGTCGGCGGGGCCGGTGACCCGACCCAGCGCGGCGTGGTGGCTACGGCGTCGTACGAAGCCCGCGAGTTCGGCGTCCAGTCGGGCATCCCGTTGCGTACGGCGGCGCGAAGGTGCCCCGACGCGGTGTTCCTCCCGTCGGACCCGCCGGCCTATGACGCGGCGTCGGAGAAGGTCATGGACACCCTGCGGGAGTTCCCGGCCGTCGTCGAGGTCATGGGCTGGGACGAGGCGTTCCTCGAGGTGCACACTCCTGACCCGGAGGCGATGGCCGCCGAGATCGCCGACGCCGTACGCACGAACACCCAGCTCGCGTGCTCGGTCGGTATCGGCGACAACAAGCTGCGCGCCAAGCTGGCGACGGGTTTCGCCAAGCCCGCCGGCGTCTTCCGACTCGCCGAGGCCAACTGGTGGCAGGTCATGGCCGAACGCCCGACCGACGCCCTGTGGG
This sequence comes from Actinopolymorpha sp. B17G11, assembly GCF_040196095.1. Lineage (NCBI taxonomy): Bacteria > Bacillati > Actinomycetota > Actinomycetes > Propionibacteriales > Actinopolymorphaceae > Actinopolymorpha > Actinopolymorpha sp. B17G11. Next base: position 275,526 of record NZ_JBEFTW010000002.1, read on the forward strand.
GGATCGGCCGGAAGACGGCCCGCAAGCTCGCCGACCTCGGTGCCCACACCGTCGCCGAGCTCGCCGGGACGGACGCGGCCGTGCTGGCGGGGCGGCTCGGGCCGACCATGGGCCCGTGGTACCGCCGGATCGCCCGGGGCGAGGACAGGTCACCCGTCGTCGGGACGCCGTACGTCCCGCGGTCGCGAAGCCGGGAGACGACGTTCCAGACCAACCTCACCGACTGGGCGGCCGTACGCACGGAGGTCGTGACGCTCGCGCACCGGGTCGCCGACGACGTGGTCGCCGAGGGCCGACCGGCCGCGCGGGTCGCCGTCAAGGTCCGATGGGCACCGTTCCAGACCCACACGCGAAGCGTCACCCTGGCGGCGCCGACGAGTGACGCCGCCGACATCGAGGCGGGGGCGCTCGCCGCGTTGGCGAAGTTCGAACCGGGCAGGGCGGTCCGGCTGCTCGGCGTACGGGCCGAGTTCGAGACCAGGTGAAGGGGAACGCCCTCAGAAGCGCCAGCGGGTCTGGCTGAACGGCCGACCCTTGGCGAACCCGAAGGCCTTCGAGGGCGCCACTTCGTAGATGAGCGCGTCGCCGCGCCGGATCGCGTCGGCGAGGCCGTGGAACGTTCCGTCCGGCGCGGTGAAGTGGTGCCGGTACTTCGACTCGTAGCCGGTGGCGATCCGGTCCAGCCGAGCCTTGTCCTCGACAGTACGGGCGTCGCCTTCCACCACGATGTCGCAGCCCTCGTCGAGGTCGTTGCGGCCGGTCGTGAGGATGCAGTGCGGGTTGCTGGCGAGGTTCTTCGCCTTGCGTTCCTCCGAGCCGGTGCAAAAGTACAACGCGTCGTCCAACCAGAGCCCGATCAGGGGCGTGACGTGGGGGCGTCCGTCCGGGCGTACCGTCGTCAGCCAGTACACGCCCGCCGTCTCCAACTGCCCGCATGCCTCCGCCCACCCGGTCGGCGTCGCATCCTCGCTGCTGAATCTCGCATCCAGGTCGGTCGTCGGCGCCTTGGCGGCCATCGTCTCTCCGTTCCTCGTGGGTACGTCCTGTGACGTAGACGCGTCCAGAGCCGGAAACTCATCGGTCCGGGCGCCCTCTGGGTCCTACCCAGGGTCCGCGCTGACGTCCCACAGGAGGACGGCGAGGTCGTCGAGCGTCGCGACGTCGCGCCCTCGTGCGATGTCCCTCACGCCGGGGAGCACGTCGAACCGGTGCATGAGCGCCACACTCATGGCCCGGCGGCAGAAGGCGTCGTCGACCGGCCACCCGTAGCCCGCCAGGAAGGCGCCGAGGAGTCTCTTGTCGCCTCCGAACGCACCGAGGTGGAGGGCTGGCAGTTCGTAGTAGGGGTCGGTGACGAAGGCGTCGCCCCAGTCGATGATGCCGACCAGTTGGCCGCCGTCGACGAAGAGGTGGTCCTCGGTCAGGTCGGCGTGGACCAGCCGGCGGTGGGGCGACGGTGCAGAGAGAAAGTCGGGGATCTGGTCGATCAGGTGCTCCGGGAGCGTGCCCCATGCGCGCTGCCGCTCGGCGGTGCCGGGCCGGTGGTCGCCGAGCCAGTCCCGTTGGAGACCAGCCGCCTCGGGTACCCGCAGGTCGTGAACCTGCCGGATGATCTCGCCGACCGTCCCGGCCAGCTTGGTTCCGGTGACGGCCGACGGGCGAAGGTCGCGCCAGGCGATGCCGGCGAGCCGGGTGGTGACGAGGTACGGCCAGGGGTCGGCGTGGTCGTAGAGCTGGCCGTGGGCGACCAGCGCCGGAGCGGCGATGTTCGGGTGCCCTCTCAGGAGTTGCTGCACGGCCAGCTCGGCGTCGTGGTCGGCGCGCCAGGTTCGGAAACAGCCGAACAGCTTCACCACGACCGGCCCGGCGAGAAACGTCGGATAGGTACCGACGAAACCGGCCTGCAGATCACCGTCCGCATGGCCGTGGCGGCGGAGTACCTCCCGTACGTACGGCGCCCAGAACCCGACGTCGCCCAGTCGATCGCCGTAGTCACCGCGGGAGAAGTCCGGCGGCGGGGGAGCGCCTATCACGCCGGCCGATCCTGCCAGTCCCATCCGTACGCCCGCAGTGGGTTTTCCTTGCGGGGCTCACGCTCGGGCTACGCCGTCACTCGCACACCACGCCGTCGCGGTCCCGGTCGTGGTACCAGAAGTACTCGATGTCCCGGCCGAAGTAGTACGGCCCGTAGCCGCTCTCCCTGGCCTGCCGGCAGTTCACGAACCACGGGTCGACGTCGTGTGGCCAGTTCCGAGACCGGTCGTGGCGCGAGTCGTTTCCGGAATCGGACGGCTCCGAGGGCGTCGACAGGCCCGCCGAGGAGTCCCGGTGTGGCTCCTTCGGTGAGGTCGCAGGAGGGTGCGGCTCGGCGGAGTAGGGCGCCGGCGCCTGGCGCGCGGTGGGCACGGGACCACGATCGGCGTCGCGGTCAGCCTTCGGCGTGCGCCGAGCCGGCTGGTCATCCGGATCGAGAGTGACGACGCTCGTCTCGCCGGGTGCGGAGAAGACGAAGACGTAAGCCAGCAGGATGGTGACGCCCACGACGAACCCGAGGGCGACGCCGAGCGGTCGTCGGCCGAACGTGGCGCGGGGTGGGGAGTCGTCGATCCACAGCTGCCATCCGTACGGCGGAGGACCCCAGGACGGGTCGGGTTTCCAGCCGGGTGGAGGGGTCCAGTCAGCGGGTGGGCGTGGCCAGTTCGGTGGCGGGTTGTAGCGATCGGCCATGGCTGTCTCCCCGGACGAGGACCGTGGTGATCTTAGGCGTCACGGTTCCTCTCCGCAGGCCCTTGCTCACATCGTGGCAAGTCCGGTCAGCCGCGCAGTGTGTGATCCAACGGCGGTCCGCGGCCGTACGAGGCGAGCGTCGACGCCTGCGCCGCTCCTGGTCAGCCGACGGCGAGGGTCGGGTGATAGCCACGCTGCCTGTCGTCAGCGGTGCGCCACCCCTGCTCGGTGAGCAGGATCACCTGACCGTCGAAGGCTGGTACGTCGTGCCCGGACTGACGCCATCCCTCGAGCCATCGGCGGTCGGCGGCGGTGATCTCGAGCGGCCCGCTCCGGACGATCACCGTCAGGAACGAATGCCTTGGCGGGCCGACACTGACCCGCGGGCCGAACAGCCGCTCGGCCGTGTCGCGGACGGCCGCCGCGCAGTGTCGGATCTCGTCCGTGGTTCTGTCTGTCAGGGCGAGCACGGCCGTGTCGAGGAGATGTTGGATCGTGTCGGGAAGTTCGACGAGACCGATGATGACCATGCCGGCGCGAAGCCGGTGACGCCGGGCGATGCCCGCCAGCGCGGCGGCCGGGTCGCGCAACTCCCCCCGTTGAGTTCGCATGTCTTTGATGGTGCGCCTTTTCCGGTCGGCTTGGTGAGCTTTTTCCACAACCGGGCCTTGTCGTGACGACCGATCACGTCGCGGCGTACCGGGATTGGACGGGTCCATGGGGCTCTGTGTGATCCTTGGTGAGCGTCGTACGTCATCCGGACGAGAAGGGAGCGCACTCAGGTCATGGGTCGGCACGACTTGCTTTTGGCGCGCGTGCCAGCGGAGCTGGCGGGCCATGCCCGCCTGGTGGTCGAGTGGCTGGTCGGCGACGCGATGGAGTTCAGTGAGCTTGGGCAGGCAGAGGTCCAACGGCTGCTCTGGCTCGACCTCCCCACCAGGTGGACGGTTTCCCCCGCCCAGTGGCCGCAGGTGGCCGAGGCGACTGCGCAGGTCCTCGATCTGGCTGGGCGACCGACGCTCGCCGTCCTGGCCCGATCGGATGAGACCCGGGAGATCCTCGCCGCCCATGCCCGCTCGGGCGATGACGGTGCCCGCGCGGCCGAGGCGGCGTATGTAAAGACCGGCACCATGCCGCCCGACACCGATCTGCTCGTGTGGGGATCCAGGCACAACGGACCGGAGACGCACGCCCACGACGAGCTGAGGCGTGTCCTCGAGGCTGCCGTGGTGGCCGGCGACTATGTTCCGGGAACGGCCGGTTGGCGCCAGCGGCAGCAGGCCCTGACCGACCGGTGGCTCACCACGCCGACCCGGTTGTTCGACGCGCAGCGTCCCGTCGATGTGATCCACGGCTTTCGCCGTGAGCGGTGGAGCACGACGGGCACACCGGCCCGCTGCGTGATCCTTGGGGAGATCGAGCCACTCCTACGGGAACCGCTGCCGGTGCCCGAGGGGGAGCCGGCACCTCTGGTGTGGCTCCTGGACCAGATCGGACAAGGCGTACGCCTCACCCAACGCGGCTATCTGCCGCCGTCGATCGTCAAGGCCGCCGACGAGCGTTTCGGATGGAGCCCGCCGCCGTTCCGGGCGACGAGGGAGGCCGACCTGGCGCCGCTGCTCGAACTGCACGAACTCCTGCGTGAACACCGGCTGCTCACCAAGCGTCGCGACCAGCTCCGACCGTCCGCCCGGTGCCAGGCACTACGGGAAGCACCGGGACGGTTCTGGGAGGTGTCGGCGGTCGCGTGGCTCGGCACGACCCCCTTCGAGATCCGGGTGGGCGAGATCGCGTGCGCGGTCATGCTCCGTGGATCGTGCACGCTCGACGACCTCAGCGCGCTCGCCCACGAGGCGGTCGCGCCCGAGTTCCGCGATCGGCACGGCCGGTTGATACCCGAGGGCGCGGCCTATGAGGTCGTTGTCGGATGGTTCCGTCGCGCAGTCGCGCTCGGCTTCGCCGATGGTCGGGTTGGTGGCCTGGAGAGGAGCTTGAGTGAGGTGGGCAGGCCGGCGGCGCTCACGGCGCTGCGCGCCCGGGCACACAGCGCGGTGAGCTGACAACGCTGGGTCGGTCACGAGGTCAGCGCCCAAACCACGCTCACGATCGGGCAGCTGGTGTGTGGCAGGCTCGTCACCGTGGGAAAAGTCGTGATGGTGACCGGGATGCAGGCGGCGGGAAAGACGACGATCGGGCCATTGCTCGCTGCCGGCCTCGGGCCTCTCGCGGCCGCGTTCGACGGCGATGTCTTCTATCGGATGGTCGTCGCGGGCAACGTGGACATGACACCAGCGCGGCACCCTGAAGCAGTCCGCCAGGTGGGGCTGCGGTACGACGCGGCGGCGCTCGTGGCACAGCACTACGTCGATTCGGGGTTCGACTTCGTCTACACCGACATCATCCTGGGTGCCGAGGTGCACAGGTGGATGGACTCGATCAGGAACGCCGAGCGTCACCTGGTCGTCCTCAACCCTTCGGTCGACGCCATCGTGGAGCGCGAGATCGGAAGGGGCAAGAACTCCTACCGAGACTGGCAGAAGCCTGGCATGACTCTCGAAGCGGCGGTCGCCTCGATGCAACGCGCCCTCCAGGAAACGCCTCGTCGAGGTCTCTGGCTCGACTCGAGTGGTCAGACACCCGAGGAAACGGTCGAAGCGATCGTCAGTGACCTGTCGACCTCGCTGTACTAGCAACGAGCGCCGCAAGCTCGCCCGAGGTGAGCGGGATACCGACCAGAAAGCCTGCGGCGCTTCGAGATTGCGGCTCAGGGCGTGTCACGGAGCGGGTGCACGGTGTCGACGAACTCCCTGAACGTCTTGACCCACAGGTCGGGCACATCGCGGTGAAGGTGATGGCCGCCGGGCAGGACCGTGAAGCGTTCGGTGGGGAGGGCGCGTTCGACGGCGAGCCGATCGATACCGCGCAGCGCGCTCAGCCGACCACTGCCGAGCGGGTCGGGTTCGTCCGGTGCGGCCAACACGAGTGCCTGGGCGCGCAGAGTCGCGACCAACGTCGGCAGGTCCCACGGGCGGGGTGCGCGAAACCCGGCGAGGATCGCAGGAACATCGGCCGCGGCCATGCCGGCGACGGCGTGTTCGACGTCTTCGGGTGACCAGCGTGGGTTGGCGAGGCGCAGCCGCCGCATGAGCTGGTCGCGGCCGGAGTGGACGAGCGCGGAGTCCGTGGCGATCGAGTCGGCCAACGCTTCGCGGTCCTCGGTCCGGGCGCCCGGCGGCTCCTCCAGCACCAGCGCCTCGGTGAGATCGACGTACCGGCTGGCCAGCACGAGCGCGACGATGGCGCCGAGCCCGTGGCCGACGAGGACGTCGACCTTGCCGGGGAACCGTTCGGAGGTTCCCTGGACGATGGCCGGCATGTGCAACGGCCGGTTGACGAGTGGTCGCTTGCCGTGGCCGGGGAGGTCGAGCGCGGTGACGTCCCAGCCGAGCCCGGCGAGCGCCGGTCCGATCCGCCACCAGGTCGCCGCGTGTGACATCTCGCCGTGCAGGAGCACCACCCGGCCGCGCGCCGGACCCAGTGGCTCCCACCGAAGAGTCATGTCGGACATCAAAGCGGACGGGACCGCCTGTTGACGACACGCGGAGCGGATCTTTTCCGTACGCACGTCGCCGGCAGGCGCGCGGGCCGGTGGAGCGCTGGGGGAGTCGGGAGATATAACCGGAGCGCAGGACACGCCGCCCGGCGACACTCGCCGGGAGAGGCCGTGGCCTGAGCCGAGAACCGGGAGGCCGCCGATGAGCAACCTGACCCTTGACCCTGATCCCCGCTCCGGCGAGCGCGAGGTGCTGCTCGGGTTCTTGCGCGGGGAGCGTGCCAAGGTGCTCAAGACCGCCGAGGGATTGACGGAGGAACAAGCGCGCTGGACGCCCGCTGGCAAGCTCATCCCCGTCACAGGTGTGCTCAACCACCTCACCCATGTCGAGTGGCGCTGGATCGACGGTCGCTATCTCTGCCAGGAGGTGTCCCGGTCGGAGGAGGAGTTCGTGCCGACGGCAGACCACACGCTGGCGGAGGTTGTCGCTGCGTACGAGGAGCGGGCCATCCGCACCGACGCGACCGTCCGTGGCGCACCGAGTCTCGACGCTCCATGCCTCGGTGGTCGGGAACCGATACCCGGCCTCGACCTCCGGTGGGTGCTTCTCCATCTCATCGAGGAGACGGCCCACCACTGTGGGCACGCGGACTCGACCCGGGAGATGCTCGACGGCACCAAGTTCTGGTGAACGGCGACCTCAGCGAGGGAGATGACATGCATACCACGCGGTCCTATCGCCAGCGCGGCCTCGAGTGCACGGAGTACGTGATCGACGTGCCGCTCGACCATGACCGCCCCGGCGGGGAACAGATCCAGGTCTATGCGCGCGAAGTCGTCGACACCACTCAGCCCAATGCCGAGTCGCTTCCGCGTCTCGTGTTCCTCCAGGGCGGTCCGGGTGGGAAGGGGCCGCGCCCGGTCAGCCGTGCGGGGTGGCTCGAGCGGGCGTTGAAGGACTACCGCGTCGTGTTGCTGGACCAGCGCGGCACTGGACTGTCCACGCCGGCCAACCGGCAGACTCTGCCGCGGCGGGGGACGCCGGCGGACCAGGCGGACTACCTCAGCCATTTCCGCGCTGATGCGATCGTCCGCGACGCCGAACTCCTGCGCCGTGCGCTCCAGGGTGACGAACCGTGGACGGCCCTCGGTCAGAGCTTCGGTGGCTTCTGCGCGCTGTCCTATCTGTCGTACGCACCGGAGGGGTTGCGCGAGGTCTTCGTCACCGGTGGGCTTCCGCCGCTTTCGGCGACGCCGGACGAGATCTACCAGGTCACCTACTCGCGCGCGGTCGAGAAGAACACCGCGTACTTCGCCCGCCACCCAGACGACCGCGACCTGTGCGCCCGCATCGTCGACCATATCCGCGACCACGACGTACGCCTGCCGACCGGCGAGCGGCTGAGCCCGCGCCGCTTCCAGGGTGTCGGCATGCGCCTGGGTATGCGGAACGACTTCGACGCGTTGCACTACCTGCTCGAGGAGGCGTGGGTCGACGGGGTGGCGGGACCTGACCTCTCCGACACGTTCCTGGCGGCCGTCGGGCAGGGAGCGAGCTTCGCCTCCGGTCCGTTGTACGCCGTCCTGCACGAAGCGTGCTACACCCAGCGTGCGGCGTCGGCGTGGTCTGCCGAACGGGTCTATGCACTGCGGCCGGAGTTCGCCCTCGATCCCGACACGCCGTTCCTGTTCACCGGCGAGATGATCTACCCGTTCCTGTTCGACGAGGACCCCGCGCTCGTGCCGCTACGCGAGGTCGCGCACGTGCTGGCGGACAAGGACGACTGGCCGGCGCTCTACGACGTCGACCGGCTCGGCGCCAACGACGTACCGGTCTTCGCCGCGGTCTACTTCGACGACCTCTACGTCGCCCGGGAGTTCTCCCTCGCGACCGCCGCCTCCGTACGACGCGTGACACCGTGGATCACCAACAGCTACGAACACGACGGGCTGCGTACGGGCAAGGTTCTCGACCACCTGTTCGCGCTGGCAAAGGAAACGCCCTGAGCCGGCAGGCTCCTGGTCCGGTGGCAGCTACCGGCGCCCGCTCGGTGGACGCAGCACGGCGACCGGATCGGTCACCTGGATGTCGCGGCAGGTGAAGCGGAACAACGCCGCCGGCCGCCCGCCCGACGGTCCGGGCGAGGCCGTTTCGCCGGTCGTCGTGAGCTGCCCACGTCGGGAGAGGACCCGCTGCAGGTTGGTCGCGGAGACCCGGTGTCCGAGGGCGGCGGAGTAGAGCTCGCGCAGCTCGGAGATGGTGAACGTCGGCGGCGCCAAGGCGAATCCCAGGTTGGTGTAGGAGAGCTTGGAGCGGAGTCGGTCGCGCGCGCGGAGGATGATCGCCTCGTGGTCGAACGCCGTGCGGGGGAGCGCATCGACTCGATGCCACTGTGTGTCATCAGGCAGCTCCGGGTCGTTGTCGCTCGCGACGAGGCCGAGGAACGCGGTGGCGATGACGCGAGGGCCGGGTACCCGGTCGGGTGCACTGAACGTCGCGAGCTGTTCGACATGGGACAGTTGCCGCACATCGACCTTTTCGGCCAGCTGCCGGCGTACGGATCTCTCGATGTCCTCGTCGGCCTGGAGCCGTCCGCCCGGAAGCGACCATCGACCGGCCTGCGGCTCGCGCGCCCGCTGCCACAGCAGCACCTCGAGGGACAGCTGGTCGGGTGACCGGGACCGGACCTGGAGCACTGCCGCAAGCACCTCATGCCCCAGTTTGTTCACGCGGTGATAGTATCTCTAGAAGTTTTCGATTCAAAGGCGAAAACCGGAAAGTCGAAAGCCCCAAAGGGAAAGCCCCAGAGGAGAAGTGCAGGGAGGGCCCATGACCGCTGTCACCTCAGCGGAGCCCCGCTCGGACACCGAATCATCTGAGAGCGACATGTCAGAGAGCGGGACCGGCGCCTACGACGGAGTGGAGCCGGACCAGGCATGGCAGGAGGAGGTACGCCGGCTCGCCACCGAGCGCGACGCCGTCCTCCTGGCGCACAACTACCAGGTTCCTGCGATCCAGGACATTGCCGACCACACCGGTGACTCGCTCGCGTTGAGCCGCATCGCCGCCGCCAGTGACGCGTCGACCATCGTCTTCTGTGGCGTCCACTTCATGGCCGAGACCGCGAAGATCCTGAGTCCGGACAAGACCGTCCTGATCCCGGACGCGCGGGCCGGGTGCTCCCTGGCCGACTCGATCACCGCCGACCAGTTGCGGTCGTGGAAGGCCGAGCACCCAGGCGCCGTCGTCGTGTCGTACGTCAACACGACCGCGGAGGTGAAGGCGGAGACCGACATCTGCTGCACGTCGTCCAACGCGGTCGAGGTCGTCGCGTCGATCCCCGCCGACCGCGAGGTGCTGTTCCTGCCTGACATGTTCCTGGGCGCTCACGTCAAGCGTGAGACCGGGCGGGAGAACCTCCACGTCTGGGCGGGCGAGTGTCACGTCCACGCGGGCATCAACGGCTCGGAACTCACCGAGCGGGCGGCCGCGCACCCTGACGCCGAGCTGTTCATCCACCCCGAGTGTGGTTGCGCGACCTCTGCGCTCTACCTCGCGGGCGAGGGTGCGGTGCCGCCCGACCGGGTGAAGATCCTGTCCACCGGTGGGATGCTCGACGCGGCCCGCGAGACCCGGTCGCGATCCGTGCTGGTCGCCACCGAGGTCGGAATGCTGCACCAACTCCGCAAGGCCGCACCGGGTACGGACTTCCAGGCGGTCAACGACCGCGCGTCCTGCAAATACATGAAGATGATCACCCCGGCCGCGTTGCTGCGTTCGCTGCGCGAGGGCGTCGACGAGGTCCACGTCGATCCGGTCCTGGCCGAGCGTGCCCGCGGCGCCGTGCAGCGGATGGTGGAGATCGGCCAACCCGGCGGCGGCGAATGAGGAGCCGCTGGGAAGCATCCGCAGACGTGGTGGTGATCGGTTCCGGCGTGGCCGGGCTCACCGCCGCACTCGAGGCGTCCCGACTCGGTCTGCGAACTCTCGTGGTCACCAAGACGTACGCCCACGAGGGAAACAGCCGCTGGGCGCAGGGCGGGGTCGCCGTCGTCCGCGCCGACGAGCACGACGAGGGCGACACTGTCGACCGGCACGTGGACGACACGCTGCGGGCCGGTGTGGGTCTGTGCGACGCCGACGCGGTCGCGGCCATCATCGGGGACGGTCCGGCGGCCGTGGCGTCGTTGCGGCGGTACGGCGCGGCGTTCGACGTCGACGCCGCGTCGGGACTGCTCGCACGCACCCGGGAGGGCGGCCACACCGCCTACCGCGTGGTCCATGCCGGTGGTGACGCGACCGGCGCCGAAGTGCAGCGGGCCCTGCTGACCGGTGTACGCAAGCGCGCGTTGACAGTGCTCGAGAGCCAGGTCGCCGTCCAGGTCCTGCGTACTCCCGAAGGGGCGGCGGCCGGTGTACTCCTGCTCGGCGCCGACGGTGTGGCGGGCGTCGTGCGCGCACCCGCTGTCCTGCTCGCCACCGGCGGGCTCGGCCAGCTGTACCAGTCGACGACGAACCCCGACGTCGCGACCGCCGACGGGATCGCGTTGGCGTTGCGGGCGGGTGCGTCCGTGGCGGACATGGAGTTCGTGCAGTTCCATCCGACGGTGCTCTACACCGGACGGGGTTCGACCGGCCGGCGGCCACTGGTGACGGAGGCGGTCCGCGGCGAGGGTGCGGTCCTGGTGGACGCGTCCGGCGCGGCGGTGATGGCGGGCGTCCATCCGTTGGGTGACCTGGCACCACGAGACGTCGTGTCGGCGGCGATCATCCGGCGGCTCGCGGAGGCGCCGGGCGGTGTGGACGACCACGTGTATCTCGACGCCACGCACCTCTCGGCGGCGGCGTTCCGAGCGCGGTTCCCGACGGTCTACGCCGCCTGCACGGCGGCGTCGATCGACCCGTCCGTGGAGCCGATCCCGGTCGCCCCGGCGGCGCACTTCGGGTGCGGTGGCGTCGTGACGACGGTCGACGGGCGCACGGAGGTGACCGGTCTCTACGCCGCTGGCGAGGTCGCGCGCACCGGCCTGCACGGCGCCAACCGGCTGGCCTCCAACAGCCTGCTGGAGGGTTTGGTCGTGGGCACCCGCGCCGCCCGGGCGGCGGTGTCCGACCTGGCGACGGGCGCACTCGCGGACGTGGACCAGATGGTCGAGGAGCCGTTGCCGGTGCTTTCGGTCGCCCGGCGTTCCACCCTGCAGCGGGTCATGAGCCGACACGTCGCGATCGGGCGGGACGCCTGCGGGCTGGCGGTGGCGGAAGAGGCGCTCGACGCGACCGGTACGACGACTCTGGTGGATACGCGTGAGGGGGTCGAGGACGCCGCCCTCGCCCTGGCGGCGCGCGCGGTCATCGTCGCCGCGCAGGAGCGCCACGAGTCGCGTGGTTGCCACGTGCGCCACGACTTCACCGACACTGACGACGAACGTTGGCGGGTCAGTCTGGCTGTACGCCTCGACGCTGAGGGTCAGCTCGTCCCGGCCAGGACATTGGCATTGGATGGTGTGGCATGACGCGGGGCACAGTGGTGACGGACGGGTCGGCGGAGGTCCGGGTGGGGGCCTGGGCGGAGCGTTCGCTGGACACGCTTTCGCCAGGCGTGGCCGCTGCGCTGGCCGTGTCCGGGCTCGACGCCGATGACGTCCTGAGGGTCGTCAAGACCGGCTTGACAGAGGACCTCCGGTACGGCCCGGACGCGACGACGGTGGCGACGACACCCGAGCAGGTGCTCGTCCGGGCAGAGATGACGCCCCGGTGTCAAGGCGTCCTTGCCGGCGGCGCGGTGGCGCTGGTGGTGTTCGACCTGCTGATGCCGGGGGAGGTGGAGGTGCTGGCGCGCGAGGCCGACGGTGCGGTGCTCGCGCCACACCAACCGGCGCTGGTGGTGCGCGCGCCGGTACGGGGCCTCCTCACCGCCGAACGCACTGCGCTCAACCTGGTCTGCCACCTGTCCGGTGTCGCCACCACGTCGGCCGCGTGGGTCGCTGCGGTCGCGGGTACCGGATGCACGATCCGCGACACGCGGAAAACCCTGCCCGGGCTGCGGATGTTGGAGAAGTACGCCGTCCGTTGCGGTGGCGGGGCCAACCACCGGTTGGGGCTGGGGGACGCGGTCCTCATCAAGGACAACCATGTCCTAGCTGCCGGCGGTGTGGCCGCGGCGCTCGCTGCGGTGCGTGCAGAGGTGCCCGATCTTCCGTGCGAGGTCGAGGTGGGTTCGCTTTCGGAGTTGGACGAGGCGTTGGCAGCCGCGGCGGAGTTCGTCCTGCTGGACAATTTCACGGTCGAGCAGTGCGCGGAGGCGGTCCGGCGCACTCGTGCGTCGGCACCTGGGACGCGGTTGGAGGCTTCGGGCGGGCTCGTGCTCGACGAGGCGCGCGCCTATGCCGGGACCGGTGTCGACTTTCTCGCCGTCGGGGCGCTGACCCATTCCGCTCCCGCGCTGGACCTCGGCCTCGACCTGCGCTGACCCCGCCGGTTCCCCACGGACGTGCTGTCCGGAGTGAGACAGCTCCGCCGGAATAAGTGGATGCACAAGGGATGTTCGAGAAGGCGATGAACGTTCGCATCCTGCTCTGGGTACGCCTGTACGTCGACCTTCGGCTACAGGCCAGCTCCGCCTGTCAGTAAGTCGAACGCCGCAGATCTGGGGCGGTCCGCAGACGCCTGAGCTCCCTTGATTTCCAGGACGCGGGCGCCCTGCCGATTCGAGACACCTGAGCGCTGCGCCGATTGGCCGGTGCGCCTTCGCCGGAGCCGGACCTGACAAAGATGACGGTCTCCAGCTCTGATCCCTTTCGCCACAAGACCACCGTCGTACGCCTTCGTACGGGAGGAAAATCGTGTCGGCTACCTCCGCCGCGTCAGCGCGGCAGACTCGTCAACCCCGCTTGCCGTTCTGGGCCCAGATCCTCGCGGGTCTGACCCTCGGCATCATCCTCGGCCTGCTCGCCCGCGGCCTCGGGCTGAGCTGGCTCGCCGAAACCCTCACCCAGATCGGCAGCATCTTCGTCCAGCTGCTGCGGGTCGCCGTACCCCCGTTGATCTTCACCGCTATCGTCGTGAGCATCGCCAGCCTCCGCCAGGTGACCGGTGCGGCACGACTCGCGGGCCAGACCCTGCTCTGGTTCATGATCACCTCGCTCCTCGCCGTGACGATCGGGCTTGTCCTCGGTCTGCTCACCAACCCGGGCCTCGACACGTCGCTCTCGCAGGACAACGCGGAGGCCTATGACGGAACCAGCGGGTCCTGGCTCGACTTCCTCACCGGCATCATTCCCGCCAACGTGCTCGGCGTGTCCGCCGAAACCTCAACGGAGCAAGCGGATGGCGTGGTCTCGGTGACGACGGCCCTGTCGTTCAACGTCCTGCAGATCGTCGTGGTGGCGGCGGTCGTCGGAGCAGCGGCGCTGGCGGCGGGGGAGAAGGCCGAACCGTTCCTGGCGTTCAACCGTTCAGCGCTTGCCCTTGTGCAGAAGGTGCTCTGGTGGATCATCCGGCTAGCGCCGATCGGGACGCTCGGCCTGATCGGCAAGGCGGTCGCGACGTACGGTTGGGACCTCCTGGGCCCGCTCGCGACCTTCACCGTCGACGTGTATGTCGGATGCGCACTCGTCCTCTTCGGTGTCTACAGCATCCTCGCCCGCCTGCACGGCCTGAGTCCGTTGAAGTTCTTCTCCGGCGCGTGGCCGGCGATCGAGTTGGCGTTCGTGTCCCGGTCGTCGGTGGGCACCATGCCACTGACCCAGCGCGTCGTGACGCGGAACCTCGGTGTGCCACAGGAGTACGCCTCATTCGCCGTGCCCTTCGGTGCCACCACGAAGATGGACGGCTGCGCGGCCATCTATCCAGCGCTGGCGGCGATCACGGTGGCGCAGATCTTCGGTGTCAACCTTGGCTTGACAGAGTATCTGCTGATCGCGTTCGTCTCGGTCGTCGGTTCGGCGGCGACGGCGGGGCTCACCGGTGCGATCGTCATGCTGACGCTGACGCTCTCGACCCTCGGGCTCCCGCTCGAGGGAGTGGGTCTGCTCATCGCCATCGACCCGATTCTGGACATGATGCGTACCGCCACCAACGTCGCGGGCCAGGCGCTGGTGCCGACCATCGTGGCGAAGCGGGAGGGTCTGCTCGACCTGCAGGTCTACAACGGCCCGCGGTCTGCACTGGCGCCGGAGCCTGAGCCAGCCGCCAGTCCGGTCACCGCAACGGCCTAGCGAGCTTGAGTGTCGCGGACCTGTCCGACGGATCAGACGCCCACCGTGGGCGGCATCTTCGGACAGGTCCGTGGCGGTCGAAACTACTGCCGTGGCAGGGTCGCATGGCTGGTCTCAGACGGAGCTCGCCAGGCGGAAGCCGATGCCGACGAGATCTGGGTCGTACGCGCCATGCCGGCGAGAGCACCGGGCGAGGTCTCGGCAGTGGAACCACGCACCGCCACGGGTGACATGAGGATCGGTCGCGTAGGTGTCGGTGACGGGGACGCCCGCAGGCGCTCCCGGGTAGCGTGCATATTCGGTCGAGGTCCACTCGTCGCAGTTCCCGGCCAGGTCGAGGACCCCGAACGGGCTTGCTCCCGCTGGGAAGGATCCCACCGGCAGGGGGCCACCCGCTCCATGCTCCCGCAGGTTCGCCAAGCGTGGGTCGAACTCGTCACCCCAGGGGTACTCCCGCGTGTCGTCGCCTCGGGCCGCGCGTTCCCACTCGTTCTCGGTGGGCAGCCGGACGGGCCGGTCGAGTTGGTGACCGAGCCAGGCGCAGTACGCAGTAGCTTCGGCCCAGGGGACACCGGTGACCGGATGGTCTGGCTCGCCTGTGGGCGATCTGCGACCGGTGTCGGCGGTGAAGTGCGACCACTGTGCGTGGGTGACGGCCGTACGGGCGATGCGGTACGTGGGGACGTACACGTCGGTCCGGGGCGCCTCCTTGCGGAACCATTCGACATCGACCTGAAGGTCACGGTGTCGGTCGAAGACAGCTGCCACCTCCTCCATCGGCGTACCTCGGTGAAGGAAGCCACCGGGCACCACCACCCAGTCGGCGTACAGGGGATCTGTCGAGCGCGTTGTCATGCGGGAAGACTCGCAGTGGTGACCAACGGCAGGCATCGGTCCACCGACCGAGCCTTCCTCCGACCATGGCCTGAGTCGAGGCTGAGCCGACGGTCAGCGCGGGACCACCATCGCCAGGAGGCAGCCGACGAGGGCGAACGCCAGGAACGTCAGGACCTTCCATCGCACGCCGTCTCCTCCCCTCTGGTTCGACGCCACCCGTTGACCCGCTTGGCCTTCGCTCGACGCGACCACATGTCGGTACGTCGCTGTGGTAGGACGCGGCGGCCGGGACCGGCGGGAATGGGGGCCGGGTCCGGTCGACCAGCCGCCGCGCCTTGGCGTTAACTGTAGGCCTAGGTGCCTGTGGGGACAACCTCCAAGCCGGCCAGGCGGACATAGCGTCACGAACGATGATCGATCCAACCGCTGATCGGGCTCTCTTCCGGCAACTCGCCGACGAGCTTCGACGCCAGATCGCCGCGGGCGAGCTTGCGCCGGGAGAGCGGCTGCCCTCCGAGGGCGCGCTAGGGCAGCACTACCACCTTGCCCGGACTGCCGTGCGTTCGGCGCTCGGTGTCCTTCGCGCGGAGGGCCTCGTCGAATCGGTACGTGGTCTCGGCTGGGTTGTCCGGGATCGTGGTGAGCTACGTCCGGTCCGCCTGGGCAAGGGTGATGAGGCCACGATCGTGCTCGGCGAAGGGCTGCCGCAGGTGGTGGTCAGTCGCAAGGACGGAACGACCGAAACGTTCCCGGCGGACCAGGTGGTCATCCGCCCTGCTTAGAGCCTGTTCCTGAACCTCTGTTGATCTTGGTCGGTCGCCCCGTCAATGTCGCACGGGCTCGGTGTCGCGCAGAGAAGTGCCGGCGGGCTGGGGTACCGCGTCGGGCTCGGGAGTCGAGGTAGCCGGCACCACACCAAGGTGCCTGGAATCCGCGTGCCTCGTTCGGATCTTGATCGGAAGGACGAGGTGCTTGACACCCTTGTACGGCTCGCCGCTGGTGACGCGGTGATGAAGCAAGAGTGCCGCCTCACGGCCGATGTCCGTGGCGGGAAGGGACGCGGCGACCACGGTCAGCGGAAGGATGTCGAACGGGCCGGCGTCATCCATGCCGGCCAGGTCGACCTGTCCTGGTACGTCGACGCCCATGGCCGCAAGGTCGGCGACGGCGTGCGCGAGGGTAAAGCCGTTCGCGCAGAGAAGGACGCTCGGAGGATCGGGGTCTGCAAGCAGCGTCTCGAGCGTCCCGGACTGTCCGGGCTCGGTCAGCCCGACGTATCTGCGGAGCACCGTGAGTTCGGGGTGGATGGGGATGTCGTTGTTCCGCAGCGCCTGCAGGTGCCCTGTCAACCGGTCGCGCACGCTGGTGCATTCGGTCTCGCTCCACAGAGTGGCGATGCGTCGGTGCCCCATGCGGATCAGTTCCTGCGTCACCTCGTAGCCGACCGCGACGTTGTCTGCGACGACTGCGTCCGCGGCAAGGTCCGGCCGGTACCGGTCGATCATGACCAGAGGAACGCCGCGCCGGCGTACCTCGGCCAGGGCGTCGGCGTTGGCACCGCCTTCGGCCGGGTAGAGCACGATGCCGCTGACGTTCGCGTTGAGTGCCTCCTGAAGTGCCGTCCGCTCCCGCTCGGGACGGTCGTTGCAGTGCGTGAGGAACAAGCGGTAGCCGTGCTCGGTGCAGGTGGTTTCCAGACCCATCAGAAGCTGACTGATGTAGGAGCTGTGGTTCTGCAGGATGCACGCCACGGTGGGCTTCCGGTGCGCTCCGGCGGGCGTCGGCGCCTCGGCATTTGCCTTCTCAGCAGGCCGTTCGGCGATGAACGTTCCGACTCCCTGACGGCGGACGAGGACCCCCTCGGCAACAAGCTCGTTGAGGGCACGGACGGCGGTTGTCGAACTCACGCCGAACCGGCGGCATACCTCGCGCTCGGTGACGAACGGTGTTCCGGGGGCGTGGCCACTCTGCTCGATCGCGGCACGCAGCGCGCGCCGCACCTGCTCGTAGAGCGGAGCCCTGTCCGTCTTGTTGTCCACGCTCATCGCACACCCACTGGTTCATTCTCATCCGACCGCGACTGCTCAGGTTAACCCTCCCGTCAAATGCGTCCAGAGGCCGTTGCTTAGGGACGCTGCTACCACATTGACACATGCAATCCTCGCAGTACCTTTACCGCCATCGCCCACCGTCCTGAGCCCTGTAGGGAAACCCCGCCATGGACCGAACCCCGTCGAACGTCTCGCGTCGCCGGTTCCTGCTCGCCTCGACTCTGCCGATCGGGCTGTCCGTCCTGGGTTCTGCCTCCCCTGCGAACGCGGCCCCGCCGACGTCGGGTATCTCGTGGCCGGAAGGTCAGGCTCTTCCGCACTTCGCGCGGCCCCGCCACCTCGATGTCGTCAACCTTCTCTCGCCGGTCCCCAACGACGAGAAGGTCATGTTCACCACGCTTCAGGGTCTGGTCAATCGCTCCCGGCCACGCCTCTACCTGCTCCACACCGAGGAAGAGGGTGCATACACCTGGCTGGAGGACCTCGGCCTGCCGTGGGACGAGCAGGACCGCTGGGAGATGTTGTCGAAGTATCAGACGGAAGCCAAGGGAATGGTGGTCTGGGATCCCAGCATCCCCGACACAGTCAACGTCGCCACCACACTGGCGGGAATCCACGACGCGCTGGCCGTCAGTCCGCAACTCGCGGCCCGGCTTTCCGAGGCTCCCTACCGACTGACCACACTGGTCGACCTGCGCGATCGCTTCGACAGCGGCCTCGACGCCTACAGATGGCAGTTCGAGGAGTTGTGGGACAAGACCACCCACCGGATGGTGGTAGCTCTCAATCCGGAGGTCCACCTCGGATTTTTCCGGGACTACGCCGTCGCCAACCGCGCGATGGTGTTCTGGCTTGAAGTCAACGCAGCCGAGGAACGCGCGCTACTGGAGGACATGCTGTCCGCGGTTGACCCGTACACGCCGTACATGGGGTGGTTTGCGTCCGACATCGCCGGCGAGTTCGCCGGCACTGAGCTGGTGTCCCAGCACGCCGCCTACGTCGTCCCCGCGGACTGGTTTGCGAACGGCACGGTGTTCGCGGGTGCCCGGCCGCCGGTCAGTGACCAGCAGCAGTCACCGCCCACTCCGCGGCTGGAGAACCGGATCTATGTGACGTTCACCCTGGGCGAGGGCGACAACTTTGCCTACAACCAGCACCACATGCGCAACCTGTGGGAGAACGACGCGCGCGGCAGTGTTCCGATCAACTGGACCACCAACCCGCTGCTCGCCGATGGCGCACCGGCGATCCTGGCCCACTACCAGCAGACCGCGACCGAGAACGACTACCTCGTCGCTGGACCCTCTGGCGCGGGCTACATCTACCCGACCGCGTGGCCGGACGCCACCTTCTCCACCTACACAGCGACGACGGGTGCGTACATGAAGCGCACCGGCATGGACTCGATCCAGATCCTCAACCGGGTCGACCACGAGGACGTGGACCTCAGCGACGAGAAGGCTCACCAGTTCGCCACGGACGTACGGCCCAGGGGTTGGTTCATCCACCACACCGACCACACCGAGATGCAGGTCGTCGCGGGCGTGCCGCAGGCGACCGGATATCTCGTCAACAGCGTCGAGCAGACCAAGAACGCCATCGCCGAGTCGGCCGCGGACTGGGACGGCACGTCACCGTTGTTCGTGTCAATCGCTCCGATCGCGTGGAGCATGAATCCCGCGGACCTGGCGGAAGTGGCCAACTCACTGAGCGATGACTACACGGTGGTCCGCGGCGACCACTTCCTCGACCTCGCGCGTGAGGCGCTCGGACTTCCCCCGATGGACTGACCCGTACGACGGCCGTGCTTCGGCATCTGACCGCCGACCCGATGTCTGTGTGGGTCGGCGGTCAGATGTCACTTCGGACCCGCCGCGAGTCGCCTGACCACCAACTCGGTTGTGTCTACGCCAGCTCGCCGCAAGGCCAACAGTGCCGCGCCCGCAGCAGGCTCGAGCACCGGATCAACAACGTCGAGGCGTTTCCCTCGTGAGGCTGCCAACCCGGTCCCGACTCTCCCTGCAAAAGCACCGGACCGACCTAGACCAACCTGTAGAGCTACTGGCACGGTCGTCGACTCGAAGTGAGCAGCGAGCAAGCGGACACCAACACAAGTCGCCCCGGCGAGTTGGCTGCAGGTCGCCGAGGCAAGCGGTGACGACTCCGCGGCAGCTGTTGTCAGCTGAGCCACGGCATCTGCGTCGGTGTCCTCGTCGATCAGGATGCGCGCCATTGCGTCGAAGGACAGGTGACGAGCACCACCGGATAGTGGAAGTAACGGTCGTTACGAACGTGTTCTCCATCTTCGGTGATGCCAAGGATCACCGAGCCCGTACCGGCGATCACGACGATGCCCGGACGGCCAGCAAAAGCTCCAGCCTGGGCCACAACTGCGTCATTGACGGTGTACCGAGCGCATGCGAGCCCGCTGACCTCGACATGTTCAATAGCCCAGCCCAAGTCGCGCTCACCGTCGAAGCCAGCCATTCCGGATACCAGCCCAACGGCGTTACCAGACTGAACGCCAGCTCGATGTATCGCATCGTGAATGGCGGACCGAACGTGCTCCTTGGCGTTGATGTCGTGCGTAGGACTGCCACCGGCAGCCTGCGACAACCCCAGTACACGTCCGTCGAGAGCGACGCACACAACCCGGGTGTGGCTGCCACCTGAAGGCCGTATGCGTGCGGCTGTCTGCCCTCCCCGTCGGTCGGTCGCGCACATGTCGACCAAGGATGCAGCGCGACAAAGTTGATCGACGGCAGTCGATCGGACGGCCCATGTCGGAAGTCTGAGCGCTCGGACCGCACGGGAGGTGCGGTCTGACGCGTTCAATGCGGAGAAGTGGCCTTCCGAAACGGGTCACGGTCAACCATTTCTCCGCAATCGACTCAGGCTCGAGGCAATTCCATTCAGGTTCGAGAGCAATTCCATTCAGACTCGGGGGCACGGGGTGCCCGCGACCACGACGTCCTCCACTGTCAACTCCGCCTTGCCGGCGCTCCGACGGAACCGGACCAGGTCCGCCGGCGCGCCGATGTCGAGAGTCCCGCGGCCGCCCGCGATGGCACCTGGCGTCGTCGTCGCCAGCGCCACCGCCTCGCCGAGCGAGAACGGCCCCAGCCCCGCCACGTGTGCCACGCCGTCGCCGATCGAACGCGCGGCACCGGCAAGGTACGGCGTACCCACATGCGACAACCGCCCCTCGGCGGACAGCTCCACCTCGCCACCGACCGGCGTGCGGTAGGTGCCGGGCGGCGATCCCGCGAGTGTCGTGGCGTCCGACACGAGGAACGACCGCGACAGTCCCTTGGCCCGCAGCATCGCGATGAGTGTGTCCGCCGGCAGATGATGGCCGTCGGCGATGAAGCCCGCGGCCAGGCGGTCATCGGCGAGCTGCGCCCACACGTAGTTGGGATGCCGGGCCAGGACCGCATGGGCGCCGTTGCCGAGATGCGTCGACAACGACGCACCCGCCTCCGCCGCCGCCCTGATCTGCTCGGGTTCGGCGTGCGTGTGGCCTACGGAGACGCGGATCCCGCGGGTGACGAGATCTGAGATGTAGGCAGGACTCCCAGCGAAGTGCGGCGACAGCGTCACCATTCCCACCAGCCCGTCGCAGGCCGCCTGCCAGCGCGCGAACTCCGCCACGTCGGGCGGGCGTACGTGCGCGGCCGGATGCACCCCGCGTGGCCCGTCCTCGCCGGACAGGTGCGGCCCCTCCACATGGACGAAGGGGATCGCGTGCCGCACCAACGGGTCGCGCTCCCGGGCCCGGACGATCCGGCGCAGGCACGCGATGATGTGGGACTCGGCCGCCGTCACGATGGTGGGAACGACGGTCGTGACGCCGACCGCGAACAGCGCGTGGACGAGACCGACCACCACCTCCGGCCCGGCATCGTCCTCGGCGGCATTGGCGTCGAATCCGCCGAACCCGTTGACCTGCAGGTCGACGAATCCGGGCGCTATCCATACCTCCGCGTCCTCCGCTGAGCCCGCTGAGCCCGCCGGACTCCTGGTCACCTTCGCGATGAGGCCGTCCTCGATGCGTACGACCGTCAACAGGCCGGTAGCGGGGTCGCGGCCGGCCAACTCGGTCACGCCGGGAGAACCGGGCAAAGGCTCAGTCGAGGTCATGGGCGGAGTCCTGGTCGAGATAGACGGTGCAGCCGTGGTGGGTACGCAAGGCACTGGCCGGACACGACTCCGCGATCGGACCCTGCAACGCGTCGCGAACCGCGGGCGCCTTCGCCGGCCCGGGAACCATGCAGAACATCCGCCCCACGTCGAGCAGGCGCGGCACGGTCAGGGTCAGAGCCCTCGTGGGTACGTCGTCGAAGGTGGGGAAGCAGCCGTCGTCCACCTGTTGCTGGCGGCAGGTGGAATCGAGCTCGACCACCTTCACGGCCAATGGATCGGCGAAGTCGGCCACCGGCGGGTCGTTGAACGCGATGTGGCCGTTGACGCCGATGCCGAGACAGCAGATGTCGATCGGGGCCTCGTCGAGCAGTGTGGCATATTCCGCCGGCCGGAGCTCGGCATCCCCGTCGGTCCGCATCAGGTGCACGTCCTTGAACGGCAACCTGTCGAAGATCGCTGCCCGCAGCCACTGACCGAACCGTTGTGGTGCCTCGTCGGGAAGCCCGAGATAGTCATCCATCTGGAACGCCGTCACGCGTTCCCAGTCGATTCCCGCCTCGGCGGTGAGTGCGTCGAGGGTCTCCTGCTGGCTGGGTGCGGCCGCGAAGATCATGCGTACGGCGTCCTGGAGGCCGAGCCGTTCGCGGATCTCCGCCGCGATGTCGCTGGCCGCCGCATGCCCGAGGCTGGCGCGGTCTGGGAACACGCGGACGATCGGTTCGGTCACAGTGGGTCCTCTCGGTGCGAAATGCCCGACACCTACCAATAGCAGAGGCCACATCGAGATGTTCTGGTGTGGCAGGGAGTCGGACGTGATCGGACATCGGCGATGATTTGCAGGGGTACCGCCGGTCAGACTCAGCAGCGGGCGACGACACGACCATCGGTGGAGGGGAAGGGCCATGAACGACTCGACGAGTGCGACCAGCCCGGGCTGGTTGCGCGGACCGTTGCGGCCGTTCCGGTTCGGGCAGTACCGGCTGTTGGCCGCGTCGGTCACGCTGTCGCTGTTCGGTGCCGGCGGATGGTTGATCGCGCTCGTGTGGCAGGTCATCGCGCTGGGTGGTGGGCCTGGCGCCGTGTCGATGGTGTCGGCCGCCTCTGCCGGCGGAATGCTCGCCACCGCTCTGCTCGGCGGGGTCATGGCCGACCGCATCCCGCAGCTCCGGATCCTGCGTGCCGTCGCCGTCGTACGCACCCTCGCGGTCGGCGTGGTGGTGGCACTGGCCGTCGCAAGCTGGCTCGAGGTGTGGCACCTGGTGCTCGTGGCACTGGCGATCGGGCTCGGCAGTGGGTTCACCTATCCCGCGTACTCCGCGCTGCTGCCGTCGATCCTTCCCGGCCGGGACCTGATGGCCGCGAACGGTGTCGAGGGCATGCTGCGCCCGATGATCATGCAGGCGGCCGGTCCGGCCGTGGCGAGTGCGGTGATCGCGGCCTGGTCCCCGGGCGCGGCCCTGGTGGTGGTCTGCGTGTGCGAGGCGGCCGGCGTCGCCCTGCTGCTGGCGATGCGCCCGGTGCCACTCCGGCAGGAGCGTCCGGCAGGCCCTGAGCATCCCGTGCGATCCGCCGTGACCGACCTCAGGGACGGCTTCGTCTACATGGTGCGTACGCCATGGCTGTTGGCGACGTTGCTGTTCGCGTCGGTACTGATCCTGCTGATCATGGGGCCGATCGACGTCCTTGTACCGTTCGTGATCAAGGACCGAGCCGGCGGCGGACCCGGCGACCACGCGATCGTGATGGCGGCGTTCGGAATCGGTGGCGCGGTCGGGTCGATGGCGATGGCCTCGTTCCGGATGCCACGGCGATACCTCACGGTCATGAACCTGTTCTGGGGCCTCGGTTGCGCGCCCCTCGTCTTCGTCGGCTTCGCCACCCACGTCGCGCAGATCGCGGTCGCGGTGTTCGTCGTCGGGATCTGCTTCTCCGCGCCGATGGTGATCTGGGGAACCCTGTTGCAGCGTCGGGTGCCCCCGCACATGCTGGGCCGGGTCTCGAGCCTCGACTTCTTCGTCTCGCTGGTGTTCATGCCGTTGTCGATGGCGCTGGCCGGGCCGGTGAGCGCCGCGGTCGGGTCGGGTACGACGTTCCTCGCCGCCGGCCTGATCCCCGCCGTGATCGCGGTGCTGGCGATCGTGCTGGCGAAGATGCCGAAGGACGAACTCGCGCACCCGCTCGACGACCGCGGAGACGACGAGGACGGATCCGCCGGAACGGACGACGAGCCCAGGAACGAAGCGGTCCCCCCGGTCGAGCCCGTGCCCGTGTGCACCTGACGTTTCCGGTCTCGGCGGGACGCCGCCGGATCGGCCGCCGGGTACCGCTCGTCGCCCGCCGGTCGGGGTCAGGGAGTCGTCGGGCGGTGCAGGTCGGCCGGCAGCTCCTTGGCGGCGGCCCGGTCGAGCAGCCACAGCGTGCGCTGCCGACCGCGTACGCCGGCCGCCGGGATCTGTACGGGACCCGCCCCGGACAGAGCCAGGCGTACAGCCCCCGCCTTCTCCGCTCCCGAGACCAGGAACCACACCTCGCGCGCGGCGTTGAGCGCCGGGAAGGTCAGGGAGATCCTTGTGGGCGGCGGCTTCGGCGCTCCGTGGACCCCGACCACCGGACGTTCGTCGTAGACGGCGGGACGTTCGGGGAACAGCGACGCCACATGACCGTCCGGCCCGACCCCGAGCATGCAGATGTCGAACGCCGGAACCGGGCCGTGGTCCTCGGGACGCACCGCGGCGGCCAGCTCGGACGCATAGCGCTCCGCGGCCGCCTCGACCCTGGCGGCGTCATGCTCGTCCGCGGACGGCATGGGGTGGATCCGGGCCGGATCCACCGGCACGTGGTCGAGGAGTGCCGCACGGGCGCCGGTCTCGTTGCGTTCGGGATCGCCGGTGGGCAGGTAGCGTTCGTCGCCCCACCACACGTCCAGCCGTCGCCAGTCGATCGCGTCGCGGGCCGGCGAGTTGGCGAGGGCGGCAAGGCTGCCGGTCCCGATCCCACCGCCGGTGAGGACGACCGACGCCCTGGTCCGGCTCGCCTGGACGTCGACCAGCGCGGTGACGAGCCGGGCCGCGATGGCTTCGGCGAGCAGGTCCTTGGTGGCATGGACGACGATCTCGGGGGTACTCATCGCGAACCCTGGACCTCCGCCTCGCGCGTGGACTTGCGCGGATCGATGTCGTGGGCCCGCATGCGCAGCAGTTCCTCGACCGTCAGCGCATAGACGTCGTCCGGATCCAGCCGGCGCAGTTCCTCCGCGAGCAGTTCGGAGGTCTCGCGGCGTTTCAGTGCGACGTGGCGTTCGGGCTGATCGGGAATCGAGTACCGCGCCAACAGACCGTCGCCTCGGGTGATGGCGATGTCGCCGTCGTCGGTGTGGAGACGGGCCGCCGTGATGCCGGGGCCCTCGCTCGTCGTCACCGACGTCGGGATCCGCAGCCGCAGGGCCAGCCAGGCGGCTATCAGGTCGGCGCTGGCGTTGGACCGTTCGGCCTCGATGGTCGCGCCGACGACCCTGGCGTGCTTCTGGTCCAGTGCCGCGGCCAGCAGGGCCCGCCACGGGGTCGTACGCGTCCACGCCAGGTCCGTGTCACCCGGCGCGTAGCCCCGGCAGTGTTCGTGCAGCGCCTCGATCGGTCGTTCGGCTGCCGCCGCATCGGTGACCCGGCGACGGGCCAGCTGGCCGAGCGGATCGGCTGAGGGGATCGCGGGCGCCCTCCCGGGCCACCAGGTGACGACCGGCGACTCGGGCAGCAGCAACGGCATCGCCACCGAGTCCGGGTGCTGGGAGAGCTCTCCGTAGAGGCGGAGCAGCAGGCTCTCACCCGGACCGCTCTCGCCGCCCACCCGCACCTCGGCGTCGAGTCTCGCCGGGCCTTCGCCGTTGCGCGGGATCACGCCGATGATGCGGGACGGATGCTCCTTCGCCGCCAGCATCGCGGCCTTCAGCGCGTCGTAGTGTCCGCTCTCGTCGGCCACCACGATGAGCGTGAGCACCATGCCCATCGCCGGGCTCCCGGCGTTGCGACGCGCCTTGACCAGGGCCGACGCGATCTCGCTCGCACTCGTGTCGGAAAGATCGATGATCACAGCACTGCTCCTTCACTCCGCACGATCGGCGCCCGGATCCCCTTGTCGTACGGGTGTGGCTGTCGTACGGGTGGCTGAGAAGCCTCGCGCACGTCGCTCACGGTCGTCTCCAGGTGCGGCCGTCCCGGGCGAGCATCTCGTCAGCGCTGGACGGCCCCCAGGTGCCGGACGGGTACTGCTCGAGCTTGGCGTGTTCGGCCCAGAAGTCGACGATCGGGTCGAGGATCTGCCAGGACAGCTCGACCTCCTCGTGCTGGGGAAACAGCGGCGGATCGCCGAGAAGCACGTCGAGGATCAGCCGTTCGTACGCCTCCGGCGAGGACTCGGTGAACGCACCGCCGTAGGCGAAGTCCATCGTCACGTCCCGGATCTCCAGCTGCGTTCCCGGCACCTTCGAGCCGAACCGGATGGTGATGCCCTCGTCAGGTTGGATCCGCATCACGAGCGTGTTGTGGCCGAGCTCCTCGGTCGCTGTCGCCGCGAACGGCAGGTGCGGTGCCCGCTTGAACACCACCGCGACCTCGGTGACCCGCTTCGGTAGGCGTTTGCCGGTACGTAGGTAGAACGGCACCCCGGCCCAGCGTCGCGTGTCGACCTCCAGCTTGATCGCGGCGTAGGTCTCGGTGCGGGAGTCCTTCGGGATGCCCTCCTCGTCGAGGTAGGCGCCGACCTTCCTGCCACCGGCCCACCCGTCGGCGTACTGTCCGTGCGCCGTGTGCAGATCGAGCCGACGCGGCAGCTGCACGGACGCGAGGACCTTCTGCTTCTCGATCCGCAACGCCCGGGCGTCGAAGCTGACCGGCTCCTCCATCGCGTTGAGCGCGAGCAGCTGCAGCAGATGGTTCTGGATCACGTCGCGGGCCGCGCCGATGCCGTCGTAGTAGCCGGCGCGCCCGCCGATACCGATGTCCTCGGCCATGGTGATCTGCACATGGTCGACGTAGTTGGCGTTCCACACCGGTTCGAACATCTGGTTGGCGAACCGCAGCGCGAAGATGTTCTGGACCGTCTCCTTGCCGAGGTAGTGGTCGATCCTGAAGACGGCCTCGGGCGGGAAGACCTCCGACACGATCTGGTTGAGCTCGCGGGCGCTCTCCAGGTTGTGACCGAACGGCTTCTCGACCACGACCCGGCGCCAGTGCTCCGTCCCCTGGTCGGCCAGGCCGTGTTCCTTGAGCTGGCGTACGGTCACGGGAAACAGCTTCGGCGGCACCGAGAGATAGAAGGCGTGGTTGCCGTTGGTGCCGCGCTCGCGGTCGAGCTCGTCGATCGTGGTGCGGAGGCGTTCGAACGACGGGTCGTCACCGAGCTCGCCCTGAACGAACCGGCAGCCCTCCCGCAGCTGCTTCCAGACCTCCTCGCGGAACGGCGTGCGCGCGTGTTCCTTCACCGCGTCGTGGACGACCTTTTCGAAGTCCTCGTTGGCCCACTCGCGGCGGGCGAAGCCGACCAACGCGAAGCCGGGCGGTAGGAGCCCGCGGTTGGCGAGGTCGTAGACGGCCGGCATGAGCTTGGTACGCGCCAGGTCGCCGGTGACCCCGAAGATGATGAGGCCGCACGGACCGGCGATGCGGGGGAGCCGGCGGTCCTGCGGATCGCGGAGCGGGTTGGAGGGTGCGGGGCGGTTCTTCACCAGCACGGCCTCATCGGTCATGGACGACCTCTCCTTGGTCGGCGCTGTGCCCTCGTGACGACCGCACGTCGTTCGGTCATGGGCGCACCGTCTTGACGGCGGCGATGAGCTGGGCAAGGCCAGCTCGACGATCGGTGAGATGCAGGCGTACGACGGGTTGTCTGGTGGCGATCAGCACCCGGGCGTCGCCTGCGGCCTGGGCCCGCTGGAGCTGGCCGAAGGTGTACGGACGGTCCGGTACGGCGAGGTCCTCGGCCACCTCACCGGTGATCTGGACGAAGCCGCCGTTGCGGTGCCCGCCCTTGTGGTACTGCCCGGTCGAGTGCAGGAACCGTGGGCCCCATCCGAACGTCGTCTGGACGCCGCTCGTGGCCGCGACAAGAGGGCGGAGCTCTGCCGCATCGGCCTCGCCGTCACGGTCGAGGTAGGCCTGCAGCGCGAGATAACCCGTCTCTGGGACGAGAACGTGCAGGGACGCGAGGAGCGCGGCGAGCGACTGCTCGCCGCGCAATGTCGAGGGGTCGCCGTAGACCTCGACCGCTCCTTCGGTCAAGGCGAGCGGCATCCCGTCTCCGGCCTCTGGCGCATCGAGCAGCGCCCGCGCCTGCTTCTTCGCCTCCTCGACGTTCGGCTGGTCGAAGGGGTTGATCCCGATGACCCGGCCGGCGATCGCGACGGCGGCCTCCCAGAGCTGGAACATCGCGCCGAGGGGTCCGCTGGTGAGGACCTGGCCAGGGACCTGGTGTTCAGGCGTGCCGATGGAGACCCTGGTGCCGGCACCGGCACCGTTCCAGCCGGGTGTCGTGGCCGACGTGCGGCCGACGTCGACGGGCAGCAACCCTCGCCCGTCCTTGCCGGTGGACTCGGCGACGAGCTGTTCGACCCAGGCGGGGAAGCCCCTGATGGGCGTGGCACCGTCGCCCAGCACGACCTTCTCGAGGCCCTGCTCGTGAGCCGCGGCGAGGGCGGCGGCCAGCGTCAGGGCGGGGTTGTCCGGGGTGGACTCGGCGAGCGCCGGAAGGATCGCCTCCGCCTCGTCGAGAAGCTCGGCGACGTCGGCTCCCGCCAGTCCGGCCGGCACCAGACCGAACGCGGTCAACGCGGAGTAGCGCCCGCCCACCTTGGGGTCGGCGAGGAACACCTTGCGGTAGCCCTCGCTCTCGGCCAGCTCGGCGAGCGGAGAGCCCGGGTCGGTGACGACGACGATCCGGCTCGGGCCGTCGATACCCGCATCGGCGAACGCCCGGAGGTAGGCGCGGCGCTGACTGTCGGTCTCGACGGTGGAACCGGACTTGCTGGACACGACCAGCACGGTCCGGTCGAGCCGGTCCGCGAGCGCCCGTCGGACGACGGCGGGGTCGGTGGAGTCGAGGACCGTCAGCGCGACGCCGGCGGTCGCCGTGATCACCTCGGGCGCCAGCGACGAGCCGCCCATTCCGGCAAGGGCGATGTGGTCGAGTCCTTCCTGGCGCAGCTCTGCGGACAGGGCGTCGATCTCGGCGAGCAGTGGCCGCGACGTGCGCGGGGAGTCGACCCAGCCCAGCCGGATCGAGGCCTCCTCCTGCGCCGCCGTACCCCACAGCAGGGAGTCGCCGCGGGCCAGTGCCGGCGCGACGTCGTCGTCCACGAGTGCCCGCAGGACCGCCCCACAGGTGGGCTGGTCGACCTCGACCCGGACGGCGTCGGTCACCGGTGGGCCCCCAGCTCCCTGCTCACTGACTCCAGCAGTTCCTTCCAGCTGGCCGCGAACTTCTCGACGCCCTCGTCCTCCAGGACGCCCACCACGTCGGCGTAGCTGATGCCGAGCGCCTCGAGATCGTCGATGACCTTGCGGGACTCGGCGTAGGTGTCGAGCACCGTGTCGCCGCGCGTCTCGCCGTGGTCGGCGTATGCCTCGATCGTCGCCTCGGGCATCGTGTTGACGACGCCGCGGGTCACCAGCTCGGTGACGTAGATCGTGTCGGGCAGGCTCGGGTCCTTCGTCGACGTCGACGCCCACAGCGGCCGCTGCGGGTGCGCACCGGCGGATTTCAGCGCCTGCCAACGGGCACCCTCGAAGACCTCTTCGTACGCCTGGAACGCGAGGCGGGCGTTGGCGATCGCGGCCTTGCCGCGCAGAGCCCTGGCCTCGGTCGATCCGATCTTGTCCAGCCGCTTGTCGACCTCGGTGTCGACCCGGCTGACGAAGAACGACGCCACGCTGCCAATGCTCGACAGCTCATGGCCGGACGCCTTTGCCTGCTCCATGCCGGTGAGGAACGCCTCCATCACCTCGCGGTAGCGCTGCAGGCCGAAGATCAGGGTGACGTTGACGCTGATGCCCTCGGCCAACGCCGTCGTGATGGCCGGGAGTCCTTCGCGCGTCGCCGGGATCTTGATGAAGAGGTTCGGCCGATCCACGAGCCACCAGAGCGCGCGCGCCTCGGCGATCGTCTTCTCGGTCTCGCGCGCCAGCCGGGGGTCGACCTCGATGGACACCCGGCCGTCGACGCCCCCGCTCGCGTCGTACGCCGGACGGAGGACGTCGCAGGCCCAACGGATGTCGTACGTCGTGATCGCGCGGACGGCCTCCTCGACGTCGACGCCGCGGACGGCGAGGTCCCGGGTCTGGTCGGAGTAGACCTTCGCGTCGGACAGCGCTTTCGCGAAGATGGTCGGGTTGCTCGTCACGCCGACGACGTGCTTGTCGCGAACCAGCTCGGCGAGGTTGCCCGAACCGAGTCGCTGCCGGGACACGTCGTCGATCCAGATCGCCACGCCCTCGTCGGCGAGGGCCTTGAGTCGGTCGTTCATCTGGGTCCCCTTCTCATCGTCTGCGATGGCGGCGCAGGTTGGCGCAACAGCCCTGGCGGGCTGGCCCGTCCCTACCCGCGAGCGGCGGCGATGCTCTCGCGGGCCGCCTGCGCGACCGTTTCCCCTGTCAGTCCGAACTCGGTGAACAACGTCTTGTAATCCGCTGAGGCGCCGAAATGTTCGAGTGAGACGATCCGGCCGGAGTCGCCGGCGAAGCGGTACCACGGCTGGGCGATGCCCGCCTCGACACAGACCCGCGCCTTGACGCCGGGCGGGATGACGGTGTCGCGGTAGGCCTGGTCCTGCGCGTCGAACCACTCGACGCACGGCATCGACACGACCCGGGCCGCGACGCCCTCGGCCTCGAGCTGCTCCCGGGCGGCGACGGCCAGCTGGACCTCCGAGCCGGTCGCGATCAGGACGACGTCGGCCACCTGGTTTCCTGGAGCGTCGACGAGGACGTAGCCACCCCGCGCCACCTCGCTCGCCGGTGCGAACCCGGTGCCTCCCGAACGGTCGAACGTCGGGACGTTCTGCCTGGTGAGGGCGAGTGCCTTGGGCGCGTCGGAGTGAGCCATGACGTGCTGCCAGGCGGCCGCCGTCTCGTTGCCGTCTGCCGGGCGGATGACCTCGAGGCCGGGAATGCCGCGCAGTGCCGCGAGATGCTCGACCGGCTGGTGGGTCGGACCGTCCTCACCCAGGCCGATCGAGTCGTGGGTCCAGACGTAGATCACCGGCAGCTTCATCAGCGCGGCCAAGCGCACGGCGGGGCGCATGTAGTCGCTGAACACGAGGAAGGTGCCGCCGTACGGACGGGTGCCGCCGTGCAGGGCGATGCCGTTGAGGACCGCGCCCATGGCGTGCTCGCGGACGCCGAAGTGCAGGACCCGGCCGTACCAGTCACCGGTGAACTCCTTCGTGGAGTATTCCGGCGGGATGAACGACGGCTCGCCAGCCGGCGTGGTGTTGTTGGAGCCGGCCAGGTCCGCCGAGCCACCCCACAGCTCCGGCAACACCGGAGCCAGTGCGGTCAGCACCTCACCGGACGCCTTGCGGGTCGCGACGTCCTTGCCCGGCTCGAACGACGGAATCCGGTCGGTCCAACCCTCGGGCAGCCGGCGCGAACGCATCCGATCCAACAGCAGGGCCTGGTCGGGGTGATCGTCGCGCCAGGCCTGGAAGGTCTCCTGCCATTCCTCGTGCACCTTCGCGCCGCGCTCGCGCAGTTGGCGGACGTGGGCGAGCACCTCCTCGTCGACCTGGAAGCTTCGGTCGGGGTCGAAACCGAGGACGCGCTTGGTGGCGGCAACTTCAGTGGGCCCGAGGGCCGAACCGTGCGCCTTGCCGGTGTTCTGGGCGTTGGGTGCCGGCCAGGCGATGATCGTCTTCACGATGATGAGCGACGGTCGGGCGGTCTCGGCGATCGCCTCCTGGTACGCGTCCCACAACGCCTGGACGTCCTCGACGTAGCCATCGGCGCGGCGCCACTCGACCGTCTGGACGTGCCAGCCGTAGGCCTCGTACCGCTTGGCGACGTCCTCGGACAAGGCGATGTCGGTGTCGTCCTCGATCGAGATCTGGTTGGCGTCGTAGAGCGCGATCAGATTGCCGAGCTTCTGGTGCCCGGCGATTGCGCTGGCCTCGTGGGTGATGCCCTCCTCGATGTCGCCGTCGCTTGCGAACACGAAGATCCGGTGGTCGAACGGGCTGGTCCCCGGCGCGGCGTCAGGGTCGAGCAGGCCACGCTCGCGGCGGGCCGCCATCGCCATCCCGACCGCGTTGGCGAGGCCCTGGCCGAGCGGGCCGGTCGTGGTCTCGACGCCCGCGGTGTGGCCGTGCTCGGGGTGGCCGGGGGTGCGGCTGCCCCACTGGCGGAGATGCTTCAGGTCATCCAGGTCGAGCAGGCCGGCGAAGAAGAGCTGGACGTAGAGCGTGAGGCTCGAGTGGCCACAGGACAGGACAAACCGGTCACGACCCATCCAGTCCGGGTCGGCCGGGTCGTAGCGGAGCAGACGTTGGTACAGGAGGTACGCCGCGGGGGCGAGGCTCATGGCCGTTCCAGGGTGGCCCATTGCCGGTGTCTCGACCGCGTCCATGGCCAGCACCCGAACGGTGTCGACGGCGCGCTGGTCGAGATCGGTCCACTCGAGGCGGTTACTTCTGTCGTTGGCGCTCATGTGCGTCGATCGGCTCCTGCTCGCGGATGGAAAACTCTGTTGAACATCACCGATTCGGAGCCTACCCATGCTCCGTGCCGCAGCGGTGGCCGCCGCATGACCATCGGGTCTCTGGTCGCACCCTGTGCACGGATGGGCGACCTCCCGCTTCTAGACTGACGGCTGCTTTCTGTCCGGCCGGCCCGGTTGCCGGCGTTGCTGGTTTCGCTCCCGAGGTGTACGTGACAGCTGTCGGCTCCGAGTCCTCGCTGGGCGAAGCAGGGTCCTCGCTGGGCGAAACCGGGCGTTTGCCGAGCGAATCCGGCACCCTGGTGACCGAACCGGCTGGCGTTGGTCCGGCGACGTGGCGCGACGTTGTCGGCGCCTACGTCGCCCTCACCAAGCCGCGGATCATCGAGCTCCTGCTCGTCACCACGATTCCGGTGATGTTCCTCGCCGCCGGGGGAGTGCCACCGCTCGGGCTGGTGCTTGTCACGGTGGCGGGCGGGATCCTCGCGGCCGGAAGCGCCAACACCCTCAACTGCGTCCTCGACCGCGACATCGACGAGCGGATGCGCCGCACCCGGCGCCGGCCGTTGCCCAGGCACGCCGTAAGCCCTCGCGACGCGCTGTGGTTCGGTCTCGCGCTGGGTGTCGTCTCGACCCTGGTCCTCGGGCTGGCGGTCAACTGGCTGTCGGCGGTCCTCGCCCTGGCGGCCAACGCGTTCTACATCTGCGTCTACACCCTGATCCTCAAACGGCGTACGCCACAGAACATCGTGTGGGGCGGCATCGCCGGCTGCTTCCCGGTCGCCATCGGGTGGACCGCCGTGCGGGGGTCGCTCGACTGGGCGCCGTTGGCGCTGGTCCTCGTGGTGTTCTTCTGGACGCCGCCGCACACCTGGACGCTCGCGATG
Organism: Actinopolymorpha sp. B17G11; assembly: GCF_040196095.1. Lineage (NCBI taxonomy): Bacteria > Bacillati > Actinomycetota > Actinomycetes > Propionibacteriales > Actinopolymorphaceae > Actinopolymorpha > Actinopolymorpha sp. B17G11. The sequence goes on from NZ_JBEFTW010000002.1 coordinate 308,639, forward strand.
CGCTACCGCGACGACTACGCCGCGGCCGGTGTGCCGATGCTGCCGGTCGTCGCGACCGAACGCGCCGTCGCCTGGCAGGTCATGGCGTACTCTCTCGCGACCGTCGCGGCCTCCCTCGCCCTGTGGCCGATCGCCCCCACCGGGTGGTTCTACCCGGTAGCCGCCTCGGTGCTTGGCCTGGTCGTCCTGGTGGAGGCGTACGCCCTGATCCGGCGGGTGGCGCGCGGCCGCAGCGGGCTCGACCTGCGTCCCATGCGGTTCTTCCACTGGTCCAACCTCTATCTCGCGCTGCTGTTCGTCGCCGTCGCCCTTGATCCGCTGTTGACCTGAGGAGGTCCGACCGTCGATGACTGTGCCGGCAGCCCCCACCGATCGGAACGAACCACAGCATTCGCCACTCCACCTCGACTGGCCCAACTGCCTCAACGCCCGCGACGTCGGCGGGCTCCCCACGACCGACGGTGGTCGGATCCGGGAGCGGGCGCTGGTGCGTACCGACAGCCACTCCAAGCTCACACCGGAGGGAATCGCCGCCGTCCATGCCTACGGCGTGAGCCGGATCATCGACCTGCGACGGAACCGGGAGTGCGAGGCGGCGCCCAGCCCCTTCGCGGCCGACCCGCTCTACCGCAACCTCGAGGTCCAGAACCCAGCCGATCCGGACCACCAGGCGCTCGACCTCGCCGACATCTACCTCACGATGCTCGACCTGCGGCCGACGCTCTTCACGGCCGCCGTCGCGGCGATCGCCGACGCCCCGCCCGGAGCGGTCGTCGTGCACTGCGCAGGCGGCAAGGACCGGACCGGTGTCGTGGTCGCGATGGCTCTGCACGTGGCCGGCGTCGACGAGGAGACGATCGCGGCCGACTACGCACTGACCGAGGCGCAACTGGTCGAGGAAAGCGCGGCTTTCCTCGCGGCGGTCGAGGACCAGGAGTTGCGTGAGGCCTACCGCCGTCTCCAGCCCACGCCGCCGTCGAACATGCTGAAGGTCCTCGGTCACCTGGACCAGCGCTATGGCGGAGTCCCGGGCTATCTCGAAGCCGGCGGCATGAGCACCGCGCAGGTGGGCGCGCTACAGGATCGTCTGCGCGCCTGAGCCAGTCCGGCGGGTGCGGACTGGACACCTCTTGGCCCCGACGAAGCTGACGGTGAATGACCACGCTGAGCATGCCTGGTGCCTGCAAATGACCACGCTGAGCATGCCAGTGGTCCCCGGAAAGGCATGGATGCATGTCCCGGCTACCACAGGCATGCCCAGCGTGGTCATTCACCACCGTCGGCGGCCTACCCAGCGTGGTCATTCACCACCGTCGGCGGGCCTACCCAGCGTGGTCATTTGCGGCTCTCGCCGAGGTGATCAGCCGGACAGGGTGGACTCGATTTCGCCGAGTTGCTCGGTGGTCAGGGTGATCGCGCCGGCTCCCGCGTTGGACTCGAGCTGGGCGAGCGTCGAACTGCTGGGAATCTGCGGTCCCATGCCGGGCAGCGTCAGGAGGTACGCGAGAGCCAGCTGGTTCACCTCGATGTCCCAGGACTCCGCCAGCTTCACCAGCTTGCGTACCGATGCCAGCCGTTCCGGCGTCGCGACCGCGGCGAGCTTGCCCTCGTCGTGCAGCCGGTCACCGGCACCCGCCCGGGCGGGGTCGAGGTAGCGGCTCGTCAACAGCCCGCCGGCGAGCGGGCTGTACGGGATGTAGGCGACGCCGTTCGCCGCACAGAAGTCGAGCACGCCGCGGTGTGGCTCCGTCTCCCGGCCGAGCGGGTCGTACTGGTTCTGCACGGCGACCGGTCGGCACCGCCGCGACAGACCCGACGCCACGTCGAGGTACGTCGCGAGCTGGTCACGACTGAAGTTCGACACGGCGAAATACCGGACGAGGCCCTGGCGTACGACGTCCTCGACGGCCTCGAGACTCTCCTCGACCGGCACCGTGTCATCGGGGCGGTGGAAGTAGAGCACGTCTACATGGTCCAGCTGCAGTCGCGCGAGCGACGCGTGGAGAGCGTCGAGGATGTTGCCGCGGGACAGCCCGCTGTGGTTGGGTGTCGCGCCGTCCATGCCGCCGTGGATCTTGGTCGCGAGAACGACGTTGCGTCGCTGGTCGGGGTTGGCGCGGAACCACCGTCCGATCAGGCGTTCGGAGTTGCCGGAGCCGGCGTTGTAGCGGTTGGCGGTGTCCCAGAAGGTCACGCCGAGCTCGATGGCCCGGTCGAAGATCGGGAAGGCCGCGCGTTCGTCGACCCGCGCGGCGTCGCCGGTGTCCGGGTAGCCGAACTTCCAGGTGCCGAGCCCGATCACCGATGCCCGTAGGCCCGAGGCGCCGACGAGACGGTACGTCATCCCGTGGTACTCCTCGGCCATGAAGGGGACGTCGTAGAGATCAGGGCGGGGAGTCAGGTGGTCCATGCGGTCCTCTCGGCAGGCGTGGCGCAGGGGGAGTACGCCGACGATGATGCCCGAACCGGCACGCGCTTCGGAAGGCGCTTTCCCACACCGGTCGCCCAGGACCGGGGGTGCGGACGGACGGCAGGCGAGGTACGGATGACGCACGGGCGAGGTACGGATGACGCACGGGCGAGGTTCGGATGGCCTACGACCTGGTCCCTCGGGTGTCCTCGAGCGGCTGCTGGCTGGTGCACGGAGCCTGGCAGGCATGGTGAACGCCTGGCAACGGGTTCACGTGTACCGGCTGGCCCCTGCGTACCGTCGCGAATGCCACCAACCCACCCACCCCACACAGCACGGCGCTGATGAGCATGGCGCGCCCGAAACCGGGGCCCAGTGGGCTGTCGGTCCCCGCGCTGACGCCAGCGACCGGGGGGAGGACCGCGACCGCGAGCAGGCCGGCCGTCCGGGCCACAGCGTTGTTGACGCCAGAGGCGGCACCGGCCCGCTCATCCGAGACCGATGCCAGCACGGTGGAGGTCAGCGGCGCGACAGTGATCGCCAGACCGAGGCCGAAGACGACGATCGCGGGGAGGGCGTGGGTCCAGTACGAGCTGCCCGGCACTATCCGCGCCATCAACGCCAGCCCGGCGCCGGCCACGATCGGCCCCAGCGTCATCGGCACCCTCGGCCCGACGCGTTGGGCGAGGGCGCCCATCCGCGAGGACAACAGGAGCATGAGCACCGTGATCGGGAGCGTGGCGACGCCCGCCGCGAGTGCCGTGTAGCCCAGCGACTGCTGCAGTTGTAGGGCGAGCAGGAAGAGCGCGCCGCTGAGTGCGGCGTAGACCGCGAACGTCGTGAGGTTGGCTCCGGTGAACTGCGGCGAGCGGAAGATGTCGAGCCTCAGCAGCGGATCGCGCTGCCAGGTCTCCACCAGCGGGAACGCGACGAGTCCGACGACGCCGAGCACCGCCGCCACCACGCTGACCGGCTCCCAGCCGCGGGCTGGAACCTCGATGAAGGCGTACGTCACGCCGCCGAGCCCTAGGGTGATGCAGGCGGCGCCGAGGACGTCGAGCCGGCGCGGGGCTGCGGGATCCCGGCTCTCCGGTACGTGACGCAGCGTCACCCAGAGTGCCGCTGCCGTGAACGGCAGGCTCAGGAGGAACACCCACCGCCACGACGCGGCGTCGACCAGCCACCCGCCGAGGAAGGGACCGATGGCCGACGAGACGCCGGTCAGCCCGGCCCAGAGCCCGACCGCGGCCCCCCGGTCCTCTCCCCGGATGCTGGCGTCGATGAGGGAGAGGCTTCCCGGAACCAGGAGTGCGCCGCCGACGCCCTGGACCAGGCGCGCGGCCACGAGGACCGGACCGGTCGGAGCGAGACCGCAGGCCAACGAGGCGATGGTGAACGCCACAAGACCCAGCGTGAACACCTTCCGCCGGCCGTAACGGTCGCCCAGGACCCCACCGAGGAGGAGCAACGCACTGAGCGTGAGGAGATAGCCGTCGACGACCCACTGCTGGACCACGAGTCCGCCGCCAAGGTCCCGGCTGATCGCCGGAAGGGCGATCGTGACCACGGTGCTGTCGAGGAACGCGATACCCGAGCCGAGCACGGTCCCCACGATCACCCACCGGCCGCGGCTGGAGTCGAGCGGCAACGACAGCCGCGCGGCAGGGGCGTTCGGTCCCTGCGGTGGCTGGTTCATCGGCGTCCCCCGGGATCGTTCCTGGCCCCACCATCGTGCGCGATCGACGGCGGCGAAAGCGGGAGGACGGACCGGATCGACTGAACGAGTCCTGGTCCGGGTACACTTCCACCCGACGGCCTCCGCCGTCTCTCCTGCGGGCGAGCCGCCCGCGTGGTCGCTTTCCGAGTGTTCCGTTCGGTCCGGTGCCTCAGTCGCCGGATGTCGTGCGAGCCTTCGACCGGAAGTCGCGGCCGCTTGTCCAACACGACGGAGCATTCCTTCTTCATGCCACAAAGCCCTAACACGTCCACGCCCCGTGCCCGAACCAGCTCGTCCTCGCGGTCCGGCAAGGGCCAGCGCCGCGACAACCCGAACTCCGCCCGCTCCGCGAACTCCGGTTCCCAGGGCGGTCGTCGTACGTATGGCAACCAGTCGTCCGGTGAGCGCCGTGGCGGAAGGTCCAACGACCGTGGCCGGTTCGCCCGACGCCAGTCCGCACGACCCGCGACCCAGCCTCGCCCGGCCGACGCCGATCGGGCCCGTGAGCGGGAGCTCGACGCCGCCCTCGACGCGGCCGCGCAGGTCGAGCCGGCCGATCTCCCGGAGAGCTTCTCCGACACCGACCTGCCCGAGCGACTGGCCGAAGCGCTCAGCCGTCGCGGCATCCGCCGGCCCTTCCCGATCCAGGCGAGGACCCTGCCCGACGCGCTCGCAGGACGAGATGTGCTCGGCCGGGCGCAGACCGGCTCGGGCAAGACACTGGCGTTCGGGCTGCCGATGCTCGCCGCGCTCGCCGAAACAGTGCGGGAGCGGACGCCCGGCAACCCTCGCGGACTCGTCCTCGTCCCCACCCGTGAGCTGGCCCAGCAGGTCGCGGACGCACTCGCGCCGTTGGGCCGGCGGCTCGGCATCGAGCTGACGACGGTCTACGGCGGTTCCTCGATGCGCCGTCAGGTCTTCGCCCTCCGTGATGGTGTCGACATCGTGGTCGCCACGCCGGGTCGTCTCATCGACCTGATCGAGCAGGGCGAATGCCGTCTCAGCGACGTCAGGATCAGCGTTCTGGACGAGGCCGACTACATGGCCGACCTCGGATTCCTCCCGGCGGTGACCCGCATCCTCGACCTGACGCCGGCCGGCGGGCAGCGGATGCTGTTCTCGGCGACCCTCGACCGCGGCGTGAGCCGGTTGGTCGGCCGGTACCTCAGTGACCCGGCATTCCATGCCGTCGCCGCGGCAGCCGCACCGATCGAGTCGGTGGAGCACCGGGTCTTCACCCTGCGCCCAGAGGACAAGGTCGAGGTCGCGGCCGAGATCGCGTCCCGACCCGGGCGTTCGCTCTTCTTCGTACGCACCAAGCACGGCGCCGACCGCCTGGTCCGCCAGTTGCGCCAGTCCGGCGTCGAGTCCGTCGCCATCCACGGCAACCTCAAGCAGGGTGCCAGGCGCAAGGCGTTGGCCGGGTTCTCGGCGGGCTCGCCCCGGGTGCTCATCGCGACCGACGTCGCCGCCCGGGGCATCCACGTCGACGACGTGGACCTCGTGGTGCACTTCGACCCGTCCGCCGACCACAAGGACTACCTCCACCGCTCAGGGCGGACGGCGCGGGCCGGTGCCACCGGGACGGTCGTGTCGCTCGTCCACCACGACCAGCGGCGTGAGGTCGACCGGATGCACAAGCAGGCCAAGGTGAGTGCGACGGCAGTCGACGTCGAGCCCGGTCACACCGCGGTGCGTGACGTCGCCACCTCCGGCACGCCGATCGTCGTACGACCGCAGGCGACCGCCTCCGGCCGGCCAGCCCGCAGCGGTCGCCCCACCAACGGGCGGGGGCGCCCGAGCGGCAACCGGCGGAGCTCGTCCAAGAACTCCTGGCGTCCGCACGACCACCAGACCGCGGACGGTTTTCGCCGCGGACGCCCCAAGGGCCAGGTCTCACGCGGCCAGCAGGCTTCGTAGCTGGTCGAGCGAGGCGTTCGCGCCGGTACACACGATGCCGACCTGACGCCCGGCGAACCTCGGCGGATCGCCCAGAACGACCGCCAACCCGGCCGCGCCCGCACCCTCGGCGAGGGTGTGGGCGTGGCTCAGTAACAACCGCTGGGCGGCACGGATGTCGTTGTCGCTGACGAGGACGAAGCCGGCGAGACCGTCCCGCATCAGTTGCTGCGTCAGCGCGAAGCCGCGGCCGGTCGACAGCCCTTCGACCTCCGTACGGTTGGGGCGCTCGACCAGGTGCCCCGCATGCCAGGAGTCGTGCGCGGCCGGCGCGGCGTCGGACTGGACTCCGATCACCTCGATGTCCGGCGCGAGGGTACGCACCACCAGGCTGGCCGCGGCGGCGTTGCTCCCACCTCCCACCGGTACGACGATGACGTCGAGATCAGGTGCCGCCGTGAGCAGTTCGAGGTAGGCCGTACCGACGCCGGCGATCAGCGCGGGTTCGTCGGCAGGGCTGACGAGCCGAGCACCACACCGGCTGGCGAGCAGCGTGGCGGCGGTCGCGGGCCTCCTCGAGCGTCGTGCCACGCAGCACCACGGTGGCGCCCAACGCCTCGACCGCTCGGTGCTTGGACTCGTTCGCCCCTTCGGGCATGACGACCGTGCAGGGCGCGCGGAACTCCCGGGCCGCGTAGGCGATCGACTGGGCATGGTTGCCGGTCGAGTAGGTCACCACACCACGGTCGCGCTCGGCGGCCGGCATGGTGGCGAGCAGTGTCAGCCCGCCGCGGACCTTGAACGCACCGGTGGGCTGGACGTTCTCGTGCTTGACCACCACATGAGCCCCGCACGCCGCGTCCAGGGCGGGATAGGACCAGGCCGGTGTGGGCGGCAGGTGCGGCCGGAGCGTCTGACCGGCGCGGAGGACGTCGGTGAAGCAAGGTAGGCGCATGGCTCCAGGCTCCGGCACGGTTTCGTATTCGTCCAATGCCACTTGTCTCGATGTTCCATAGATCGCATCGATACAATGCACCGCATGCTCGACGTCGCCCGGCTCCGGGTCCTCGCCGCGGTCGCCAAGCACGGCTCGGTCACCGCCGCGGCGCGTGAGCTGCACTACGCCCAACCCTCGGTGAGTCATCACCTTGCCCGGTTGGAGGTGGAGACCGGCGCCCGCCTGGTGCAGCGGGCCGGACGCGGGATCCGGCTCACCGAAGCCGGACGGATGCTCGCGGCCCGGGCGGAGGAGATCCTGGGGCGGCTCGACGCGGCGGAGGCGGAGCTGGCCGCGCATGTGGGGTTGCGGCGGGGGCGGGTTCGGCTGGCCGCGTTTCCCTCGGCCCTCGGCACCGTGGTCCCCGTGGCGGTACGTCGGCTCGAGGAAGTGGCACCGGGCGTCGAGCTCTCCCTGGCCGAGGCGGAGCCACCGGAAGGTCTCGCGATGCTGCGGTCCGGCGAGGTCGACGTGGCTCTGGTGTTCCGGCACGGCGACGATCCCGACGAGGGCAGCGACAGCGACCTCCGGCTGGCGCACCTGCTCGACGAGGCCATCTACGTCGTCACCAGGAAGGGCAGCCGCAGCGACGGCCCGCGGACCGACGTCGCCACCTTCGCCGACGAGTCGTGGGTCGCGGGGTGCGAACGCTGCCGTGCCGACCTCGTGCGGCGCTGCGGCGAGGCCGGGTTCGCCCCGCGGATCGCCTACACGACCGACGACTACGTTGCTGTGCAGGCCCTCGTGGCCGCGGGCATGGGAGTGACGACCCTCCCAGCTCTGGCGCTCACCGCATCCCGGCATCCAGGCGTACGGATCGATCGGTTGCACGGCTCGGTGCGCCATGTCGCCGCCGCGACGTACGGGCATCCACCCGACCCACCAGCGGCGGCCGCGCTGGTCTCCGCGCTCCAGGAGGTATGCCGGGATTTCGCCCCGGCGTTCTGAGCGAAGCGTCAGGGTCAGCCGGCCTCGAGCGGCGGAAGCCCTCAGACGGTCGCGAGCCGGGCCTGGTCCTCGTCCGCCGAACCCGTTGGGTCGTCGGCGCGTTCCTGCGTACCGACGACCACCCAGGCCGCCATCGCCACGGTCACCGCCGCGCCGAGCAGGTGGAGGCCGACGAGCACGACCGGCAGGTCGGTGGCGTACTGCACGAAGCCCACCCCTCCCTGGGCCACCTCGACGGCGAGCAGCCACGTGGCCGCCCGGCGGGCCCGCGCGGGTGCGCCGGTCGCGTGGAGGGCCAGCAGGAGGCCGACAGTGAGTCCGACGAGTAGGAACACCAGATCGGCGTGGAGTTGGCTGAGCATCGCGGAGTCGAGACCGTTGCGCGGAGCGCGATCGTCACCGGCGTGGGGTCCGCTCCCGGTGACGACGGTGCCCGCGTACATCACGGCGAAGGTGGCCCCGAGCGCCACCTGCGCCAGCCGGCGGACGGCGGACGGGACGGTCGGCACGGGAGCGCCGCCACCTTCCCGGGTACGTCGGACGAGCACCACGGCGACCGCGATGAGGGCCGGCGACACCATGAAGTGCGCGGACACGACCCACGGGTTGAGCTCGGTGAGGACGGTGACGCCGCCCATCACGGCCTGGAAGGGCACGCCGAGCAGGAGAACGGTGGACAGCCGTACGAGGTCGGGCCGGCGCGGCCGGAGGCGCAGGGCGGCGAGCCACGCCAGGCCGACGGCGATCGCGACCGCGAAGGTGAGCAGCCGGTTGCCGAACTCGATCGTGCCGTGAATACCCAGCTCGGGATGGGTGGTGAGCGACTCCGCGCTGCACCGCGGCCAGGTCGGGCAGCCGAGGCCGGACCCGGTGAGCCGGACCGCGCCACCGGTGACGACGATCCCGACATTGGCGACGAGGGCGGCCACGGCGAGCCTGCGCATCAGTGCCGCGGTGGGGCGGGGGAGTGACACGCGGTAAAGCGTAGGTACCACCGCCACCCGCGCCCCCCTCGGGTGTCCGGCGCCCCTGCGGGGGTCCACCTCCACACCAACCCGTTCTTCCCGTGATCATGATCGTGATCATGAAGGAAAGTCGTGTATACGCCGAAAGTCTTCATGATCACGGGAGGGCGCCACGCGCACAGGGGAAATGGGAGTGCGCCACGCCAAGGAGAAATGGGAGGGCGGCCACGCCCATGATCATGGGAGTGCGCGCCCCGCTGGAAGTCGTGACGAGAGGGCGGGCGACTACTCCCAGCGGAAGGTGCGGGCCGTGGCGATCCCGCCCAGGACTGCCCAGCCGAGGAGGACGCCCACGAACCCGCCCACACCGCCCCAGGAGGGACCGGAGAACGCATGACGCAGTCCCTCCGCGAGCGCCCCAGATGGCAGCCAGCCGATCACCGGCTGCAGGAGCACGGGGTACGCCTCCACAGGCACCAGGGTCGCTCCACCCACGAGCAGGAGGATGTAGACGAGGTTGGCCGCCGCGAGGGTCGCCTCCGCACGGACGGTCCCCGCCATCAACAGGCCGAGCGAGGAAAACGCGCAGGTCCCCACCACCAGCAGCACCAACGCCGCCGCGGCACCGCCCACACCCACGCCGGGTCGCCAACCCAGCAACCGGCCGGCGCCCACCACCAGGACGAGTTGCAGCATCTCGACCAGGACGACCGCCAGCAGCTTGCCGGCCAGCAGCCCGGTCCGTGACAGCGGTGACGTGCCGAGCCGCTTGAGGACGCCGTACCTGCGTTCGAACGCGGTCGCGATGGCCACGCTGGTGAAGGCCGTCGACATGACGGCGAGCGCGATCACGCCGGGCACCAGGAGGTCGATCCGTCGCGCGCCGCCGGCCGCCGATCCGAGGTCGAGCCCGGGCGCGAGCGCGCCGATCACCAGCAGCAGCAGCGGGATGACGAGCGCGAGCACCAGTTGTTCGCCGTTGCGGAGCAGCAGGCGCGCCTCCATCAGGCCCTGCGCGAGGACCATCCGGGGCCAGGGCGCGCGGCCCGGCGCGGGCGCGAACGTCCGTCCCGCCGCCGACGTCCCGGGCTCCGACGCCGCGGACCGCGGGGTCACCGGTGCAGCTCCCGCCCGGTGAGCTCGAGGAACACGTCCTCGAGGCTGTGCCGCTCGACGGCGAGGTCGTCAGGGAGTACGCCGTTGGAGGCACACCACGCCGTCACCGTCGCCAGCAGGTGCGGGTCGACCGTCCCCTGGATCACGTAGCTACCGGGCAGGGGTTCGCGTACCTCGCAGCCTTCGGGCAGTGCCGCGCGCAGCGAGCGCACGTCGAGCCCTGCGGGACCGCGGAACCGCAGCGTGTTCGCCGCTCCCCGCGAGGTGAGCTCGGCAGGGGACCCGGACGCGATCACGGTTCCGTGGTCGATGACGTGGACCTGGTCGGCAAGTCGTTCGGCCTCGTCCATGTGGTGGGTGGTCAACACCACCGCCACCCCGTCGGTGCGGAGGTCCTCGATGAGCTCCCAGGTCGTACGCCTGGCCAGCGGGTCGAGGCCCGCCGTGGGTTCGTCGAGGAACACGAGTTCCGGCCGCCCGACGATCGCCATCGCGAGGGCGAGGCGTTGGCGTTCGCCGCCGGAGAGCCGGCGGTAGGTGGTGGCACCGCAGGAGCCCAGGTCGAGCCGGCGTACCAGCATGTCCACATCGAGCGGATGGGCGTGCAAACGGGCGATATGCCGCAGCATCTCCACGGCGCGTACGCCGGACCAGGCGCCGCCGTCCTGGAGCATGACGCCGAGCCGGGGCACAAGCTGTCGCCGGTCGCGCACCGGGTCTAGGCCGAGCACGCGAACCCGTCCGCCGCTCGGTCTCCGGTAGCCCTCGCAGGTCTCGATCGTCGTCGTCTTGCCGGCGCCGTTGGGCCCGAGAATCGCCGTCACGGTGGCCTGGCCGACCGTGAGGCTCAGCCCGTCGACAGCGGTGACGGCGCCGCTTCCCCGCCCGTACCGCACCACGAGGTCCTCGACCTCGACGACGAGCTCACCCACGAAGGCGAGTCTAAGAGGCGGTCCCCTCGCGTCACGTGACCCGCCTCCTGCCGTGCTTCCGGGCGTACGCCATCGCCGCGACCGCCACGGCCAAGGCGACCGGCGGTGCGAGCAGGAGGGCTGCCCGGACGCTCCCGGCCGACCTGACGTCGGGCCACGGCCACCAGCCGCCACCGGAGGTCCCACGGGTGTCTGGAGGCGACGTCGCCGGCGGGTCGACCACGACGGTCACCAACGTCCCGGCCCGGCTCGGCATCGACACCCGGCGGCGCTCGACCGCCTGGCCGACCTTGACGCTGACGTCGTAGTCGCCGAGGAAGCCCCGGGTCGTGTACGCGCCACCGCCGTTCGTACGACCGCCAGCCCGGGTCCACCAGTCGTGGTAGATGAGGTTCCGCCACGCGGCCGCGTTCGGCTTGGGCGTGAAGTCTGCCCGGTACATCGCCGCCGACGGACTCCAGTGGATCGGCTCCCAGAACCCCCACGTGGTGATCCGGGTGACGGCCGGATGGCTGAACGCCACGGTGAGGAAGTCGCGGGTGTAGTCCGCCTGGAGGGCCTCGTCGGTGGTCGTCACGTCGAACTCGCTGACCTCCAGCGGAACGCCGAGGCGGGCGTACCGGTCGAGGATGGGGACGAGATCGGCGGGTGGGGTCAGCTGTGGTGTGGCGAAGTGGGCCTGGAATCCGACGCCCTCGACGGGTGCGTCCTCGTCCCGAAGCTTCTCGACGAGCGTGAAGAGATAGTCCTGGTGGCGGCGGTTCCAGCCGTGGTCGTCCAGAATGTCGTAGTCGTTGACGAACAGCCGCGCGGAGGGGTCGGCCCGGTCAGCCAGCCGGAACCACGACGCCACCTCGTCCGGTCCGAGGACGTCCTGCAGGTCGTGCATGGCGTACGGCTCGTTCAGGACATCCCAGACGTCGATCGTGCCGCGTAGGGCGCCCACCTCGTCGCCGATGTGCCGGTTGACCCGTTCCCGCAGGAGCGCCGGTCGGTCCCTCAGCTTCCGGACGTCCTCGGGCATCCGCCGCCAGCCCGGCCACAGCAGGGCGTGCCCGGTGGTGGTCATTCCCGCCGTACGCATCCAGTCGAGGGCGGGCAGGGTGGCCTGCCGGCGATGTCGGGTGTTCTCCCACGCCGACCATTTGAGGTCGTTGCCAAGCGTGCCGTGGTTGAACGTGGACCGCAGCACCTGTTGGTACTGGGCGTGGGAGCCGAGGGTGGCGGCGTCGACCGCCGTACCGAACCTGAACGCATGCGCACGCATGGCCACCTCCACCTCGGCCCCGCGTACCGGCCGGCCGGCCGCGTCGCGCACCCGGACCTCGAGGTTGCCCTTGCGGTAGGTGTCGATGCGGGCCCGTGCCTCTGCGCGCCAGGTGGCGTCCTCGCCCCGCCCCTCGTAGGTCGAGGACGGGAACCCCGGCGGGTCGCCCGGGCCGAGGTCGCGGAGCGAGAAGCCCGCGATCTGCAGCGTCTGCGGCCCGTGACCCAGCCAGAACGACGCCTGGGCAGCGCCTGCCGGGTAGCTGCCCGCGACCCGGAAGGGGTACTCGTACTCCCGCCACTCGGGTCCGAACTCGAGCGCGACCGACACCAACTTGCGGCGGTCGCCGCCGGCCTGCTCGACGTTGAACCGGGCGTGGGCGTCGGCCGCCCGAAGCGACCGGCCCCAGAACCTCACCACGACCGCGTGCCCGTCCCGCAGCGGCACGGCAGTCCGGGCCGCCATCCTGATCTCCCGTTCGCCGTCGGCGTACGGGCTGGTGGGCGGTGAGGCGACGGTGAGCTGGAGTGCCCGCTTCAGTCCCGGTCCGTCGGGGATCGTGCCCGGTCGGACGGGAACGATCCGGGGCCGACGGATGTCGCCGGTCCTCGCGGAGTCGGCGAGGGCGCGAAGTGGATCGGGGCCGAGCACGTCGCGGGGGGCGGCTGACATGTCAGCCTGTGGCGCCGAGCCTGCCGTGCCTGCCGTGCCTGTCTGCGGCGCTGCGGCTCCGGCGCGTACCGGCGGGGCGAGGGGGACGAGAGCACTGGCGCACAAGACCGCGACCGCGCCGAGGAGCGCCCACCGCCCGGACGTACGCATCGGAGCCCACACGCGGACCAGCCTCCACCATCGTCCGACGGTCGCCTCCGGCCGACACGCGTACGTTTCCTGGCGGTTCGATGCCACGACAGAAGGGAACGGATGTGACGAAGGTCGCACCTGCCCGCATGCGACCCACGCCGGCGACTTAGGTGCGCCTCACTAGCCGGCGCCGCCGAATAACAGCACAATGAAGTTGTGAAAAACGCCCGGCCGCCTGTCGCGGCTCCCGCGGCAGCGGGATATGGTGTGTCCGGTGGGCATTCCACGCCCACAGACACGCAGCGGGACGTCACGCCCGAATCGGCCCACCAGCACGGGTCGACCCGGGAACGTGTCGCGCGGGTGATCCTCGAGTCCGGGCCACAGACGGCCGCCGCCCTCGCCGAGCGGCTCGGCGTCACACCGGCGGCCATCCGGCGCCATCTCGACGCCATGCTGGCCGAGGGTGTCGTCGTGGGGCGGCAGCAGCGCGTCTACGGACACCGCGGGCGTGGCCGGCCGGCGAAGGTGTTCGCGTTGACCGACGCGGGCCGTGGTGCGTTCTACCAGGCGTACGACGATCTCGCGGTGAGCGCGCTCCGCTACATCAGGGAGACCGGCGGGGAGCACGCCGTCGAGGAGTTCGCGCGCCGCATGGTCGGCCGGCTGGAGGAGCGGTACCGCTCCGTCGCGGCGTCCTCGCCGGGCGCGGAGGGAACATCCGCGCTGGCCGAGGCGCTGTCCGAGGATGGGTACGCTGCCTCGGTCGAGCCGGCCCGGCTGGGCGAGCAGCTGTGCCAGCACCACTGCCCGGTCGCCCACGTGGCCGAGCAGTTCCCACAACTGTGCGAGGCCGAGACCGAAGCGTTCTCCCGGCTCCTCGGGCGACACGTTCAGCGCCTCGCGACCATCGCCCACGGTGACGGCGTGTGCACGACGCACGTGCCCCACCAACCGCAGGAACACCGCACGCACGAACTCCGGGCCGCAGAACCCCGGACGGAGCAGGACCGAAGCCAACCCACGACCCGGCTCGACCGGACTGGGAGGAATTCTTCATGACCACGACCGCGCATCCAGAACTCGAGGGTCTGGGCCGCTACAAGTACGGCTGGGCCGACTCCGACGTCGCGGGTGCCACGGCCAAACGGGGCCTGTCCGAGGCCGTCGTCCGCGAGATCTCTGCGCTCAAGAACGAGCCCGAGTGGATGCTCGACATGCGGCTGCGGGGTCTGAAGTTCTTCTACCGCAAGCCGATGCCCACGTGGGGCGCCGACCTGTCGACGATCGACTTCGAGAACATCAAGTACTTCGTACGCTCCACCGAGAAGCAGGCCGCGACCTGGGACGACCTGCCGGCGGAGATCAAGAACACCTACGACAAGCTCGGCATCCCCGAGGCCGAGAAGCAGCGTTTGATCGCGGGCGTCGCGGCGCAGTACGAGTCGGAGGTCGTCTACCACAAGATCCGTGAGGACCTCGAGGAGCAGGGCGTCATCTTCCTCGACACCGACACGGCGCTTCGCGAGCACCCGGAGCTGTTCCAGGAGTACTACGGCACGGTGATCCCCCCGGGCGACAACAAGTTCGCGGCCCTCAACACCGCGGTGTGGAGTGGCGGCAGCTTCATCTACGTACCGCCGGGCGTGCACGTCGAGATCCCGTTGCAGGCGTACTTCCGGATCAACACCGAGAACATGGGGCAGTTCGAGCGGACGCTGATCATCGTCGACGAGGGTGCCTATGTGCACTACGTCGAGGGCTGCACGGCGCCGATCTACTCGACCGACTCACTGCACTCGGCGGTCGTCGAGATCATCGTGAAGAAGAACGCCCGCTGCCGGTACACCACGATCCAGAACTGGTCCAACAACGTCTACAACCTCGTCACCAAGCGGGCCACCGCGGCCGAGGGCGCGACGATGGAGTGGGTCGACGGCAACATCGGCTCCAAGATCACGATGAAGTACCCCGCGATCTACCTCATGGGCGAGCACGCCAAGGGCGAGACGCTCTCGATCGCGTTCGCCGGTGAGGGGCAGCACCAGGACGCCGGCGCCAAGATGCACCACCTCGCACCGCACACCTCGTCCACGATCATCTCCAAGTCGGTGGCGCGTGGCGGCGGCCGCACGTCCTACCGCGGCCTGGTCGAGGTGCAGGAAGGCGCGGACCACTCCAAGAGCACGGTGAAGTGCGACGCCCTGCTGATCGACACGGTGAGTCGGTCCGACACCTACCCCTACGTCGACGTCCGCGAGGACGACGTGGAGATGGCGCACGAGGCGACGGTGTCGAAGGTCACCGACGACCAGCTCTTCTACCTCATGAGCCGCGGGCTGGGCGAGGACGAGGCGATGGCGATGATCGTCCGCGGGTTCGTCGAGCCGATCGCGCGCGAGCTGCCGATGGAGTACGCCCTCGAGATGAACCGGCTGATCGAGCTGCAGATGGAGGGCGCAGTCGGCTGACGCCGGCAGGGCCACCGCGCGGCCCACGCCGAACGAACGCAGAACACACAGGACACCACGAACGACAGAAGGCGAGAACGACTCCGACATGCCCGAGATCAAGACCCGTCCCCGCAGCGCGGACGCTGGTACCGGTGCTGGAACCGCCAAGCCGGCTTCGCACCTGCACCCGCCGGGTTCGTTCGACCTCGCCGACCACGAGGTGCCGACCGGCCGCGAGGAGGTGTGGCGGTTCACCCCGCTGAAGCGCCTGCGTGGCCTTCACGACGGCTCGGCGCCGAGCGGTGGCAAGGTCGTCGTGGA
Organism: Actinopolymorpha sp. B17G11; assembly: GCF_040196095.1. Taxonomy (NCBI): domain Bacteria; kingdom Bacillati; phylum Actinomycetota; class Actinomycetes; order Propionibacteriales; family Actinopolymorphaceae; genus Actinopolymorpha; species Actinopolymorpha sp. B17G11. The sequence goes on from NZ_JBEFTW010000002.1 coordinate 324,468, forward strand.
CGTCGACGCGCCCGCGGAGGTCGGGGTGGAGACGGTCGGCCGGGACGACGCCCGGCTGGGTGGGGTCTATCTCCCGGGTGACCGGGTGAGCGCCCAGGCCTGGACGTCGTTCACCGAGGCCACGGTCGTGACGATCCCGTCGGAGGTACGGCCGTCGAAGCCGGTCGTCGTGACCGTCCGCGGGGAGAACGCCGAAGGCGCGAGCTACGGCCACACCTTCGTCGACGTCCAGGCGTACGCCGAGGCGGTCGTGGTCCTGGACCACGTGGGTACGGCGACCTTCGCCGACAACGTGGAGTTCAGCATCGGAGAGGGCGCTCAGGTCACGGTCGTCTCGATGCAGGACTGGGCGGACGGCTCCGTCCACGCGGGACACCAGGCCGTCCGGGTCGGCCGTGACGCCAGGGTCCGGCACGTCAACGTGACCTTCGGCGGCGACCTGGTGCGGATCTACACCCACGTCGAGTACGCCGGCGTGGGTGGTGAGGCCGAGATGCTCGGGCTCTACTTCGCCGACGCGGGCCAGCATCTCGAGCACCGCCTCTTCGTCGACCACAACGACCCGCACACCAAGAGCAACGTGGAGTACAAGGGTGCGTTGCAGGGCAGCAAGGCGAACACCGTGTGGATCGGCGATGTGCTGATCCGCAAGGCGGCCGAGGGCATCCAGACCTACGAGAACAACCGCAACCTGATGTTGACAGACGGCTGCCGGGCGCACTCGGTGCCGAATCTCGAGATCGAGACCGGCGAGATCGTGGGCGCGGGCCACGCGAGCACGACAGGTCGTTTCGACGACGAGCAGCTGTTCTACCTGCAGTCGCGGGGGATCCCCTCCGACGAGGCGCGTCGGCTCGTGGTGCACGGGTTCTTCGCCGACCTGGTCCGCCACATCGGCGTTCCCGAGCTCGAGGACCGGCTGCTCGCCGCCGTCGAGGCCGAACTGGAACGCAGCGTCGGCCTGCCACCGGCGTCCTCGGGGGTGGGAGCATGAGTGACTACCAGCGGGCCTGTGCGTTGGCCGAGGTACCGGACCTGGGTGTCGTGCCGACCGTCATCGACGGCGTACCCGTCGCGATCGTCCGCAGTGAAGGTGCCGTCCACGCGATCTACGACGTGTGTTCGCACGAGGAGGTCGCACTCTCCGAAGGCGACGTCGACGACGGCGAGATCGAGTGCTGGCTGCACGGCTCGCGCTTCGACCTCGCCAGCGGGCAGCCGACCGGCCTGCCCGCGACCGAGCCGGTGCCTGTGTATCCGGTGAAGATCGACGGCGACGACGTGCTCGTCGACGTACGCCATCCCCTGAACGCCGCGACCGAATGAATCCCACAAGCGACTGACCTGCACGAGAAACTGGAGCCTGATATCCCGTGAGCACCCTCGAGATCCGCGACCTGCACGTGTCCGTCGAGACCGAGTCCGGTCCGAAGGAGATCCTGCGTGGGGTCGACCTGACCGTCACGTCGGGGGAGACCCACGCCATCATGGGCCCGAACGGCTCGGGCAAGTCGACTTTGGCGTACTCCATCGCCGGCCACCCGAAGTACCAGATCACCAAGGGCGGCGTCACGCTCGACGGCACCGACCTCCTCACGATGACAGTCGACGAACGCGCCCGGGCCGGGCTGTTCCTCGCCATGCAGTACCCCGTCGAGGTGGCGGGAGTCTCGGTCTCCAACTTCCTGCGTACGGCCAAGACCGCGGTCGACGGCAAGGCGCCGGCACTGCGGCACTGGGTGAAGGACGTCAACGGCGCTCTGGACCGGCTGGGCATGGGGGCCGACTTCGCCCAGCGCAACGTCAACGAGGGCTTCTCCGGCGGTGAGAAGAAGCGGAACGAGATCCTCCAGCTGGAGCTGCTCGACCCGAAGTTCGCGATCCTCGACGAGACCGACTCCGGGCTCGACATCGACGCCCTGAAGGTCGTGTCGGAAGGCGTCAACCGGTTCAGCGACAAGGGTGACAAGGGCGTCCTGCTCATCACCCACTACACCCGGATCCTGCGCTACATCACGCCGGACCACGTGCACGTCTTCGTCGACGGCCGGGTCGCCGAGGAAGGTGGCCCCGAGCTGGCCGAGAAGCTCGAGGCCGAGGGCTACGCGAGCTACGCGAAGGCGGGCGCATCCACGTGACGACCACCCCTGCAGTAGACCGGCTGGACGCGCAGAGGATCCGGAAGGACTTCGCGATCCTCGACCGGGTCCTGCCCAACGGTCGTCGGCTCGTCTACCTCGACAGCGGGGCGACCTCGCAGAAGCCGCGCCAGGTTCTCGACGCCGAACGCGACTTCTACGAGCAGCACAACGCCGCCGTCCACCGGGGCGCGCACCGGCTGGCCGAGGAGGCGACCGACCTCTACGAGTCCGCCCGGGCGCGGATCGCCGCGTTCGTCGGTGCTGACGAAGGTGAGGTGGTGTTCACCAAGAACACCACCGAGGGCATCAACCTCGTGGCGTATGCGATGAGCAATGCCGCGACGGCGGGCCCTGCGGCGGAGCGCTTCTCGGTCGGCCCCGGCGACGAGATCGTGGTGACCGAGATGGAGCACCACGGCAACCTCGTGCCCTGGCAGATGTTGTGCCAGCGCACCGGGGCCACGCTGAAGTGGTTCGGGCTCACCGACGACGGCCGGCTCGACCTCTCCGATGTCGAGGCCATGATCACGCCGCGCACCAAGGTGGTGGCGTTGACCCAGCAGTCCAACGTCCTCGGCACGGTCAACCCGCTCGATCTCATCACCGCCCGGGCCCATGTCGTCGGGGCGCTCGTCGTCGTCGACGCCGCGCAGTCGGTGCCGCACCAGCCGGTCGACTTCCACCGGCTCGGCGTGGACTTTCTCGCCTTCTCCGGCCACAAGATGCTCGGCCCGACCGGCATCGGGGTGCTGCTGGGGCGCCGCGAGCTGCTCGAGGCGATGCCGCCGTTCCTCACCGGCGGGTCGATGATCGAGGTCGTCCGCATGGACATGACGACGTTCGCTCCGCCGCCACAGAAGTTCGAGGCAGGGGTGCCCAACATCGCCCAGGCGATCGGGCTCGGCGCCGCGGTCGACTATCTGAATGCCGTCGGCATGGAGGCCGTCGCCGCGCATGAGCACGACCTCACGGCGTACGCCCTGCACCGGTTGGCCGCCATCCCCGGCGTACGCATCATCGGGCCGCCGACGGCGGAGGCGCGTGGGGGAGCGGTGTCGTTCGTCGTCGACGGGATCCACCCGCACGACGTGGGCCAGGTCCTCGACGACCTCGGCATCGCCGTCCGGGTCGGGCACCACTGCGCCTGGCCGATCGTGCGCCGCTACGGCATCCCGGCCACCACGCGAGCGACGTTCTACCTCTACAACACCCGGGCCGACGTCGACGCGCTCGCCGAGGGCGTCGAGGAGGTCAAGCGCTTCTTCGGCGTGGACAGTGCTCTGGGCGTGGACAGTGCTCTTGGCGTGGACAGGGGTACGGGAACCTGATGCAGGTCGAGGCGCTCTACCAGGACATCATCCTGGACCACTACCGAAGCCCGCACGGCAAGGGCCTGCGGGATCCCTTCGACGCCGAGGTCTACCACGTCAACCCCACGTGCGGTGACGAGGTGACGCTCCGGGTCCGCCTGTCCAGTGGCGAGGGCGACGGAGACGGACCGGTCGTCGAGGACGTGTCGTACGACTGCATGGGGTGTTCGATCAGCCAAGCGGCCGCTTCGGTGCTCCACGACCTTGTGCAAGGCCGCCGGGTCGACGACGCGATGCGGGTGCATGACGAGTTCCTCGCGCTCATGCAGTCGAAGGGCCAGGTCGAACCGGACGAGGAGGTGCTCGAAGACGGCGTCGCCTTCGCCGGTGTGTCGAAGTACCCCGCGCGGATCAAGTGTGCGCTCCTCGCCTGGATGGCGTGGAAGGACGCGACTCTGCAGGCGATGGGTGCTGGTGATGCAGTTGGCACGCACGAGCAGGTAGCGTCGGAGCAGTTGGGCACCCAGTCGGACGACGAGAGGGGAGCCGGGCGATGACCGAAGTGAAGACGTCTGACGACGACGTTCTCGAGGCGATGAAGGATGTGGTCGACCCCGAGCTCGGCATCAACGTCGTCGACCTCGGTCTCGTCTACGGCGTTGCGCTGGACGACGCGGGTGTCGCGACGATCGACATGACCCTGACGTCCGCGGCGTGTCCGCTCACCGACGTGATCGAGGACCAGACGCAGGTGGCGCTTGACGGCGTGGTCGATGCGTTCCGGATCAACTGGGTCTGGATGCCGCCGTGGGGCCCGGACAAGATCACCGACGAAGGTCGCGAGCAGCTCCGCGCGCTCGGCTTCAACGTCTGAACGGCATCTCCGCACCACCACGCCCAGTCCGGTCCGTCCGCTGCCAGGATGGTGGGCGTGAAGGAGATCCGGTGTGCGCCCGAACGGCTCGACCGTTGGCTGGCCGGCTTCGCTGACCGACACGGGGAGACGTCGTACGCCGCGACTCCGGAAACCGTGGCGGTCACCGCGGCCGATGGTGCGCGGGCTGAGTGTCGCGTGCCGTTCCCTCCGCTCTCGGTCGACGAGACCTTGCCGTACGCCGGTCTGGTCGAGCACGCCCGCCGTGACCGGACGGTCGGCGTCGTACTCGTCCGGATGGGTGGGTACGCCGCAGGAGTGTTCGAGGGTCGCCATCTTGTGGCGTCGAAGGTCGGGTCGCGCCTGGTGCAGGGCCGGTCCGCCGCCGGCGGCTGGTCACAGCAGCGGTTCGCGCGGCGGCGGGAGAAGCAGGCGAGGGAGGCGTTCGGTGCGGCCGCGGACGTCGTCGCCCGGGTCGTCGTCCCCCGTGCCGAAGCGGGCGAGCTTGACGCGGTCGTCGTCGGTGGTGACAAGCGGGCGGTCGAGCAGGTCCTCGCCGACACCCGGCTGGCCGCGCTGCATCGGCTCGTCGTGCCGCCGCATCTGCACGTGCCCGACCCGCGCCTGGCGGTGTTGCGGCGTACGCCTGAGGAGTTCCGGGCCGTCCACATCCGGCTCAGCGCCGCAGCTTGGGGATGATGTCGCGGCCGTACGCCTCGAGCGTGCGTTCGGGTTCGTCGTGCATGAGGTACAGCGCGAAGTGGTCGACCCCGATCTCGGCGAGCTCACGGAGCCGGTCCACGTGCGCCGACTCCGGACCGACCAGGCAGAACCGGTCGACGATCGCGTCGGGTACGAAGTCGGTGGACGGATGGCCGGCCTTGCCGTGGTGGGAGTAGTCGTAGCCCTCCCGCCCGGCGATGTAGTCGGTGAGCGCCCGGGGGATCGGGCCGTCCGTGCCGTAACGGGCGACGAGATCGGCCACGTGGTTGCCGACCATCCCGCCGAACCACCGCAGCCGGTCCCGCTGATGCGGCACGTCGGCGCCGACGTAGGCCGGAGCCGCCACGCACATGGTGATCGCGCCCGGATCACGGCCGATGTCAAGTGCGGCTTGACGCACCGACCCGATCGTCCAGCGGGCGATGTCGAGGTCGGCCGTCTGCAGGATGAAGCCGTCGGCCACCTCACCGACGAGGCGCAGTGCCTTCGGGCCGTAGCCAGCGAGCCACATGGGCAGCCTTCCCTCGCGTACCCACGGGATCCGCAGGGGTACGCCGTGGTGGACAACCTCCCGGCCTTCGGCGAGCTCCTTGATGACGTGCATGGACTCGCGCACGGTGGCGAGGGTGGCGGGTCGCCGGCCGATCACCCGGTGGGCGGAGTCACCGCGCCCCATACCGCAGATCGTGCGGTTACCGTGCATCTCGTTGAGTGTCGCGAACATCGACGCGGTCACCGACCAGTCGCGCGTCCCGGGGTTGGTGACCATCGGACCGACCGTCATGCGCGACGTGGCCGCGAGGATCTGGGAGTAGATCACGAACGGCTCCTGCCACAGCACGTGGGAGTCGAAGGTCCAGCCGTAGCTGAAGCCGTTGCCCTCCGCCAGCCGCATCCGGTCGACGACGTCACGGGCCGGCGGATCGTTCTGCAGGACCACCCCGAATTCCATGCGTCCCCCAAGTTTCCTGCGTGTGTTGTCGACGATGCGAGCGGGCCTGAGTGCAGGCGCTCGCTCAGGTGAGGTACTGGCAGAGGTCGCGGGCGAGGAACCCACCGTGGCCCGCCCGACCGTGGAACTCCCCACCGGTGATGATGATCCGCCCGCGCGAAAGCACCGTCTCGACCCGGCCGGTGATCGACATTCCTTCGTACGCCGAATAGTCGACGGCCATGTGATGCGTACGCACCGACAGGGTTTGTCGTGCCCGCGGGTCGTAGACCACGATGTCGGCATCGGACCCGGGCGCGATCACGCCCTTGCGGGGATAGAGGCCGAACATCCGCGCGGGCGTCGTCGAGGCGATCTCCACCCAACGACCCAACGAGATCTCGCCGCGGACGACGCCCTGGTGCAACAGATCCATCCGGTGTTCCACGCCCGGAATTCCGTTGGGAATCTTCGAGAAGTCACCCTTGCCGAGCTGCTTCTGGTCCTTGAAGCAGAACGGGCAATGGTCGGTTGACACGACGCTCAGGTCGTTCGTCCGCAGCCCACGCCACAGCTCGTCCTGATGCTCGACGGGGCGCAGCGGTGGCGAGGCGACGTACTTCGCACCCTCGAAGTCCGGCCGACCGAGGTCGTCGAGGGACAGGAAGAGGTACTGCGGACAGGTCTCGGCGAACACGTTCTGCCCGGTGTCGCGGGCAGCGGCGACGGCACTGAGCGCCTGGCTCGCCGACAGGTGGACGATGTAGAGCGGCGCCCCGGTGACCTTCGCCAGGGTGATGGCCCGGTGGGTCGCTTCCGCTTCGAGCTCCGGCGGCCGGGTCGTGCCGTGGTGTACAGGATCGGTCCGACCCTCGGCCAACGCCTGGACGACCAACTGGTCGATCGCGATGCCGTTCTCGGCGTGCATCATGATCGTCGCGCCGATGTCCTTCGCCTTCTGCATCGCCCGCAGGATCTCGCCGTCGGTCGCGTAGAACACTCCGGGGTAGGCCATGAACATCTTGAAGGAGTTCACTCCGGCCCCGACGCAGGCGTCCATCTCCTTCAGCGTGGCGTCGTTGACGTCGGAGATGATCATGTGGAAGCCATAGTCGACCGCGGCCTTGCCGGCGGCTTTCCCGTGCCATGCCTCCAACGCCGACAGCAGGGACGTGCCCTTGGGCTGCACCGCGAAGTCGACGATGGTCGTGGTGCCGCCCCAGGCGGCGGCGGTGGTACCGGTCTCGAACGTGTCGGCTGAATGCGTTCCGCCGAAGGGCATCTCCATGTGCGTGTGGACGTCGATGCCACCGGGCAGGACGTACTTCCCCGTGGCGTCGATCACCCGGTCCGCACCCGCCGCCCAGGTGTCGGCGAGGCCGGACTCGGGCGCCGCGACCGCCGCGACCTTCTCACCGGCGACGAGCACGTCGGCGGGGGTCGCGCCGGTGGTCGAGAGGAGGATTCCGTTGCGGATGACGGTGTTCATCGCCTGCGTCCCTTCGACCTACGGCGTCACGAGAGAGTCGTAGGTCTCGGGCCGCCGGTCGCGGTAGAAGGCCCACAGATCACGCACCTCGGACAGCACCGCCATGTCGAGGTCGCGGACGACCACCTCGTCGTCGGTGTCGGATGCGGCGTCGCCGACCACCTGCCCGCGCGGGTCGGCGAAGTACGACTGGCCGTAGAAGTCGTTGTCTCCCAGGGGTTCGACGCCGACGCGGTTGAGCGCCCCGACGAAGTACTCGTTGGCGACAGCGGCAGCCGGCTGCTCGAGCCGCCACAGATACTGCGAGAGGCCGCGGCTCGTCGCCGAAGGATTGAAGACGATCCGCGCGCCGGCGAGTCCGAGCGCGCGCCAGCCTTCGGGGAAGTGGCGTTCGTAGCAGATGTAGACACCGATCCGCCCGACTGCGGTGTCGAACACCGGATAGCCGAGGTTCCCGGGTCGGAAGTAGAACTTCTCCCAGAAACCTTTCACCTGCGGGATGTGGTTCTTGCGGTGCTTGCCGAGGTAGCGCCCGTCGGCGTCGATGACAGCGGCGGTGTTGTAGTAGACGCCCGGCTGTTCCTCTTCATACATCGGGACCACGAGCACGATGCCGTGCTGACGGGCGAGCTCGCACATCAGCTGCGTCGTCGGGCCGTCGGGGATCTGCTCGGTGTAGGAGTAGTAGTCGGCGTCCTGCACCTGGCAGAAGTACGGACCGTAGAAGAGTTCCTGCAGACACACGACCTGCGCGCCCTGCGAGGCCGCCGTCTGGATGTGCGCGACCGCGTTCGCGATCATCGAGTCCTTGTCGCCGGTCCAGCGTTGCTGCACGAGCGCGGCCCGCACCGTTCCCGGCGTACTTCTCGAGTCAGGCATGGTCAGACACTCCCCGTTCCTTTCGTGTGGGACGACGCCGCTCGGGTGGAGGACGCTGGTCGCGTCGCGGACAGCGCCACGTAGATGATGAGCCCCGCGGCCAGACCCACCGCCCAGCTGTAGTCGTACAACGGTCGGAGCCAGGGGAGCAGACCGTCGGCGGGGAAGGGCCCCTTGCCCGGCGCGGAGTAGGCGCCGCCGACCGCGAGGACCGCGCCGACGACCGTCGCGACGACCGCCCGCCAGTTCCAGCCGGCGGTGTACCAGTAGCGCCCACCGACGCGGTACAGGTCGCCGAGCGCGATGGTGGTGCGGTCGACGATCCAGTAACCCGCGATGAGGACGCCGGCCACGGAGGCGAGCACCCCGCCGTAGAAGCCCAGCCAGGCGAAGATGTAGACGTTCGGGCCCGAGATCAGCCGCCACGGCTGGATGAGGATGCCGATCACGCCGGTGAGCAGGCCGGCCGTACGGAAGGTGAGCCAGCGCGGCAGCGCGTTGGAGAAGTCGTACGACGGACTGACGACGTTGGCCGCGACGTTGCACGACATGGTGGCGAGGATCGCCATGACCAGTCCGATGATGACGATGACCGGATGGTCGAAGCGCCTGGCCACCTCGACCGGATCCCAGACCGCCTCGCCGTAGACCACGATCGTGGCCGAGGTGATCATGATCGACACGATCGAGATGAACGCCATCGTGGTCGGCAGGCCGAGCACCTGCCCGATCGCCTGCTGGCGTTGGCCTCCCGAGAACCTCGTGAAGTCGGGCATGTTCAGCGAGAGGGTCGCCCAGAACGCGATCATGCCCATCAGCGACGGCCAGAAGACCGTCCAGAAGTCGACGCCCCAGCCGAGTTGCGACGGCTGGGAGAAGATCGGACCGAACCCGTCCGCCTCGATCACCATGTAGACGAGGAGAGCGAGGAACGCGACGGTGACGAGCGGAGCAGCCCAGTTCTCGAACCGTCGCAGGCCGTCGATCCCGCGGGCGATGAGGACCATCTGGACCGCCCAGAAGAAACCGAAGCTGAGCCACAGGGTCCACGGCTGGCCGGCGAGAGCAGTGGCCTCGATCCACGCGACCCCCGCCAGTTTGCCGACTATCACGAAGATCGCCTGGCCACCGATCCAGGTCTGGATGCCGAACCACCCGCAGGCGATGAACGCCCGCAGCAGGGCTGGAAGGTTCGCGCCACGGACGCCGTAGAAGGCGCGGGCGAAGACGGGGAACGGGATGCCGTACTTCGTACCCGCATGGCTGTTGAGCAGCATCGGCACGAGCACGATCAGGTTGGCGAGGGTGATCGTGACGAACGCCTGCAGCCAGTTCATCCCGATCGCCACCAGGCCCGAGGCGAGGAGGTACGCGGGAATGTTGTGCGCCATCCCCATCCACAGGGCGGTGTAGTTGTACGTCGTCCAGCGCCGGTCCTTAGTCGGCGTCGGTGCGAGTTCGGCGTTGGCGTACCGACTCGCGACAATGGCGGACGGATCCCTGAGGTCGATCCGGCCGTCGTGATGGACGACCTGCTCCTGCGACTCTCTCGTTGCCGTCATCGCCCCCCGCTCCCTCGCCGGTCCCACCTGGCGAAGCCCCACCGTCGCAAAGGCTTGGATGCCACCTGCGTGCGGCAGACCAGCGCCTCGTCAGGCCGATGCTAGGCGATCACCGGACCGGTCGGGGCAAAACGGTGAACGGCGAGGCGGCTTGGAGCGAGTCGCGATCGAAGCTCTCGTCGTACTACCGGGCGCGGTAGCGGGCGAGCGCGTCGGCGACGAGATCGATACTGGCCGCCTCGCTCGGCTCGGGCCAGCAGATGAGCTCCGACACGCCTTCGGACTCCCAGGCGGCGAAGGCGTCCGCGATCTGATCGGCGTCGCCACGGATGACCCGCGCCGGATCCTGGTCGTCACCGTCGGGGTTCGCGGTCTGGCCGCCGGGAGCGGCGATCCGGATGCCGGCGGTGCGGGCGAGCGTCGCCGGGTCGCGGCCGATCTCCTGGCAGGCGGCGGTGAGGGCGGCGTTCGCCTCCCGGAACCGGTCGCCGGGCAGGCCGAACCACGCGAGGTTCCAGCTGTCGGCGTACTCCGCGGTGAGCCGGAGCATGCGTGGCCGAACTCCGGCCACCAGCACTTCCGGGCCGGTCCGGTCCGGGCGGATGCGTACGGGCGCGTCGGCGGCGTGGTGGAAGCGACCGGACACGGACGCACGGCCCGTACGCAGCATGGTCGTGATGATCTCCAGCGCCTCTGCGAACCTGCCGACCCGGTGGTCGAACGGCAGCCCGAACGCCTGGAACTCCGGCTCGTGCCACCCCGCGCCCAGGCCGAGGACCACCCGGCCGCCGCTGATCTCCTGCAGTGTGTCGGCCATCCGGGCGAGGACGGCGGGTGGTCGGAACGCCGTACACAGCACCAGCGCGCCGATGCGTACGCGTGACGTGGCGTCGGCGAGCGCGCTCATCACCGTCCATGCCTCCCACGGCGACGCCGACGCATCCTCGGTCGACTCGCCGAGCAGGTGGTCATAGACCCACACCGAGTCCAGGCCGGCGTCCTCTGCGCGGGTCGCGAGGGACCGGATGTCGGCGTAGCTCAGCGGCACACCCGGCTGCGACTCCTCGCCCAACGGCAAGATCACGCCCACACGCATGGATCCCCTTCCACCGGGAGGTGAGGTCCGCAGCCTTGACGCACTCGGTGGTGCGAGGTGCGGCGGGCTGTCGGCCATCAGTGCTACCGGCGGCAGCGTATCCGTCCAGGCCGGCTCGAAGGAACGACAGCGGTCCCCAGGCGCGTTGAACCCGCATGTTCTTCGACACCGACGCGACCCTCACCGGGTGTCACGATTTCCGCGACAAGGGTGTTGACCACCTGCGCTATCCGGTCGACTCGGTCGTCGTTCTCGTCGGGATCCCAGGTGCCGGCAAGAGCACCCTTCTGCACAGGCTTTCCGGGACCGCCGCTGACGAGCCCCTCCCGGAGCAGCGGGGAGGCGTCCGGATCGTCGACTCCGAGCAGGAACGTTTCCGCTGGCAGCGGTACATGGGGAGCCATGCCTACGCCTGGTGGCGCCCGGCCGTGCACGCGGTGCACTACGGTCGCGTCTGGGCGGCGATCCGGCACGGAGGTCCGGTGATGGTTCCCGACTGCGGTACGCGTCCATGGGTACGCAGCCTGCTGGGGCGCCTCGTCGCTGCTGAGCGTCGCGTCCTGCACCTCGTGCTCCTCGATGCGACACCAGAGCAGGCCCGGGCGGGTCAGCGGGCGCGAGGGCGATCCCTTGGCGTGCAGACCTTCCAGCGGCACTGTCGCCGATGGGGCGCGCTCCTGGCCGCGGTGGAACGGGAGGGAGACCCGGCACATCTGGTGCCCGGCGCCCGGTCGGCGGTGGTCCTGGACCGGCGGTCGGCGGAGCGGCTTCGCGCCGTGAGTTTCACCGGCGTGTCGCAGCGGTCGGACTACGGCGTTGTCGCCGAACTCCGGTCCGGTTCCTGATCGTCCCCCTGTTCCTCGCCCCCACCCTGATCCGTACGCCGCCTCTGGTCTTCGTCCCGACCCTGGTCCAGGGCCGGCCCATGCCGGCGCCGACGTCCGGACAGGAGTACCGGGAGCAGGACGAGGACCACCATCAGGGCCAGCAGCACGATCGAGGCCGGCCGCTGGACGAAGATGTCGGGACTGCCCTGAGAGATGATCATCGTCTGACGCAGGCTCTCCTCCGCGATCGGCCCGAGGACCAGCGCGACCACGAGCGCGGCCGGGGAGAATCCGTGGAGCCGCATGAAGAATCCGAGCACCCCGCACCCGATCATGACGGCGACGTCGACCATGCTGGTGTTGACGGTGAAGGTGCCGAACGTACAGAGGACGACGATGATCGGGGCGAGCACGCGGAACGGCACCCGTGCGATACCCGCGAACGCCGGAATGCAGAAGATGTTGACCAGCAGCAACATCGCGTTCCCAAGGTACATGCTCGCGATGAGGCCCCACGCGAACTCGGGGTTCTGTTCCATCAGCAACGGACCTGGCTGCAGGCCCCACATCAGGAATCCACCGAGCAGGACGGCCGTGGACGCGGAGCCCGGAATTCCCAGCGTCAGAAGTGGAACCATCGCACCCGCCGAGGCGGCGTTGTTCGCCGCCTCCGGACCGACGAGACCCGGCATGGCGCCCTTGCCGAACCTCCCCGGTTTCGCCGAGAGCGACTTCTCCACGCTGTAGGACATGAGGGACGCAACGGTGGCCCCTGCTCCCGGCGTCGTGCCGACGAAGAAGCCGAGGAACGAGCCGCGCAGGATCGGCCCCCGCGACTCGAGGACATCGGCGCGGTTCGGCCAGAATCCCTTGGCGCGGGCGCTGACGGAGAAGTAGCCGAGCCGTTCCAGATGCCCACCACGGTAGAGCGTGTGGAACACCTCGCCGAGCCCGAAGATCCCGATGGCGACCGGGATGAAGTCGATGCCGTTGATGAGTTCTGGCGAGCCGAACGTGAACCGCTGCTCGCCGCCGCCGATGTCCACGCCCACCGTCGCCAGGACGAAGCCCATGAGAGCGGAGAGCCCACCAAGCAGACGGTTCCGGCCGATGACGACGACCAACGTGAGCAGGCCGGCGAGCACCAGCAGGAAGAGCTCCGGCGGGCCGAACCGCGACGTCACCGACGCCAGCAACGGCGCCGCGACGCTGATGAGCAGGGTCCCGATCGTGCCGGCGACGAACGACGCGACCGCGGCCATGACGAGTGCGGGACCGGCTCGGCCCCGGCGGGCAAGGGGATAGCCGTCGAACGTGCTGGCGACGGTCGCCGACTCGCCCGGTGTGTTGATGAGTACCGACGTGATCGTGCCGCCGTACATCGCGCCGTAGTAGATCGCGGCGAGCATGACGATCGCACCGGTCGGATCGAGGGAGAACGTCAACGGCAGCAGGATGGCGATACCCGCGGACGGGCCGAGACCGGGCATGACACCGATCACCATGCCGACCAGGACGCCCAGGGCGAGCAGGACGAGGTTCTGCGGGCTGAGGACCGTCGCGATGCCCGTCGCGAGATGCTCCAGGATCCCCATGCGCGGGCGCTCCTTCTAGAAGATTCCGGAGGGCAGCTGGGCGTCCAGGACCCTCTCGAAGAGCACGTAGAGCGTGACCGGCAGGCCGACACCGAGAGCGGCGTTTCCGACGAGCCGGCGGCGCCCGGGATTGAGCAGCATCAGCGCGCCGGAGAGAAACACCACCCCGCCGACAAGTGCGCCAGCGACGGCCAACAGGACGAAGAAGCCCACACACGCACAGACAGCGCCAGCCAACAGGGGCGGATGAGTCGGGGTCCCGGTGTCGGCTCCGGTGTCGGCCCCGTCCCCAGGATCGTGTCGCCACAAGGCGACGAGGCAGAGGACGAGCGCGGCCACACCGATGAGCCGTGGGAAGAACCCCGGACCGATCTGCCCCGAGGGCATCCGCCATGCCATGTCCCAGGACAGAACGGAGTATCCGGCAAGCACGCCCGCGAGCACGCCGAGGAACATGCCACGAGCGCCGAGCCGCCGAAGCCTCATATCGCACCGCGTTCGCGCAGGATCTCCTCCAGCTCCTTGGAGGTGTCGGCGATGAACTGGCCGAAGTCGTCGCCCCAGCGGACGTCCTCGACGAGAAGGTTGTCGCGCAGGTAGGCCTTCCACTTCTCGGTCCGTACGAGCTTCTTCATCGTGGTGATCCACCACTGCCGGGCGTTGTCCGGCACCTCCGGCGGCAGGATCAGTCCGCGCGGCATGGTGGGAAGCTCGGTGAACCCGAGCGACTCACCGGTGGGTACGTCGGACAGCTTCGCCGGTGACTCGCGCCCGGTGAAGAGCAGCGGCACCATGTCGCCGGCGTCGATCTGGCCCATCACCTCGCCCGGGTTGGAGACCACCGCCTCGAGGGACTTCGACGTCAGGGCGGTGAGCAGTTGCCCCTCGTCGTTGAACGGTACGTAGTCGATCTTGTAACCGGCCTTCGCGGCGAACATGTCGTGGAGGATGAAGTCGACGTTGACGGTGCCGATGCCGCCGACCGCGACGGTGCCCTTGCCCTTGGCATGGTCGACCCACTGCTGCCAGGTCGCCAGACCGCTCCCGGCATTGACGACCAGCAGCGCGGCGTCGGTCGCGAAGAGGCCGACCGGAGTGAAGTCGGTAGGAGTCCAGCCCGGATCGGACTCCAGCGGCGTGGTGAGGAACGATCCCGACGTGGTCGAGATGACATAGGGATCGCCGGACTTTCTGAAGACGTGGCCCCAGCCCGTCGCGCCGCTGCCACCCTCGCGGTTCTGGACCGCGATGTGTTCGGGATAGAGCTTCTCCCGCTCGAGGATGTCGACCATGGTGCGGGACATGATGTCGTTGCCGCCTCCTGGGCCGAACGCGATCGTCCAGTCCAGGTCCTCCGACGGGTAGTCGGCCTCGCCCCCGCCCGTCGCGGCTCCGTCGGCACACCCCGCCACGCCGACAGCCGCGGCACCCAGGGCGAGGAACGTTCTTCTCGGGTACGCATGCGTCATTGCAAGGCTCCCTTCGTTCCGGTCGTACGCCGGATCGGCGTGGCCGGGTGGCCCTCAGCCGAACCGCGGAGTGCGCTTGTCGAGAAAGGCGCGGACCCCTTCGGCGTAGTCGGCGGTGTCGAACGAGGTGTTACGCAGGTCGGTCGTCACCGCGTCCTCGGTGGTTTGCCCGGCGACGATCCGGTTGACGATCGTCTTCGCCGCCCGGACGCTGTACTGGGCGCGCGTGGTGAGCAGGTGGGCAAAGTCGTAGGTGTGCTTCTCCAGGTCGTCGACCGGCGTCACCTCGTCGAGCAGTCCGACCCGCAGTGCTTCGGCCGCCGACATCTTCTCGCCGGACATGAGGATCCACTTCGCCCGCGACGGTCCCGCCAGGTCGACCAGCCGCTTCGTGGACTCGAGGCTGTAGACGAGACCGAGCTTGGCCGGGGTGATGGCCATCGTGGTGCGCTCGTCGCCGAAGCGCAGGTCGGCCGCGAACGCGAGCCCCGCGCCTCCGCCGATGCAGTAGCCGTGGATCATCGCGATCGTGGGTTTGTCGAGCTCTTCGATGGATTGCTCGGCCGCGGCCACCCGGTCGTTGTAGACGCGGGCCTTCTCGGCGTCGCCGCGGACGCGTTCGAACTCGCTGATGTCCGCCCCGGACGCGAACGACCGGACGCCCGCACCCCGCAGGACCACCACCTTCACCGACTCGTCGGCCGCGATTACGCCGAAGAGGTCGGGGAGAGCGGTGTACATGTCGAGGGTGATGGCGTTGTGGCTGTCCGGGCGGTTGAGCAGCACGGTGGCGACGGCACCGTCCCGCCGCAGAACAAGGTCGCCGTCTGGAGCGGCGAAACGGTCGGCATGGCTGGCGGAGTTCACGATTCGACACCTGCGCGGTCGTAGGGAGTGGTGGAGGTCTGGGGGGCGGGCCTGCGATGCCGCTGCATCTCCGGATGGGCGTCGAACGCGATGCTGTCGGCGAACAACGCCGCGATCTCGTCGTCGGCGAGCCCCGCCTCGGTGAGGACCTCGACCGTGTGCTGGCCGAGCCACGGCGCCGGAGCCCTGACGGCGAAGTCGAACTCACTGAACTTCGTGGGTGGCCCGATGGTGTTCATCGCCCCGATGATCGGATGGTCGAGGTTGACCACCATGCCGCGGGCCCGCACGTGGGGATCGGCCAATGCCTCGTCGTAGGTGAGGACGGGTCCGCCGGGGACACCTGCCTTGTCGAGTGCGTCGATCCATTCCTGCGTACGACGGTGGGTGGTGATCGCCTCGATCTCGCGTTCGAGGTCGTCGATGTTGCTCAGCCGGTCGGGGAGCGTGCGGAAACGGGGGTCGTCGAGCCACTCGGGCCGGTCGAGTACACCGGTGACGAGGCGCTCCCACAGCCGGTCGTTGTTGGCCCCGATCGTGACGTAGCCGTCGGCGGTGCGGTAGGCCTGGTACGGCGTCGACCGGCGGTGTCGGGTGCCGGTGGGTGCGGGGCGTTCGCCGCCGCCGAACCAGGCACCGGACTCCCACACCGTCCAGGCGAGGCCGGCTTCGACCAGCGAGACGTCGATGTGCTGCCCCTTTCCGGTGCGCTGGCGGAGGAGAACGGCTGCGAGGATCGAGTAGACGGCCGTTGCGCCGGCGGCGAGGTCGTTGACCGCGATGCCGACCTTCGCCGGCCGTCCGTCGGGATGCCCGGTCATGCGAAGGAACCCGACGGCGCCCTGCGCCATGATGTCGAAGCCCGGCCGGTCGCGGTAGGGCCCGTTCTGGCCGTAGCCGCTGATCGAGCAGTAGAGCAGGTCCGGTCGCAGGGCACGCAGGACTTCGTAGTCGATGCCG
Organism: Actinopolymorpha sp. B17G11; assembly: GCF_040196095.1. Classification (NCBI taxonomy): domain Bacteria; kingdom Bacillati; phylum Actinomycetota; class Actinomycetes; order Propionibacteriales; family Actinopolymorphaceae; genus Actinopolymorpha; species Actinopolymorpha sp. B17G11. Next base: position 341,191 of record NZ_JBEFTW010000002.1, read on the forward strand.
AGCCGGGCGACGACGCCGGGCCGGAAGTTCTCGATCACCAGGTCGGCGCCGTCGACGAGGCGGAGGAACGCCTCCCTGCCCCGGTCGGCCTTCAGGTCGAGGGAGACGCTGCGCTTGCTCCGGTTGGGCATGGCGAACGGATAGCTCTCGCCGTTGACCTTGGGGCTGAGCCGCCGGGAGTCGTCACCGGTGATCGGCTGCTCGATCTTGATCACGTCGGCGCCGAGTTCGGCGAGAACCATCGTCGCGTACGGCCCGGACAGGAACCGGGTCAGGTCGAGAACCCTGAATCCGTCAAGGGGCAACATGTTCGGCATTCCTCCCGTGCTGCCACGAATCCGTGCACTTGGTCAGTTCGTGCAATTGGTCAAGATCGGTGCTTGCCACAAAAGCGATGGATGCCGCAAAGTGGGATAACATCCTGTAATTCAGGAACACTAGGCAGGGAGGCAGGGTGACGTCAACGGACTGGCAGGATCCGAACACATCGGGTGGCGTCCTGGGCTCCGGCGTTCCCGGCGGCGGCGCGGGCCCGAACGGACCCGAATCCCCAGGCGCGGAGGTGGGCGCATCCGAGACGCCCGCGCGTCGTCGAGGCGTGCAGTCCATCGATCGCGCCGTCACGATTCTGCGCTGCTTCGACGCCCGCCATCCCGAGCTGGGCATCAGCGACATCGCCCGGATGACCGGACTGTCGACGAGCACGACGCACCGGCTGCTCGGCGCGCTGCAGGACAACCGATTGGTACGCCAGACCCGCGACCGCCGCTATGCCCTGGGCTCGCTTCTGGTCCAGCTCGCCCGCGGAGGAGCGATGGCGACGAGTGTGCGCGAAGCCGCCCTCCCGGCGATGCGGCGGCTCCGCGACGAGATCGACGAGACCATCGGTCTGCACGTGTTGCTGCCCACCCATGACCGCGCGGTCATCGACCAGGTGGAGAGCCGCCAGCCGCTGCGCCGCAGTTACACCGAGTTCGGCGCACCGATCCCGCTGCCTCTCGGCGCGCCCGGCAAGGCACTCCTCGCGCACCTCGCCCATGCCGTGCAGGAGTCGATCCTCGCCCGGCCGATACCGGCCGCGACCCCGACGACGGTCACCGACCCGGTGCTCCTTCGCAAGCAGCTGGCCGAGATCCGGGCCCACAACTTCGCGCTCTCCTACTCCGAGCGCACGTCGGGTATCCGGACGATCGCGGCCGTCGTCTTCGACGGCTCCGACGTTCCGGCGGCATCGATCAGTGTCTCCGCGCCAGAGGTACGGATGCCCAACGTACGGATGGAACGCCTCGGCCCGGTCGTCGCGGCCACGGCATGGTCGATCTCCGAGGCCCTCGGTGCGACCCGCGACGGCGTGGCCGCACAGATTGCCCTGGCCAGCCCACCCGTGGAGTGACTTCGACGTCCAGCCCTTCAGTCGTCGAGGCCACGGGCTGCGAGCGCGTCACCCATGGCGTCGGCCTTCTTGAGCAGGCGTACGACGAGGGACACCGCGAGGGCGACCGGGCTGCGTTCGAGGCCACGGGCACGCTGCGCTTCCCGGGTTTCCGCGTACGTCTGGGCGACCAGGGGGATACAACGCACCGTGAGGGCCAGCACGAGACCGACCCGCATCGGGCTGACGCCGACCCGCTCGAACGGACGCAGGGCCGACTCGAACGCGTCGAGCATCGCCGTGACCCGGGTCGTGAGCGTGACCAGCGCTGCGAGCGCCACCAGGACGAGCAGCTGACCGACGACGAGGACCGCGTGGGCGGGTCCGGCGCTCACCCACTGGAACGCCAGGAGCGGTACGGCGAACCAGCAGACCGGGCGGACCTGCGCGAAGCCCACCCGCCAGGGGATCTGCGCGGCCGTCACCAGAGCCAGGGTGAGCACGACAGCGACGCCGAGGGTGGACACGGCGGTGATCCGCAGGATGACCACCGCCGCGACGGCGAGCGCGGTGAGCTTCGCGCCGGCCGGAAGCCGGTGCAGGAGCGACGACCCCGGTTGGTAGAGGCCCAGACCGCCGTGACCGGGAAGGGCGGCGTTCATGTGAGCAGCTTCCGGTAGGCGTCGACCGCGTCGTCCGCGGTGCTGTCGGCGACCAGGCGCCCGTGGTCGAGGACGAGAACGCGCTCGAACCCGTCAAGCAGTTCGAGGTGATGCGTGACGAGGACGACCTGCTGAGGAAGCCGGCGGAGCAGGTCCGTGACCATCCGTGCGTTGCGCAGGTCGAGCAACGTGGTCGGCTCATCACAGACCAGCGTGGTGGGCTCGGTCACGAGAACCCCGGCGAGGGCGAGCAGTTGCAGCTGGCCACCGGAGAGCAGGTGGGCGGGATGATCGGCGTAGTCGGCGAGACCGTACGCCTCGAGCGCGGCCTGCGCTCTCCGGGACACCTCCTCGCGGGGCAGGCCGAGCCGGCGCAGACCGAACGCCACGTCCTCACCGACGGTCGGCATGACCACCTGGGCATCGGGATCGGTGAAGACGAAGCCGACCCGCCGGCGGACCTCGCGGCCGTCGGTCCGGGTGTCGAAACCGTCGACCTCCACTGTGCCGTGGGTCGGCACCACCAGGCCGTTGAGCAGCCGCGCGAAGGTCGACTTGCCGGACCCGTTGGCACCGACGACACCGATCCGCTGCTCGGTCAGGCGTACGTCGAGATCGGCCAGGACCCGCCGGGAGCCGTAGTGGTGGGAGACGCCCCGCAACTCGATCACCGGTCGCTCCCGGTGCCGCTGCGCCGCCTCTTGGAAGACGGGCCCACGCGGCGTACCAGTGCGGCGACGCCCATGCCACCGCCGACGGAAACCGCGGCGAGTCCGAGCGACGGGCCGTCGTCGCGCACCATCCGGGTGAAGAGCCGGACCATCACGACAGCGCCGGTCGCGCCCCAGGCATGGCCGAGCGCCAGTGCGCCGCCCTCGGGACAGAGCCGGTCGGGGTCGAGGTCGAGCGCGTCGGCGCAGGCCAGCACCTGTCCGGCGAAGGCCTCCACGAACTCGATCGCGCCGATGTCGTCCATGCCCAGCCCCTGCCGGTCGAGCACTTGGCGAACCGTGGCGACCAGACCCAGACCCGGCCGGCCCGGGTCGGTACCCGTGCACGCCCAGTCGAGGATGCGCAGGCCCGGCCAGTTGTGCCGCGCCCGCAGGCGTTCAGGGACGACGGCGACCGCTGCCGCGCCGTCGTTGACGCCGCAGGAGTTGCCGGCGGTGACCGTTCCGCCTGCGTCGTCCGGGACGAACGCGGGACGCAGCCGGGCCAGCCGGGCCGACGTGAGACCGGCGCGCGGGCGTTCGTCATGATCGAGCCCGCCGACCGGAACGAGCTCGTCGGCGAACCGCTTCGCCTCCATGGCCGCGACCGCCCTCGCGTGGCTTCGCGCCGCGTAGGCGTCCTGGCGGATTCGGGAGATGCCGGCCTCGTGGGCCACCAGGTCCGCGGCCTCGCCCATCTCCGGATCGGGAAATGGCGGGGGAGCGAACGGCGCCCGTTCGTAGCGCTGCGGCTCGCCGTCCTGCCCGCCCGCTCGTGCGGGCCAGCTGCGGATCGGCGCCGTCGAGGCACTCTCCGCGCCGCCGGCGAGGTAGACCGTACCCCTCCCGGCCTGGACCAACCCTGCCGCGAGGGTGATCGCCTCCAGCCCGCTGCCGCACTGGCGGTCGACCGTCAGGCCCGGCACGCCGGGGCCGAGTCCGGCCGCGAGTGCGGCCACCCTCGCCACATTGCCGCCGGGACCCATGCAGTTGCCGAGGACGACCTCGCTGACGTGCCGGGGTGAGAGGCCAAGGTCGTCGACCAGCGCGCGGAGAACGGGCGCGGCCAGCTGTTCCACCCGCACGTCGGCGAGCCCGCGGCCTCGGCTGCCGAGGGGGGTACGCCTGGCCGCCACGATCGCCGGGGCGTTCGGGTCCGTGCGTTCGGGCGGGGCGGCTTCCACGTGGTTCAGAGTGTTCACGTAAGTGCCCGGATGACAAGGCTGCCGTCCGCGAGTCCGGCGATGACCTCGGCGCGGGCGACCTTGCCCGAGCCGGCACGTGGGAGCCGGTCGACTTCGTACCACACCCGTGGTCGATGGGAAGGGTGCAGTTGGTCGGCGATCGCGGCCCGCAAGGTCGCCAGGGCGACACCGCCTGGGCCGTCCGGCTCGACGACCGCGACCACGACCTGCCCGAGTTCATCGTGCGGCGTGCCGACGACGGCGACGTCGGCGACACCGGACGCGAGGCGAAGAGCGCGTTCGACCGCCTCGGCGGCGATGGTCGCCCCGCCGCAGTTGATCGACTGGTTCGAACGACCGGTGACGATGAGGGTGCCGTCGGGCTCGAGGCAGCCGTGGTCGCCGACGCTCGCGTACCCGTCGGCGGAGAGGTCGAGTCCCTTGGCGAGGTACCGACTCCGCGCCCAGATCACGCCGTCACGGATTTCGACCTCTACATCGGGGAACGGCCGCATCGCGCCCGGGGGAGAACCACGCCGGCGGAGCGCGACGAACGACAGCTCGGCCGCGCCGTAGTAGTCGATGACCTCGATCCCGGCCGCACCCGCTACCGCCTCCACTGTGGGGGCGAGGTGTGCGCCGGCACAGACCGCCCGCCGGAGCCGACTGGTCGCCGGGTCGGCCCGGCCGGCGAGGACGCCGAGCATGGCGGGTACGACGTGAGCCGTGGTGCAACTCGCCGTCGCCTCCGTCGCGAGCGTGGGCGACCAGTGCGACAACGGGTGGATCGCCGCACCCATGACGAGGGCGTGCAGCGCGCCGAAGAGGAAAAGGGTTCCCGACATCCGGCCGGGGATCAGCACAGTGTCAGTGGCGTCGACGCCGGTGAGCGCCGAGAACGCCGGAAAGCTGTACGTCCACGACTCCTGCGTACGCACGACCGGCCGCGGGACGCCCGTGCTGCCGGAGGTGAAGACGACCAGGCACCCCGCTCCGCCATGGCGTTCGGCGGCCGCGGTCGCGGCGTCGAGGGCGGGACCGCGCATGGCGTGCGGCCATGCGGAGTCGGCGACGATGATGCTGGCACCCACGCGTTCGGCGGCCATCAGGTCGACCAGCAGGCGGACTGGCTCGCCGTCGAAGGAGATGACCACGCCTCCAGGCCCCACGCCCTCCGCGGCGAGCGCGTCAGCGCGCTCGGACGCCCGGTCGGCGAGCGCGCCGAAGCTCAGGGGACCGCACGGACCGACGACAGCCGGCCGCTCAGGTTCGGTCGCCGCGCGGCGGGCCACGTCACGGAAGATGGCCATCGTTTCGCACCGTACCCCCTGCCGTCCCCTCAGAGGCCCCACTCGTGGATGTGCCTCCTGAACGCGGCGTACGCAATGTGGGATAGCCGGCATGCACGCCCTTGGCGACGACGGTGGCGACCGCGGCCTTGATGAGGTCACCGGGCAGGAAGACCGCCGCGGCCACCATGGTGGCCACCAGGCCCGACGTTCCGGTGCGGGCGGCCTGCACGGGGATGCCGATGGCGTAGACGACGGCGATGCCACCGACGACGTTGGCGATGAACCCGACGGGCAGCGTGTACCGCGGCATCGTCTTCTCGGTCAGCCAGCCGGTGACCCAGGCGCCCAACGGGAACGCGAGGAAGTAGCCGGCCGACGGGCCGGCGAGGACGCCGATCCCGCCGCGTCCGCCCGCGAGCAGCGGCAGGCCGGCGAGGACGAGGACGCCGAACGTCGCCACCGCGAGGAACCCGCGACGCGCGCCGAGGATCGACCCGGCCAGCATGACGCCGAGGGTCTGCGCCGTGATGGGGACGGCGTTGCCGAAGAGGTTGAACGAACCGGGAAGGCCTAGCGCGGCGATGAGGGCCGCGAACAGGGCGATGACGGCGAGGTCACGCGTCGGTAGTCGGCGACGGGAGGGCACGGGCGGCTCCTTCGGCAGGCTTACGTCTGTTCGGGCGTCGGCAGTCCGAGCGTAGGCGCGTCGACGTGCGATGCCCGCTCCCGCCATCGCCAACCTCCCGGCCGCAGGCTTGGAGCGATCCGACAATGCCGCAGCGGCCGCGAGTTGCAAATGACCACGCTGGGCATGCCTGTGGCCGCCCAGCCGGGCGACGACGCCCTTTCGGCTACCACAGGCATGCCCAGCGTGGTCATTTGCACCTCGGCCAGCGCTGTACGGCAGGTGCGCGGCGATCCGGGGGGGTGGGGCGATCTGGGGGGGGGGGCGCTCCGGTGGGGGGGGCGCGCGGGTGGGGGGGGGGGGGTGGTGGGGGGGGCGCTCTGGTGGAGGACGGAGGAAACCCGGAGGCGGGACGCGCGGCTCGTTCTCTAGACTGGTCCGCATGCTCATCCGCTGTGCTTGATCGGACACTCCTTCGCCCACGTGTCCCCTGTGTCCGATCGGCTCCGGAGCGTTCTCAAGTGATCACGGCCAGCAACCTCGAACTCCGCGCGGGTGCGCGACTCCTCCTCTCCGACGTATCTTTCCGCGTCTCTCCCGGCGACAAGGTCGGCCTCGTCGGCCGCAACGGCGCCGGCAAGACCACGCTGACCCGGGTCCTCGCCGGTGACGGCATCCCGGCGAGCGGTGACGTGACCCGGGTCGGATCCGTCGGCTACCTACCCCAGGACCCGCGCACCGGTGACCTCGACGTCACCGCCCGCGATCGGGTGCTCTCCGCCCGCGGTCTCGACGACGCGGTACGCGAACTCCGGTCGACCGAGTTGGAAATGGCGGGCGCGGCCGGGCGCGAGCGTGACAGCGCGGCTCAGGACCGGGCGATGCGGAAGTACGCCAGGGCCGAGACCGAGTTCCTCGCCCGGGGCGGTTACGCAGCGGAGTCAGAAGCCGCGCAGGTGACCGCCAACCTCGGCCTGCCCGACCGGGTGCTCGGCCAGCCACTGCGTACCCTCTCCGGCGGCCAGCGACGCCGGATCGAACTCGCCCGCATCCTCTTCTCCGGCGCCGACACGCTGCTGCTGGACGAACCGACGAACCACCTCGACGCCGACTCGATCGGCTGGCTGCGGGAGTTCCTCCGTGCGTTCAAAGGCGGACTCGTGGTGATCAGCCACGACGTCGGGCTGTTGGAGGCGACTGTCAACCGCGTCTTTCACCTCGACGCCAACCGGGCAGAGCTCGACATCCACAACGTCGGCTGGAAGATCTACCTCACCCAGCGCGAGGCTGACGACCGGCGCCGCAAGCGCGAACGCAGCAACGCCGAACGCAAGGCTCAGGCCCTCATGGCCCAGGCCGACCGGATGCGGGCGAAGGCCACCAAGGCGGTCGCGGCGAAGAACATGGCCCGCCGGGCCGAGCGCCTGATCGCCGACCTCGAACCCGAACGACGATCCGACCGCGTGGCGAAGATCCGGCTGCCCGAGCCCGCACCATGTGGCAAGACGCCGTTGACAGCGACCGGTTTGTCCAAGTCGTACGGGTCTCTCGAGGTCTTCACCGACGTCGACCTCGCCATCGACAAGGGGAGCCGAGTCGTGGTTCTCGGCCTCAACGGTGCAGGCAAGACGACGTTGCTGCGTATTCTCGCCGGCACGGAAAGTCCCGACACCGGAATCGTCGAGGCCGGACACGGTTTGCAGCTTGGCTATTACGCGCAGGAACACGAGACCCTCGATATCCGGCGTACCGTCGGAGAGAACATGGCCTCGGCCGCACCGGATCTCACCGACAGGGAGGCGCGCCGCGTCCTCGGTTCGTTCCTGTTCACCGGTGATGACGTGGACAAGCCGGCGGCCGTGCTTTCCGGCGGTGAGAAGACCCGCCTCGCGCTCGCGCGGCTCGTCTGCTCCGCGGCCAACGTCCTCCTGCTCGACGAACCGACAAATAACCTCGATCCGGTCTCGCGACAGGAAATTCTTGGTGCAATTCGGTCGTACAAAGGGGCGATCGTCCTCGTCACCCACGACGAGGGTGCGGTCGCGGCCCTCGAACCCGAGCGGGTATTGCTTCTACCCGATGGCGTTGAAGATCTCTGGAACACCGAATATGTTGATCTTGTAAGCCTCGCCTGACCCCAGAATCCTGGCCGGGACGTCCGCCCCCACCGTGCCTGTCCGCAACAGAAGAGAAAATAATATTGGCGCGACACGGCCGATCTTCCGTTGGTAACGAGGCATGGGTCGGCGGATCATGGGGCATTGGTATTGATCGAATGCTGTACGCCATCGGTACCACGTGAGCGTGAGCTGTCGGTGAATGAGACCGAGCGCGACGTGAGCGCGTGACCGATACGTCGGCATCACTGGGGCGGGTCGGCGAACGGAAAGCCGAACGCGACCATCACACTCGTCAGCGGGAGGCAGGCGTGGCCGAGACTCTGAAGAAGGGCGTACGGGTCACCGGAACGCAGCGGGACAAGCTCGCGGCGGACCTCAGGAAGAAGTACGACGGCGGAAAGAGCATCCGCACCATCGCTCAGGAGACGGGCCGGTCCTACGGGTTCGTGCACCGGCTGCTGAGTGAGTCGGGGGTGAGACTTCGCAGCAGGGGTGGCGCTACGCGCACCAAGAAGGTGCGGGTCTAGCGCCGACGTGGGACTGGGGTGTGGACGCCCACACCCCAGTCCCGACACCTGGTGTCGAGGGCGGATCGCGCCTGTTGCAGAAGAGCGTTGCCCTGGAGCGGGTGTTGCTCCTGGTTGCCACGCCGCGCGCAGACGATGGGACGCAGCGCGACACCGGTGCGTTCAAATGGTGCGTTCAGATGGTTGGTGCGGCGCGTTCAGATGGTGCGGAGCACGCCGCCGTCAACAGCGACGGTGGTCCCAGTGATGTAGGACGCCACCGGCGACAAGATGAAGGCCGCGACCCGGCCGAACTCCGGCGGTGAGCCATAGCGACGCAGCGGTATCTCCGCCTCGCGACGTCGCCGGAGGGCCTCGGGATCGGCACTCTGCGCGGCAAGTTCGCGACTACGCTCAGTGTCGAAGCTGCCGGGCAAGAGGCCGTTGACGCGCACACCGGCCGGACCGAGTTCGTCGGCCAGTGTCTTGGACAGGCCGGCAAGTCCCGGTCGCAGGCCGTTGGAGATGGCGAGGTTCGGGATGGGTTGGCGCACCGAGCTCGACAGGACGAACCCAATCGACCCGCCGTCACGACACGCCGCCGCAACTGCCCGGGCGAGGCGTAGCCCACCCAGGAAGACCGACTCGAATGCCGCCCGCCACTGGTCTTCGTCGGAGTCGAGTGCGCTTCCGGCAGGTGGGCCGCCGACACTGATGAGGGCACCGTCGAGGCGTCCCCACTTGGCCATCGCGGTGGCGACCAGGCGTTCGGCCGACGCCGGGTCGGCGTTGTCGGCGGCGACGCCGACGGCGCGCGCGGTGCCCAGACTCGCGGCAGCGCGCTGGACGCCGTCTTCGCCGCGGGCGGAGATCACCACATAGGCGCCCTCGGCGACGAGGACCTCGGCGGTTGCCCGGCCAAGCCCCCGACTTGCTCCGCTGAGAAGGAACACTCGGTCCCGCACCCCAAGATCCACGGTGCATCATCCTGCCTCATGGTGGTCACGCATTGCATGCAGAAACTGTAAGTGTCCGGCGAAATTTGGGGCATCCCGGTGCACCTTCCCGCATCATGATCACGTTCCGCACACAGGGCCGGTCGTTGGGCGGGTCGCTGGGCCGGTCGCTGGGCCGGGCTGCCCATCCACCGGCGGACACGCGGACCGGCCCGCGTCGGCGTGAGCGTACGGTCGGAGGCATGTCTGGAGACGACGTGGTCGACCTCGCAGGCGTAGGGCGCTGGCTGCGCTCAGCTCGGGCGGTGACGGTGCTCACCGGTGCGGGTGTCTCGACGGACTCCGGAATTCCCGACTTCCGCGGACCGGCGGGAGTGTGGACCACCAACCCCCGTGCCGAGCGGCTGTCGACGCTGGCCGACTACCTGGCCGATCCCGCCGTACGAATCGAAGCCTGGCGGCAGCGGCAGAAGCACCCCGCCTGGACCGCGCGGCCGAACGCTGCCCACCGGGCGCTGGCGGCGCTCGAGTCCGCCGGCGTCGTCCGCACGCTCCTCACCCAGAACATCGACGGTCTGCACCAGCGGGCCGGCTCGGAGAACGTGATCGAGCTCCACGGCACGGTCTGGTGGGCGGTCTGCCTGGAGTGTGAGGTGCGTACGCCGATGGCCGACGTACTCGCGCGGGTCGAGGCGGGTGAGCCCGACCCACGGTGCCTGGAGTGTGCCGGTATCCAGAAGTCGGCGACGATCTCGTTCGGGCAGTCGCTGGATCGGGAGGTGCTCGAGCAGGCGGCGCGCGCCGCGGCATCATGTGACGTCCTCCTGGCCGTGGGTACGTCGTTGCAGGTGCATCCGGCGGCCGGACTGTGCGACGTCGCGGTCGCGGCGGGCGCGAAGCTCGTCATCGTCAACGCCCAACCGACGCCCTATGATGCGGCCGCCGCGGCGGTGGTCCGCATACCGATCGGCGACGCGCTCCCACGCCTCGCCGAGACGTCCGGCTCGCCGATCGCAGTGGCGCCAGACGATCAAGGGGCACCGTGACCACTACTCCGGCTGGCACTCCGGCTGGCACTCCGGCTGGCACTCCGGCAGGCACTCTGGCAGGAGCCAGGAGCATCTGCTCGCGATCCACTACCGCTCGGTCGGGCTCGGTGCCGGCCTGCTGCGGGCCGGCCTGTCTGCCGTCCATCGAACCCGCCCCGGGAAACCCGGTGGATGAGCCCTGAACGGCGCGCCCATAATGGGGTCGAACGAACGTATGCGAGGAGAAGTCGCGGCATGACGCGCGTGGGACAGCGAGCTAGGTGCGCCGAGCTGGGCGCTGGGGTCTTCGGCATGAGCTGAGTCCGCAGTCCGGCCCCTCGGTCCGGCTCGGCGTGGGTGAGATCACCCGGTCCCTGATCTGCCAGGTCCCTCAGCTGTTGAGGCACCGCCGCCGTCCCGATCCGCCGGAGGCTTCCCGTGCGTACCACTGACATCCGTCGACTGTTCCTCGACTACTTCCGCGAGCGCGGCCACCAGCTGGTGCCGTCGTCCTCGCTCGTGCCCGACGACCCGACGCTCCTGCTCACGACCGCGGGCATGGTGCAGTTCAAGCCGTACTTCCTGGGCGAGTCCTCGCCGCCGAAGGACCGCCTGGTGTCGCTGCAGAAGTGCGTACGAACGGTCGACATCGACAACATCGGCACCACCGACCGGCACTCGACGTTCTTCGAGATGCTCGGCAACTTCTCCTTCGGCGACTACGGCAAGGCGATCGCGGTGCCGTGGGCGTACGAGTTCCTGACCGACGTGCTCGGCCTCGCACCGGAGCGGCTCTGGGCGACGGTCTACCGCGAGGACGACGAGGCCGTCGAGCTGTGGCGGCGCGTCGGCATCCCGATCGAGCGCATCCAGCGGCTCGGCGTCGCCGAGAACTACTGGGACACCGGCGGTCCGGGTCCGTGCGGTCCGTGTTCGGAGATCTTCTACGACAGGGGTCCCGCCTACGGTCGCGAGGGTGGGCCGGCGGTCGACACCGACCGGTACCTCGAGGTCTGGAACCTCGTCTTCATGCGCTACCTCCGCGGTGAGGGTGGTGACGAGAACACGATCCCGATCGTCGGGGACCTGCCGCGGCCCTGTCTCGAGTCGGGACTCGGGCTGGAGCGGGTCGCGATGGTCCTGCAGGGTGTCGACACCATCCACGACATCGATGTGATGGCGCCGGTGATGGCGCGCCTCGGTCAGCTCACCGGGGCGGACGTCCGTGCCGAGGGTCAGCGGCGTCCGGCGCGGATCGTCGTCGACCACGTGCGGGCGGCCGCGTTCCTGCTCGCGGACGGCGTACTCCCCTCGAACGAGGGCCGCGGCTATGTGCTCCGTCGGCTGCTGCGCCGGGCCATCCGCCACGGTCGGGCGCTGGGGGTGGACCATCCGTTCCTCCACGACCTCGCGGGCACGGTCGTCGACCAGCTCGGTCAGGTCTGGCCCGAGCTGACCGAACGCCGCGGCCTGGTCGAGCAGGCGATGGGACACGAGGAGGACGGATTCGGGCGGACGCTCGTGCAGGGTGCACGGCTCCTCGACACCGCGATCCGGCGTACGCGTGAGGAGGCGGTGCGCCGGAGCTCCACGTCGACGACACCGACGACACCGGCGCAGCCGGAGCTGTCGGGGCGACCCGTGCTGTCGGGGCGTACCGCGTTCGAACTCCATGACACGTTCGGCTTTCCGGTCGACCTGACCACCGAGATCGCGGCCGAGGCCGGGTTGGTGGTGGACACGGACCGGTTCGAGGCGCTGATGGACGAACAGCGCCGACGTGCGCAGCGGGCGCGAGGCGAGGCGCGTACGCAGGGCGATGACCGTGGCCGTGGGCAGGCGTACCGGACCATCCTCGACCGCACCGGGGCGACGCGCTTCGTCGGCCACGACCGGCTCACCGAGGAGGGCTCGATCATCGGGCTGGTCCGGGACGGGACCGAGGTACCGGCGGCGCTCGAGGGTGAGCACGTCGAGGTGGTGCTGGACCGGACGCCGTTCTACGCCGAGTCCGGTGGGCAGGTGGGCGACGCCGGAGTGATCCGTACGCCTGACGGCAGCGAGCTGCGGGTGGTCGACACCGGTCTCGGTGCGGGTGGCGACCTTCACGTCCACCGGGCGGAGGTGGTTCGTGGCGAGCTGCGCGTCGGCCAGTCCGTGCACGCGGTCGTGGACGATGACCGGCGGTCGGCCACCGCGCGCTCGCACAGCGCGACCCATGTCCTGCACGCGGTGCTGCGCGACACGCTCGGCGACCACGCGCGCCAGCACGGGTCCCTCGTCGCGCCCGGCAGGCTGCGTTTCGACGTCACCCACTTCGCGCCGATCGAACCCGACGCGCTCGCGCGCATCCAGGACGAGGTGAACCAGCGGCTGCTCTCCGATCCGGAGGTCCGTATCTGGCAGGCGAGCCGTGCCGAGGCGCAGGAGGCGGGGGCGATCGCGCTCTTCGGCGAGACGTACGGCGAGGTTGTGCGGGTGGTCGACATCGGCGACTTCTCCCGGGAGCTCTGCGGCGGTACCCATGTGGGCCACGGCAGCCAGGCCGGTCCGGTCCGTCTGGTGGGGGAGACGTCGGTCGGTTCAGGCGTACGCCGGATCGAGGCGTTGACTGGGCTCGACGCGCTCCGGTACAGCGACCACGAGCGGGTCCTGGTCGACCAGATCGCCGCCCTGCTTGGGGTTCCGCGGTCCGGCGACATCCTGCGCCGCCTGCAAGGTCGCCTTGACGCACTGGCGCGGGCCGAGGGTGAGCTGGCTGACGTGCGGCAGCGCGAGCGGGCGAAGCTGGCTGAACGCCTTGCCGGAAAGGGCCGCGACGCCGGTGGTCGGTGGATAGTGGCCGAACGTCTGGACCCCCCGGACGTGCGTGACGGTCACGACGCCAAGCAGGGCGAGGAGATCCGGGCGTTGGTCGACGGCGTCCTCGCGCACTGCCCGCCGGGGCGTCCCGGTGGTGCGGTGCTCGGGATGGTGCGGGACGGCAAGGCGCAACTGGTTCTGGGGATCAATCCCGCGATGGAGCAGCTGACCGCTCCGGCCCGGGACCTCCTGCGGCCCGCGGGACGCACGATCGGTGGTGGCGCTGGCGGGGTCGGCCGCATCGCGCACGCGGGCGGTCGGGAGGTGAACCGGCTCGATCAAGCCCTCGCGCAGGCGGCTCACCACCTCGCCACGTCGACCCGTACGTGAATCGCGGGCGGGTGTGGGTTGATCATTCCGGGCGGCTGCGGTCACCTGCGGGGACCGGGCGTGGGCCGCGCTCGGCGGTACGGATCCGGGTGCGCAGCCGCCCGTCGTGGGCTTCGTCGTACGCGAGAAAGCCCACTCCGAGGACCGCGATCAGTGCGAACAGGAACCACTGCACCGCGTAGGACAGGTGCGGCCCTTCGGACAGTTCCGGCGGGGGGAGCACTCGCGGGGACGACTCCGACGCCTGGCCGGCACCGGGCGGCTCGATCAGCTCCAGATAGCCACCGACGACCGGGTACGGCAGGTGCGCGGCGATCTGCTCGACGTCGATGAAACGCACCTGACCGTCTCGTGGAGCGCCGCTGCCCGGATCGGCCGCCTCGGAGGGGCGCACCCGGCCGAGCACGCGCACCTCTCCGGTCGGGACCGCCGGTGGCTCCGGTGCCTGCACCGAGGCAGTGCGCGGGACCCAACCACGGTTGACGAGAACGGCGGCGCCTCGGGAGGTGACGAGTGGGGAGAGGACGTTGAACCCGGGCTCGCCCCCCTGAGACCGGTAGCGGACCAGAATCTGGTGCGAACCGTCGTACCGTCCTCGCGCGCTCACGCGCGTCCACTCCTGCCCAGCTGCCACCGGCCGCCCGGGGGCGAGCACGGTGTCGAGCGGCTTCGCCGCCGCGGAGCTGTTGGTCGTGATGACCGCGTTGTGTGCCCGCCGATCATCGAGCCGGTGCAGCTGCCAGCGCCCCAGCTGGACGAACACGGCGACCAGCAGCGCGACGATGATCACCAGGGCGATCCAGCGCGGGCGCAGCAGGAAGCGGTACACGTCTCGCGACGCTAACCGAGCGCCCCGCCCGCCGTGCCTGTGGGGTGTCCACCCGGTACCGAGCGGCGCGTCGCCCCGGGTTGCGGTGTCCGCCTACGCTTGGCGGGTGGCAGGCGAACTGGTGGACAGGTACGGGCGGGCGGCAACCGACCTCCGGGTCTCACTGACCGACCGTTGCAATCTGCGGTGCAACTACTGCATGCCGGCCGAGGGCCTGCCCTGGCTGCCGACGCCCGAGGTCCTGACCGACGACGAGGTCGTACGCCTGATCGCGGTGGCGGTCCGACTGCTCGGGGTCCGGGAGGTGCGGTTCACCGGTGGCGAGCCGCTGATCCGCCGGGGCCTCGTCGACATCGTGCAGCGCACCGGAGAGCTGAGTCCGCGCCCCGAGATGTCCCTCACGACCAACGGCATCGGTCTCACCCGGCTCGCGACGCCACTTCGGCAGGCTGGTCTGGACCGGGTGAACGTCTCGTTGGACACGTTGAGCGCTCCGGCGTTCCACGAGCTCACCCGCCGCGACCGATGGTCCGATGTCGTCGCCGGCCTGGCCGCGGCGGAGACGGCTGGGCTCACGCCGGTGAAGGTCAACGCCGTCCTCATCCGTGGCCTCAACGACCACGAGGGACCGGACCTGCTGGCCTGGTGCCTCGAGCGTGGTTACGAGCTCCGGTTCATCGAGCAGATGCCCCTCGACGCCCAACACCGCTGGAACCGCGACACGATGGTGACGGCGGACGAGATCCTGGCCGGGTTGCAGAGCCACTTCGACCTGCGACCTGACGACCGCAACCGGCGGGGGAGCGCTCCGGCCGAGTCGTTCGTCGTCGACGGTGGACCGGCGCGGGTCGGGATCATCGCGTCGGTGACGCGGCCGTTCTGTGGTGACTGCGACCGGGTGCGACTCACCGCAGACGGGCAGGTTCGCAACTGCCTGTTCGCCCGCGAGGAGTCCGACCTGCGCGGTGCGCTGCGCGGTGGTGCGGACGACGAGGAGTTGGCTCGGCGTTGGCGAGCGGCGGTCGCGACGAAACAGCCCGGACACGGGATCGACGACCCGACGTTCCTGCAGCCGACCAGGCCGATGTCCGCGATCGGCGGTTAGCCAGCGGGCCGCGCTGACCGTGGTCTCTCCCGGACGAGAGGTGCTTCGGGGCCGCTAGCTCTTGCCTGCGGCACCGCCCGGCGTGTCCGTGCCTTCGAAGGGTTCGATCTCGCGGAGAAACCCCCGCGCGCTGAGAAAGTCCGCGAGAGAGCTCCGGTGACCGTCACAGGCCACCCAGGTCTTGCGTCGCTGCGGCGGGTGGATTTTCGGATTGTTCCAGCGAAGCGCCCATGTGGCCGGATTGTTGCACCCCTTCGCCGAACAGATCGCCTGGTCGGGGCGGAAGTCGTCGGTCATGGGTTCTCCCTCAACCAGGCTCGCCCGGCTCATCCAGGCCGTGGTGACGCGTTACGCACGAGGGCGACTTCGAAGAGTAACGGTGCAGTGGGGGAAGTCCGGTGGTTTGCGTACGCCCTGTGACGGCGAGAATGTCGCCAGATAACAAGAAGCGATGCCGGGCAGCCACGGGGGAAGCCGCCCGGCATCGCATCACGTCGCACTCCGACGGGGGAAGCGGAGCGCGCAGACATGAGTTTGGCACGAACGTCCCGCCAGGTCTAGACGGCTCCCCGGGTATTTTGCGGTCGGCTTGAATGATCGGATCCAGCCGGTAGTTCGCGAGGGTGGTCGGGGACGTACGCCGGCAGGCTGTCGGTACGCCGCTCACGGCCCGCATTCGCAATCACCACAGCGATATAAGGCAGGATGAAGGCCGCCACGATGAGCAGCCACCGCAGTGTGCCCTGCGTGACGAACGCCATGACGAAGCACACTGTCCGCACTCCCATGGACAGCAGATAACGGACCTCACGGGAACGTACGTCCGCTTTCAGACTCTTTGGTGCCGTCGTGACCCGGAAGGTCGGTTTGCGCACCTTCTGCCGCATCGCGTCTCCTCCACCTCTGCTGCAACCGTACGCCTGAACGACGTGCGAACGGCCTCGCCTGTGACAGTGAGTTGCCCCACTGCGACGGCGGTCAGGTCCCGCTCCTGCGCCGGCTCCCCGGCACGGGGAGGGCCGTCAGGTGCGTACCGCCTCGACGGTGTGGTGGACGGGCAGGACGATGCGGGACTCCGCGCGGCCGCCCCGGTGGACGGTCTGCTCGGCTGCGGGCGAGAGGTCGAAGCGTGGATAGTTCGAGGATGCGATCTCGACCCGGATCCGGTGCCCCGCGGCGAAGGTCATGGCGGTCGCGCCGACCTCGATCTCGACCTCGCCCGGTCGACCCGGCGCCGTGCGTACCCGTCGGATCGAGTCCACCACCAGCATCGCCCGCCCGTCGGGATGGAGGTCGACCAGCTTGACGGTGACGTCGGCCACATCGGCGGTCGAGGCGAAGGCCACGTGCGCGCGGACCTGGCCAATGATGGTGAGGTCGCGCTCGAGGGGTCCGGTCGTGTAGACGAGGACGTCCGGGCGTTCCTCGATGTCCCACTGGTCGAGCGGTCCGGCCTCAGGCGGGACCGGATGGAGGGTGCGCCCACCACCGGTCGGCACCGGATCCCCCGGGTCGTGACGGTAGTGGTCGGCTCCGGCCTCCTGCGGCGGCTCCCAGGCGAGGGCGTCATCGCCGGCAAGGAACAGCGGCGTGGGCGTGGTCTGCGGAGGCCAGTCGGGAAGGTCGAGCCAGCGGTTGGCTCCCATGACGAAGACCCGCACTCCGGCAGGCACGTCCCGGTCGGCGATTCCCGCGGTCAGGAACGCGAGCTGTTCCTCCGCGATGCCGTTGAAGTCGCCCTGTGCGGCGACGCCGAAGTCGAGTCGTCCGGTCGTACGCCGGAGCAGGCTGGCGTGGGACCACGGCCCGACGACGAGGCGCTGCCGGCGACGTACGGACTCGTCGACGTCCGGCCCGGTGAGGAGGGTGTAGCCGCCGATCGTGGCGTCACAGAACAGATCGTGCCACCCGGCGAGGTGGTATCCGGCCGGCTGCGGACCGACCGGCCGGGTACCGGCGCCCTGTTCGTCGCGCAGTGCGGGAGCCGCGTCGAGGGGATCCCAGAGCTCCGCGTCGTCCGGGTCGAGCCACCGGTGCCAGTCGGCGCTGATCCGGGGCAGTGTGGTGTTCTCGACGCCCGACCTCAAGACGCCTGGCCAGGTGTCGAGGTCCGCGATCGCCGCCTTCACCAGCTCAGCGTCGTAGCTGCCGCCGACCGCGCCGATGCCGAGGGTCCAGGCGGAGAAGACGCCCAGCTGGAGAGCGCCGCCTTCGTACACCGCATCCCGAACGGTCGGTCCGGCGACGGCGGGCACGATGACCCGCAAGGCTGCCGGGCGTTCGGCGGCGGCCAGCCACTGGGTGAAGCCGTTGTACGAACCGCCGGCCATGGCGACGGCGCCGTTGGACCACGGCTGAGACGCACACCAGGCGACGGCCGCGGCGCCGTCGAGGCGTTCGCTGCGAAACGGCGCGAAGGTGCCGGGTGAGTCCCAGCGGCCGCGTACGTCCTGGGTGACGACGGCCCAACCCAGCCGGGCCATGCCGATGGCGTCATGGTTGCCGCGGACCGATGCCCTTCCGTACGGCGTCCGCATCAGCAGGACAGGGTGGGGCTCGCCGTCGTCGGCGACGATCACGTCGGTCGCGAGCGGGATGCCGTCGGGCATCGTCACGGTGGTGTCGAGACAGGTGAGGCGCGAGGTATCTCCCACGCTCGTGGAGCCTAGTTGTCGCTCGCTGGCCGGTCATCGGACACAGGGCGGCTGGTGCCGGCCACGTTCGCGCGGGTCCTGCCCTGCCCTCCGCACATGGACGACCCACGCCGATTCCCCGCGACGCACGCCGAATCGGCCGTGTTTTCGTGGGGAATGATCGCGTATGCGTGATCATTCCCCGCCAACGGCCCTGGGCTCGGCTCACATTTGCCTTGCCATGATGTCGCAATGACGTCATAGTGGCGTCATGTTCTCCGTCAAAGGCCATCAAACGTTGCGAAGGCGGATACACCTGCCGCCTGCGGTGCTCGGCATCATCGCGGTCCTGAGGCTGCTGCCCCAGGTCGGACGGGGCAGGACGGTCCTCTTCGCGGTCGGTGTCGCTCTCTCCTCCGTCCTACCGATCGCCCTGGCCGTGCTCACCGGTCTCGTCGTCGGCTCGATTCCCGCCGCTGTGCGAGGCGGCCTCGACAGCCCCGCAGGCACGACAACGATCCGGCTGCTGGTGGCCCTCGCCGTCATCGTCGTGGTGCTGCGGGTCTGTCAACCGGTGCTGGCCGCCCTCACCGCGACTCTCGGCCGGGGGCTCGACCGGCTGCTCCAGGAGAAGGTGATCATGGCGGTCGGGCGGCCCCACGGGATCGCGCATCTGGAGGACCCTGACGTCCTCGCCGACGTCCGCAAGGTCCGCGGTCTCGGCATGGACCCCACCCGGCCGAGCATGGCGATCGAGGCGCTGGGCTGGCTGTTGCCGTCGTGGTTGCAGGCGCTGGGCTCGACCGTGGTGCTCGCCTTCTTCCACTGGTGGCTCGGTCTGATCTGGCTCGTGGCGTGGCCGGTGCTCGTCTACGTGATGCAGCGGGAGTACGTCAGGGTGGGCCAGATCACCTATGGCCAGAGCAGCGCGCTACGGCGTGCCGAGTACCTTCGCGACCTCGCGCTGGAGCCGCCGGCCGGGAAGGAGGTTCGGGTCTGGGGGATGCTCGACTGGCTCATCAGTCGGTTCGAGTCGACCTGGCGGACCGCGATCGAGCCGGTGTGGAACGCCCGCAAGCCCCACCCACGGACGCTCTTCGGATCGACCGGAGCCGTGCTCGTGCTCAACCTCGCCTCCTACGGCCTGGTCGCCTGGGCGGCGACTCGGGGCGACCTGGCCCTGGGAGCCCTCGCCGTCTACGCGCAGGCGCTGAACGGGGCGAACGCCTACGCCGCGTTCAACGACGGCAACGCGCACCTGTCGTTCGCCGCTGTCGTCGTACCACGGCTGTTGGAACTGGACGAACGCCTGCGGACCGACGCGCCGGCGGCGGCGCGCGCCATCGCCGGACCGGCGGGCGACCGGGACTTCCCGACCCGCGACGTGCGCTTCGAAGGGGTGACGTTCCAGTACCCGCGCAGCGAACGCCGGGCGCTCGCTGGTCTCACGCTCACCCTCGCCGCGCACCGGTCGCTCGCGATCGTCGGTGAGAACGGCGCCGGCAAGACGTCCCTCGTCAAGCTCCTCTGCGGGCTCTACGTTCCGACATCCGGCCGGATCAGCGTCGACGGCACCGATCTGCGCGATCTCGACCCGGCCGCGTGGCGCCGCCAGGTCGCCGTGCTGTTCCAGGACTTCGCCCGCTACCACCTGCCCGTCCGCGACAACATCGGCATGGGTGCGCCGGAACTCGCAGGCGACCTCGACCGGCTCCGCAGTGCCGCACGCAAGGCCGGGCTGCTCGAGGTGATCGAAGGTCTGCCCCTCGGCTGGGACACCGTGCTCTCCCGCGAATACACCGGCGGCACCGACCTGTCGGGCGGCCAGTGGCAGCGGGTCGCACTCGCCCGGGCGATGTTCGCCGTGGAGGCCGGCGCCCGCGTCCTGATCCTCGACGAACCGACCGCCGCGCTGGACGTTCGGGCCGAAGCCGAGCTCTACGACCGCTTCCTCGAACTCACCGAAGGCCTCACGACGATCCTGATCTCCCACCGCTTCTCGACGGTACGAAGGGCGGACCGGATCGTCGTCCTCGCCGACGGAGCCATCGACGAGGACGGTACGCACGAACAGCTGATGGCCCAGGGCGGTC
The DNA here is from genome assembly GCF_040196095.1 of Actinopolymorpha sp. B17G11. Classification (NCBI taxonomy): domain Bacteria; kingdom Bacillati; phylum Actinomycetota; class Actinomycetes; order Propionibacteriales; family Actinopolymorphaceae; genus Actinopolymorpha; species Actinopolymorpha sp. B17G11. The sequence goes on from NZ_JBEFTW010000002.1 coordinate 361,498, forward strand.
GGTACGCCCACATGTTCACACTGCAGGCGGCCCGGTTCACCGACGAACTCGCCGTCGCCGGGGAAGGAGGCCGTGATGCGTGAGGCATGGCGGGCGTACCGCATCAGTCTCGCGATCGGTTTCAGGGCCGCGCCGTGGCACGCGACGTTCCAGCTGATCACCGGTGCCCTGATGGCGTCGACCCCGCCTGTGGCCGCCTACCTCGTCAAGCTGCTCATCGACGCGGCGGTCGCCAGGGACCTCACCGACGCCATGGTCGCGGCGGCCTTTCTGGCTCTCGTCGTCGCGGGCGGACTCGTCCTCGTCTTCTACTACTGCGACTGTGTTTTCGCCGTGATCGAGCGCTCGGCCGCCTATGCGGACCGGAGGCTCATGGAACTGGTGGGCGGGGCGGACGGGCTCGCCCACCACGAGCAACCGGAGTATCTCGACCAGGTGCAGCGGATCCGGGAGGAGCGGGGCAGCCTCGCTCTCATGGTGAACGGCACGGCCGGTGTGGTCCGTGTCGCGGCGGCGCTCATCCTGACGGCGATCCTGCTCGCGCAGATCCATCCCGCCCTGCTGGGTCTGCCGGCGGTAGGCGTCGTCTCGTTCCTGCTCGCCAAGCGGGGACGGGACCTGCAGGTGGCGGCACAGGAGGCAACGACCGAACCGGAACGCCTGCGCCGGCACCTGTTCGAGGTGGCGACCGCTCCGGGGAGCGGCAAGGAGTTGCGGGTGTTCGGGCTGGCGGGGGAGCTGCTGCGTCGGCACCATGCCGCATCCGAGGAGGTCCTGGTCGAACGTGACCGGGCGGACTGGCGGGGAGCGCGCCTGCAGTCGTTCGACGCGGTGGTCACGGCATCGGCGTACGTCGGTGCGGTGACGCTCGTCCTACTCCTCGCGATCGACGGGCGGGCCACACCGGGCGACGTCGTACTGGCCGTCGGTCTCGCCACGCAGATCGGCGGCATCGTCGACACGGCGGTGTCCTACGGCACCCACTTCCTCCACGTCCTGAAGATCGCCAGGCGGCTCACCTGGCTCGAGGACTACGTCCACGACGACCGGCGAACTGTCCCCGATCCGGTCGTGGTGCCGCCTCGGCTCGAACGCGGCATCGAGTTCCGCGACGTGTCGTTCCGCTATCCCGGCACCGAGCGCCCGGTCGCTGACAAGGTGACCTTGACACTGCCCGCCGGCAAGGTGGTCGCCCTCGTCGGCGAGAACGGCGCGGGAAAGACTAGCCTGATCAAGTTGCTGTGCGGCTTGTACCAAGCTGACAGCGGTCAGATCCTCCTCGACGGCACACCTCTGGACCGGTTCGACCAGGCGAAGTGGCGCGCCCGGATCGGTACGGCGTTCCAGGACTATGTCGCGTTCGAGTTCCTCGCCGGTGAGTCGGTGGGTGTCGGCGACCTGGAGCGGATCGACGACCGCTCCGCGGTGTCCGCCGCTCTTGACCGCGCCGGCGCGACGCCGGTGCTGGACGTCCTGCCGAACGGCCTGGACACCCAACTGGGCAAGGCATGGGACGGCGGCGTCGACCTGTCCGGCGGCCAGTGGCAGCGCCTCGCCCTTGGCCGCGGGCTCATGCGTACCGACCCGCTTCTGGTGGTCTTCGACGAGCCGACGGCGGCGCTGGACGCGCAGACCGAGCACGCGTTGTTCGAACGGTTCGCAGCCGCCGCGCGCAGCGGGGAGAGTCGGGGCACCGTGACGCTGCTGGTCTCGCACCGCTTCTCGACCGTACGCATGGCCGACCTCATCGTCGTGCTCGACGGCGGGAGGGTGCTGGAGCAGGGGAGCCATGCCGAGCTGATGGCCCAGGACGGGTTGTACGCCGAGCTGTACGACCTGCAGTCCATGGCATACCGCTGACACCGGTGCTACGGAAGGGCTCCGTGCTCCTACGGAAGGGCTCCGTGGACCGGCGTCCCTCGGGCCATCACGGTCTCCACCTCGAGGCGGTCGGACAGGACAACCAGGTCGGCGTCCTTGCCCGGCGCGATGGTGCCGGTGTGGTCCGCGATCCCCAGCAGTGTGGCCGGTGTCGTCGCCGTGGCGATCGCGGCGTCGGTGATCGGGATGCCCACGCACGTGACGGCGTGACGGAGGGCCGCGTCCATGGTGAGCGTGCTGCCGGCGAGTGAGCCGTCGGAGAGGGTGACCTTGCCGTCGCGGGCGAAGACAGGCACCGGCCCGAGACGGAACTCCCCGTTGGTCATGCCGGCCGCCGGTGTGGCGTCGGTGATGAACGCGATCCGCTGCGGGCCCGCGGCGTCCACCGCGATGCGTACGGCGTCGTCGTGGACGTGGAACCCGTCGTTGATCAGCTCGCAGGTGACCGCCCCGTTGGCGAGTGCCGCACCGGCCGGACCCGGATCGCGGTGGTGGAAGTGCCGCATCGCGTTGAACAGGTGGGTCGCCAGTCGTGCACCCGAGGCGAAGGCCGTGCGCGCCTGGTCGAAGTCGGCCTCGGTGTGTCCGACCGCGGCGATGACGCCGGTCGTGACGAGTTCGCGCAGCAGCTCCATGCCACCGGGAAGTTCCGGTGCGAGCGTCACGACCCGCACGGTGCCGTCGCCCGCCGCGAGCAGGTGCCGCAACGCCGGGAGGTGGGGCGGGAGCAGGTGGTCGGCATGGTGGGACCCGCGTTTGTCGGGGTTCAGGAACGGGCCCTCCAGATGGACACCCACGATTCCGGGATCGGCGCCGCCTCGGATGATCTCGGCGATGGTGCGTACGGAAGCGGCCATCCGGTCCAGCTCGTCGGTGACCAGGCTGGCCAAGGTCCGCGTCGTGCCGTGGCGGCGATGGAAGGCGATCGCGGCCAGGATCTCGTCGCGGTCATCGGTGGTGATCTGGGCGCCACCGCCACCATGCATGTGCAGGTCGACGAAACCCGGCAGGACATAACGGCCGGTGAGATCGTGCACGGCACCGTCGACGGCGGGCGGGTCGCCGGATCCGACGCCCACGATCCGGCCGTTCTGGATGGTCAGCCAGCCGGGGTCCAACACGCGACGAAGCATGACGACGCGGGCGTTCGCGAGAGCGATCACGTACGCAACGCTATCCACGCATCGCGCGGCCCGGAGGAACGGCGGCCAGGTCGGCGTCGACGTCGGAGACCGAGCGGCACCCGCACAGGGCGAGGGTTTCGGCGACCTCCGCCTGCAGCGATGTCAGCAGCTCGCGTACGCCGTCGGCGCCGCCCGTGCCGAGTGCCCACAGCGCGGGCCGGCCGACGAAGGCGGCGGTGGCACCGAGGGCGAGCGCGCGGACGACGTCGCGGCCTGTACGGATGCCGCCGTCGACGTAGACCTCGCACGCCTCGCCGACGGCCGCCCGGACCTGCGGCAGTGCCACGGCCGTAGGGATCGCGCCGTCGAGCTGGCGCGCCCCGTGGTTGGATACCCACACCGCCGCCGCGCCCGCGTCGACGCACGCGCGGGCGTCGTCACCGCGCAGGACGCCCTTGACGACGACGGGCAATCCGCCGGAAAGCTCGCGCAACCAACCGATGTCCTTGAACGTCACCGCGGGATCCTGCCAGGTTCCTTCGTCGTCGCGGGTCTCCATCGCGGGTACGAGCCGTGGCACGGACGGACCGACTGGGACGGCGCCGACGCGCGCCTTCGTCGCGACGTACGGCGTGTCGGCGGTCAGCACCAGCGCCCGGGCTCCCGCGTCCACGGCACCGCGCACGATCTCGGCGGTGAGGTCGCGGTCCCGAAGCAGGTAGTGCTGCATCCACCACGGCCCCGCCACCGCCGCCACCTCGTCCAGTGACGCTGTCGCCCTGGTCGACAGGACGAAGAGCGACCCTGCCTCGGCCGTGCCCTTGGCCGTCGCCACCTCACCGTCGGGATGCGCGAGCCGGTGGTAGCCGGTCGGTGCGACAAGAACCGGCGAGGCAACCGGCGTCCCGAGGACGCTCGTCGCGGTTTCCACGTCGGACACGTCGCGTAGCACCCGCGGACGCAGCGCGACCTCGTGCCACGCCCGGTCGTTGCCGGCGAGGGTCTCCTCGACGCCGGAGCCGGTCGCGATGTAGTCGTAGACGTCGGCGGGAAGTGCCGCCCGCGCGGCCTGCTCCCACTCGGCTGGACTGGCCATGACGGGCATTCTGCCGGAACGGGACGCGCCCGGCCGCCTGCGGTCAGTGATCGACCTGGCGGCTGCTAGCGTGCCAGAACGCGGAAATCGCTCACCACCATCCACACGCCACGGGAGGCAGACGTGGGTCGCTCAGTACTCGTCACCGGAGGAACCCGGGGCATCGGACTCGCGGTCGCGCAGGCGTTCCGTGAGGCGGGCGATGACGTCGCGTTGACCTATCGCGGTGGCGAGCCACCGGCGGGATTCCTCGCGGTGAAGGCCGAGATGACCGAGCCGGACACGGTGGAGCAGGCGTTCGCGGAGGTCGAGGAGAAGCAGGGTCCTGTCGAGGTCCTGATCGCCAACGCCGGCATCACCCGCGACACCCTCCTGCTCCGGATGAGCGAGGACGACTGGTCGAGCGTGATCGAGACCAACCTGACCGGTGCGTTCCGGTGCGCCAAGCGGGCGGCCAAGGGCATGCTCAGGCTGCGCCGCGGCCGGATCGTCTTCGTGTCGTCAGTCGTCGGTCTGCTCGGTTCCGCCGGCCAGGTCAACTATGCGGCCAGCAAGTCCGGCATGGTCGGCATGGCCCGCTCCATCGCCCGCGAACTCGGGTCGAGAGGCATCACCGCCAACGTTGTCGCGCCCGGTTTTGTCGAGACCGCGCTCACCGAGGTGCTGTCCGAAGAGCTACAAAAGAAGTACGTCACGCAGATCCCGTTGGGTCGCCCCACGACCACCGAGGAGGTGGCCAAGGTGATCCGCTGGGTCGCGAGTGACGAGGCCGCCTACATCACCGGAGCGGTCATCCCGGTCGACGGCGGCCTGGGCATGGGCCACTGAACCGCAGAGGAATGGCGCTGAGCCGAAGGACGAGCCGCACAGGGATGGGGAGCTGAGCAATGGGTGGGATTCTCGAAGGTAAGCGGATTCTCGTCGCGGGCGTGACGATGGACACGTCACTGGGCTTCGCGGTCGCGAAGGTCGCGCAGGAGCAGGGCGCGCAGGTCGTCATCACCAACTTCGGTCGGGCGCTCGCGATCACCCGGCGGATCGCCAAGCGGCTGCCGGTCGAGCCCGCGATCATCGAACTCGACGTGACGAACGACGAACACCTGGCCGGCCTGGCCGACTCCCTGCGTACGCATGTGGACGGACTCGACGGAGTGGTCCACTCGATCGCATTCGCGCCCCAGGAGGCGTTGGGCGGCAACTTCCTCAACACCTCCTACGAGGACGCCGCCACGGCGTTCCACGTCTCGGCGTACTCCCTGAAGTCGCTCACCACGGCGGCGCTGCCGTTGATGGGGGCGGGCTCGTCGGTGGTCGGGCTGACGTTCGACGCGACCGTGGCGTGGCCGGCGTACGACTGGATGGGCGTGGCCAAGGCGGGCCTGGAGTCGTGTGCCCGCTACCTCGCCCGGGACCTCGGGCCGAAGGGCATCCGGGTCAACCTGGTGTCGGCCGGATACACCAAGACCATCGCCGCCAAGGGCATCCCCGGTATCGAGCAGGTCGAGGGCATCTGGGGCGAGCGCGCTCCGCTCGGCTGGGATCCCGACCTCGACCGCGAGGCGACCGGGCGGGCGTGTGTGGCGCTGCTGTCGGACTTCTTCGGCAAGACGACCGGCGAGATCGTCCACGTCGACGGTGGCTACCACGCGATGGGCGTCTGAGGCTGAGCGTCCACCGTCTCCAGCCAGGTTCGTGCGATGAGGGCGTGGCCGGCTGGAGTCGGGTGGACGCCGTCGGCTGCGAGTTCGTCGGCGGCCCGGGTGGTGGCCGCGTGCGTCAGCACGGAGTCCAGCGGGACGAGGGTGGCGTCGTGGTCCGCCGCGAGCCTGCGTACGACGGCGATCTTCGGATCGAGATCCTCCCGCCAGCTGTCCTGCCCGGGTCTGACCGGCAGCAGGAACGGCTCCACGAGAACGAGCGCCGCACGGCTGTTGTCAACCGTGGCTTGCAGGATCGCGCGATAGTCGCGCCCGAACGCCTCGACCGACGTCGGATCGCCGCTGTCGTAGCGCCGCCAGGTGTCGTTGACGCCGATCATGATCGAGACGACGTCCGGCTTCAGGTCGAGGCAGTCGGCCTGCCACCGCTCCCGCAGGTCGCGCACCCGGTTACCGCTGATGCCACGGTTGAGGAAGGTGACCGGACCGCCCTCGGAGTTTTCGGCGTACGTCTGTGCGACGACTCGCGGATAGCCGCCGCCGAGGTCACGGGGATCGCCTCGGTCGCGACCGGCGTCGGTGATGCTGTCGCCGATGAACAACACCCTGCTCGCGGTCTGGAGAAGGCTCATGACGGCACACCCCTCGTGCTCGAGCTGGTTGTCACGCGGTCGGGACGTCTACGTGGTCGCGCCAGGAGTACTGCGGGGCGAAGCCGAGTGCCTCGCGGGCACGGTCGATCGCCAACAGCGTCTCGAAGCCGGCGACGTCGCGGGAGACCTTCACCTCGGGGAACACCTCGCGCAGGAGGTCGGCGGACGGCCGGTCCATGATCGTGTCGGCCGCGGCGATGATGAAGTTCGCGCTGCCCTCGACCGGCGCGTCGAGGCCGAGCCGGCATGCCTGGGCGACGTCGCGGACGTCGACGTAGCCCCACAGGTTCCACTTCCGCGCGTGCGGATCGGCCCAGAACGACCGAACCCGCGCGTAGTTTTCCGGCAGGAAGATGTTCGACAGGCGCAGCCCGACGAAGGGGATTCCCGACCATCCCGAGATCTGCGCCGCGATGGTCTCGCCCACCACTTTCGACAGGGCGTACGTCGAGGTGGGGTGGGGGAAGTGGTCCTCGTCGACGGGTGCGTAGCGCGGCGGTACGTCACCGAAGGGGAGGCCGAGCGTCGTCTCGCTGGACGCCCACACCACCCGCCGCAGGCCCAGCTGTGCCGCCGCGAGGAACACGTTGCCGTTCATGGCCGAGTTGGCGTTGAAGGTCGTCGCCGGGGTGTGGCGGCCCGGCGCCGGGATGTTGCCCAGGTGGACCACCGCGTCGACGCCCTGCAGCAGCTCGACGACCTGTCCGTAGTCGGTCAGATCAGCGCGCAGGAACGAGGTTCCGAGGTCGGCCGGGGCGGGTGCGAGGTCGGTGGCGACCACCTCGTGCCCGTGCGCGAGGAGGTCCCTGGTGGTGGCCTGGCCGGCCTTGCCGCTGGCTCCGGTGACGCAGATCCTTGCCATGGTCATCCTTTCGTACGCGGGAGATCCCCGTACTGCAACGCTAACCGTACGATGCACCACCCAGCTGAACCTCGGTCTTCCGGGTGAGAGAAGAATGGCCGGGCATGAGCGTCCACGAACTTCGCCCGACTGAACCGCCGGCGGAGTGGTCCGCCGTCCTGCGTGAGCTGTCCGCGTCGGGCCCGATCAGCGAGTCCGATCTGGTGGAAGCCGTACGCCTGGACGCGGCGGACGTCGAGGACGTGCTGCTCGACAGTGCGTTGGCGTACGAATCGCCCGACGGGTGGGTCAACCTGATGACCTTGGCCGACGGCGCGGTCTTCACCCACATCCTGACCCGAGACGACGTCGAAGCCGGTCGCCTTTACGCCAACGGCGACCTGGCTTTGTGGGAGCGGTTGGCCGAGGAGGACGATCTACCCCTGCGAGGGGGTGGATCCCTGTCCATCGACTGGATCGGCGACGGGCCGGACGAGACTCCGGTGTTGGCAGGTCCCGACGGCTGGCTGAGCGGGTTCGAGGAGGGAGACCTGCTCGCTCTCCGGTTGCGCGACGGCATTGTCGAGATGTCCACCGCCAGCGTGGAGGAGCCCGTCAGCCCCGAGCTGCGCCGGTCGGCGGCGACGGTCGCCGCGGGCTTCGCTGGAGCGGCTGTCGAATCCCTGAACGACCTTCCCCGGCTCGGCGAGATCGACTTCGCCCCAGGCGCACGGATCGACGAGGTACTCGCCACGCTCCTCCTCGAACGGCCGGAAACGTTCGCCGAGCCGTTGCCCCCGTTGACCAGGATGCTGCACGCCGGACAACTCGAGGTGGTCGGTGGTCGCGTCGGCCCCGCCGGTATGCCGTGGGACCCGCGGCTCACCGCTGGCATGGATCCTGCCGACGTGGTGCGTTACGCCCGCGCACGTGCGGCGCTGCGCATGTGGGGGGCAGGCGACGACTTCACCAGCTTCCTCCGGCACCTGGCCGACTCCGAGCTGGTCCTGGCCAAGATCGCTGACGACGTTGAGACGAGGCCGCTCGACGCCGATCGGCTGACGGCGATCCGCCGCGCGGCCTCAGGTCCGGCGCAGCGGGCTGCGGCACTCCTGTTGGCGGCGCGGACGGCGGAGGGGACCGGTCGGCCCGACGAGGCGGCGGAGCTGGTCGAGGAGGTCCTTCAGGAACGGCCCGACCTCGGGCCCGCGCTCTGCGACGCCGCGGAGTACGCCGCCTGCAAGGGGGACGCACTCCGTGCCGACGGTCTGCTGCGTACGGCCGGATTCTCGTCCGACGACGGAATGCGCAGGTGGCTACGCCCGCTGACCGCACTCCCCGCCGCGTCGACGTCACGCAACCGGCCGTGCCCCTGCGGGTCCGGGCGGAAGTACAAGATGTGTTGCCTGCGTAAGGAGATCCATCCACTCACCACTCGGGCCGCCCTGCTCTACGGCCTGCTGGTCACCTATGCCGAGCGGGGCAGGCATTTCGACCAGATTGTGGCGCTGATGGATCTGTGTCCGCGTGTCCCGGTGATGTTCGGCGTCGAGTTGGCGTTGTTCGAGTGCGGCTACCTGGCCGAGTTCCTCGCCGAACGTGGACCATGGCTGCGCAACGACGAACGCGAGCTGCTCACCCGCTGGGAGCAGAGCCCACTCCGGCTCTACGAGGTGGTGTCGTCCCGAGCGGGTCGCGACGCCACCGTGCGGCACCTGCCCGACGGCGATCCGGTGGTGCTGCCTGACCGGGCATTCTCCCGGAGCGCCGAGCCGCTGGATCTCGTCCTTGCCCGGCTGCTCGACGACGGAAGCCGGTTGGCCCTCTTCACCGATCCTCTGCGGGTCCACCGCTCCCGCCGTCGCGCGATGCTCGGGCTTCTGGACGGCGACGTCGACCCGTCGGCAGTCATGCGGTTCTTCGCGCCGCAACCGCCACCTGAGCTGCGCAACGGGGACGGACACGAGCTGACCCAGTGCTCCGCGACGTACGACGTGGACGGTGGCGACGAGGCGTGGGCCGCCCTCGCGAAGGATTTGTCCGAGGAAGGACCGGACCGTCTCGTTGCCATCGTGGACGACGTAGTCCGCGGGTCGGTACGTCGGGCCGGAACCCGCTGGACTGTCGAGGCAAACTCCCTCGAACGCCTCCGAGAACTCCAGCAAGTCCTCCTCGCGGCCGCTCCCGATGCTCGCCACCGCTCCGAGTCGAGCGTCCCGATGGAAGAGCTGATCGGATCCGCCGCCCCACCGGCCGGCCTCGGTGCCGCAACCGCACCTGCCTCTCCCGGGGAGATGGAGCAGGTCATGGCCGAGGTCATCCGGCAGTACGAAGAGAAGTGGCTCGACGACGCCATCCCCGCGCTCGATGGCCGCACGCCTCGGGAGGCAGCGGCCGAGGGCGGCGCCGCTCTCGCGGAACTCACGGCCCTGCTCGACGACTTCGAATGGTCCAGCCGTCAGGAGGGTGGCGGCATGAGTGGCGAACGGATTCGTACGCTCCTGGGCCTACCTCCCGGGCGGGTTCAGGGCAGAGGACGGGTCTGAGGGACGGGAGTTGACGTCGCCGAAGCCGGTGGCGCCAGCCCGTTCGCAGTGCCGACGGCACTTCGGTCGAGAGGCCCCGGATCGTGGACGTGATGGGGCCACTGTCCACCCGCCTGAGGTGGGGGCGTACGAGCCGACCGAGGAGAGAGACGCCTCGCGAAGCTAGGTGTCTGACCGGCGGCGTATTCTTCGCCCGTGGGACTGCGGTTCGAGACGCGCCGGTCCGATTCGCCGTGGGTCGACACCGTGTGGACCTGCGCAAGCGAACAGGTTACGGCGATGACGTCCGTCGCAGGGGTGCGCTGGGGTCTGGTGTTCTGGGAGCAGGACGGCTGGGCGTATGCGGGCATCACCGGTCCCGAGACCCGGACTGGCACCGCGCCGGTGCCGGAGGGTGCGACCTTCACGGGCATCGAGTTCGCCGTCGGCACCTCGTTGCGGGCCGTGCCGACGTCTGCGCTGGTCGACGGCGGCGTCGCGCTCCCCGACACCACGCGCCGGACGTTCCGGCTGGATGGCGCGCGCTGGGAGACGCCCAGGCCCGACGACGCCGAGGCCCTGGTTGAGCGTTTCGTCCGGGCCGGGATCGTGTTTCGTGACCCGCTCGTCGCCGAGGTGCTGCTGGGTCACCGCCCGGACGTCTCGGGGCGCACGGTCGAACGCCGGTTCCGCGCCGCGACCGGGCTGACGCGGGGTGCCGTCCGGCAGATCGAGCGGGCCCGCACGGCGGCGGACCTGCTGGCGGCTGGCGAACCGGCCGCGCATGTCGTCGTCAAGCTCGGCTATTTCGACGAGCCGCACCTGGCCCGGGCGCTGCGTTCCTATGTCGGACGCACTACTGGGCAGCTGCGCGAGAGCGCCGGCGGCGCGATCGCCCTTGACCTGGATCAGCGCTTGACGTCGTAGACCAGCTTCAGGATCCCGTTCGAGTAGCTCTCCGACTCTCGCAGCGTCAGCATCTGCTTGTCGCGGTCGGCCCGGCCGAACAGGCTCTTCCCGGCACCGAGCAGGACGGGGAAGACGAGCAGGTTGTACTGGTCGATCAGGCCCGCGTCCGACAGCCGCCGGGCCAGCTCCGCGCTCCCATGGATGAAGATCGCGCCGCGCTCGCCCTTCTTGAGTGCGGCGACGTCCTCGGTCGAGCGCAGGATCGTAGTGGACCCCCACCCGTCGACGAGGGCGTCGTCGGACAGCGTGGTCGACACCACATACTTGGGCAGTTCCTTGTAGGCGGCGTGGTCTTCCGAGCTGGGCCAGGTGCGCGAGAACGCCTCGTAGCTGCGGCGGCCGAACATCAGCGCCGTCGTGTCGGCGAGCTCCTCGCCCTTCAGCGACCAGGCTTCTGGGACGAACTCGAGGTCCTTGAACACCCAGCCGCCGCTGCGGTGCTCCTCACCCGGCCCACCGCCGGGCGAGTCCACGACGCCGTCGAGCGACATGAAGCCGGTGTAGACCAGGTCACGCATGGTGCTGTCTCCTTAGGATCGGGCGAGCTGCTGGGTGGTCATGCTAGGTCGCGGCCCTGGCGGCCGTCTTGGACAGAAACGACAGCGCGTTCAGTCGTCCGCCGGCTGTCGTCCTGCGGAATCGGGGCAGCTCCTTTGCCGCTGGGGGCCGCCCTTCGGGAATTCTCGCCCGGGAGCTTCGGCCTCCAGGTGGTTCACGAATCATGCGCTCGGCGCGCGCCCGCGACGAAAGCGCTGGTACCAGGGTCCTCGAGCCACTCACGCGGACGCCCGGCGATGCCGGTGTCCTCCAGCGCTTGGGTCAACATGGTGCTGCCCACGCGCTGGCTGAACCAAATGAGATACGACTGTCGGGGCGCCGCGACCGCCATGCGTGGAGCTTAGCGCCCCGCGAATGGCGTCCGCGTAGGTCAGACCCAGCGCACGCCTCAGGCGGGGCCGGCCGTCGGCAGGAGGCGGCGACGAGCGCCAGGGCGACGCCAAGGTGTCATTGTTGCTCAGGATGCAGATCAACTGTGAACGTCGGGTAGTCCGGCTGCGGGCAAGCCAGTCCTGTGTATCCAAGCTTGGTGTAGAAAGGCACCGCGCGAGTTTCGTGCGCCTGCCACTCAACGTAGCGGGCACGACCTCTCGCCCACTCTATTGCCGCATTCAGTAGTTGAGTACCTGCGCCGCGCCCGCGCTGAGATTTCAGTCACGATCAGGTCGTGCATCCGGACGATCCGGTGGAAGTCACCATGCCTGAGGTGTGGTCCGTAGTCCTGCGCGGCAACGTATCCGACCGCCCGATCGTCGCGATAGGCCCCAATGATTGCGCAGCTGTCGGCTCCGACGAGTCGGGCGAATACCTGCATTGCCTTCGGCTCGGGATCGTGAGGGTCGATCAGCGGCCGTAGATCTTCATAATCAATCAGCTGGACAGGTCGGATCGCAAAGATCATGGTGTCATCCTGGCCCGGTCGATCAATAACGACAACAAATCAGGCTGGCCCGTGACCTCTGAAGACGAGCGCACCCCCGACAATGCTGCCCCTCAAACTCGACGACCAGCATTGTCGAACGGTCCCGCGGAAGGGACGCGTGCCGTCCGCTCCCCGGGAAGGCCAGAAGGCGGCGTTCCATGGAGTAATGGGTCGTCACCGAGGAGCCTCGCGAGGGACGACCTGTGCCTTGTGGGGTTGCCGCGTATAAGGTGTCTCGGCGATCGAGCGCGAGCATCGACCATGACGCTTGACGAGGACGACGAGGAAGACCGTGGAACCATCCGAAGTCCGGCGGGCGGTTGAGGCCGCCGGGGCGACTGCCTCCGCGCTTGGTCTGCAAGTAGGCGATGCGGTCGTCGTTCACAACTCGGACCGCATCGCCGTGCGCCTGATTCCTTGCGATGTTCTTGCTCGTGTAGCACCGCTGTCCCTTCACGACGGTCAGGGACAAGCGGGCATGGAGTTCGAAGCAGAGGTTGCTCGCCGTCTCGCCGAAACCGACAGCCCGATAGGTGAGCTCGAGCCTCGGGTGGAGCCCGGCGTCTATCTGCGTGACGCCTTCGCTATCACGCTATGGACCTACTACGAGCCCGTCGTTGCTGACCGGCAAGGCGGCACGGCGCACGAGCAGCCCGGCATGTCCACAGACCTCGCGCCGGCGGACTACGCGCACGCACTCGTCCGCCTCCATGCCGGCTTGCGCAAGATCGATCTGGCGGCACCACACATCACCGCTCGAATCGCCGGTTGGGCAGAGGGAGTTGGCGATCCAGAGCAGACTCCAGAACTTCGCGACCGTGACCGCGAACTGGTCAGCGACACACTCAGCCGCGTGAGCGCGGCGATCAGCCGTTGGGGTTCGGGCGAGCAGCTGATGCACGGTGAGCCGCATCCGGCAAACGTGCTCAGCACCAGGAGAGGGCCGCTCTTCATCGACCTCGGGACGTGCCAACGTGGGCCGGTCGAGTACGACCTCGCCTATGTCCCCGATGAAGTTGCAGAACACTATCCCGGGGCCAACCAGGACCTCGTTCACCAGTTCCGCCTCCTCATGTGGGCAGGCGTCACGACGATGCGCTGGAACCGAAACGACCAGTACCCCAACCGGGACTACTGGAGAATCGAGACGCTCAACCAGCTTCGAGCAGCGCTCGATCGCTACGGACTGGATTGAGTCCACGGTGAGGTTCACCGTCGTTCGGATCGTCAGTCGAACCGGTCATCAGGGTGCGGCTGCGCTGACCAGTTGGTTGTAGCGCGAGGTGATCCACTCGATCGCCCGCAGATTGCGTTGGTAGCCAGTGGGATCGGGCACCCATCCGTGTAGGCACCAGTCGGCGCCGCCGACCAGGGTCGTGAGTAGCAGCGGTACGACGGCGGCCTGCTCGCGTTCGGTCAACGGGTGGGTTGAGTGGTAGCCGGCGACGTAGTGCCGCAGCACGGCGGCCATGGCATCGGGATCGCCGTCGATGATCTGGTCCAGTAGGCGGCTGGCGAGGTAGACGCCGAGGTCCCGGACTCGTGGGCTGTGTGGCAGGTGGTCGAGGTCGATGTATCCGGTGACCTCGCCATTGTGGACGAGGATGTTGCCGACGTTGCAGTCGCCGTGGGTGAGCTGGGTGGGTAGGTCGGTGAGCGCGGCCCAGAGCTGGTCCCGCAGGGGATCGACCAGCTCGCGCAGCCCGGGCGGCAGCTTGGCGTAGTCATCGCCGAGGATGTCCGGTGCGGGGTCGTCGGTGAAGGACGTGACGTGCCATGGGCAGTCGGCGAGCATGCGGTCGAGCTGGCCGATGCCGGCGCCGATCGTGTGCGCCAGCTCCGGCGATTCGCGCAGCTCGGGGTCGTTAAGGAGCAGGGGAAGGAGTGCGTACGCGTGCGGGCCGGTCGGTTGCTTCTCGTTCGGGTCGGTGCCGAGGTTGTCGGCGTTGTAGGCGATCAGCCCGTCGTCGGTGACGACTGGCACGGCTACGGGCAGTCCGCCGGCCTGCAGGTAACACAGCACCCGGTACTCCTCGACCGGGCCCACTCCGGGTGGCCACTCCGGTAGGTGCTTGAGCACCCACTGCCGGCCGTCCTCGCCTGTGACCTTCCATATCGGGTTGTGGACCCTGTCCATCGGCTCGACTCGGGTCGCACCGACGACAGTCTTCCAGGCCTCCAGGGCCGCGTATTCGTCCATGCCGGGGACGCTAGGCGCGTCCGGTCCGTGCTCGCACGACATTTTCGCCGGCCGGGTCCGGCCATGTCGATCCCCCTACGCCGTGGCATGGTCGACGGAGCCCTTCGTCCCCCGCCACTCGGTTCGGACCACTGGCTAAGCATCTGGCTCTGCTCAGCTGGGCCGGGCGGTTGGACTAGCCATGGGTTGCGGCACTTCTGCGCGTCGTCTTCGCACCGGTACGACTGCCGAAAGGGAGCGTCATCTGCATGACTGACCCGAACGCACGGCCTGACTTCAGCCACAACGACTTCTATCACCGGTATCTGCTGCGCCAGGTACCACGGCAATGCGATCGAGCGCTCGACATCGGATGCGGAACCGGCTTGTTCGCCAGGCGATTGGCTCAGCGTGCGCAGACGGTTGAAGCCATCGATCGCGCGCCCGAGGTGATCGACCAGGCGCGTGCGCTGTCCCACGACACACCCAACGTCCACTACGCCGAGGCAGATGTTGCCGACTACGACCTGGGCACTGCGCGTTATGACTTCATCTCCGGTATCGCCAGCATCCATCACATGCCGTTCGCGGAGACGATCACGAAACTGCGTGATGCGTTGGCCCCGGGGGGCGTACTGGCCATCCTGGGCCTTTGCCGCTATGCGACACGAGCCGACTACCTGCCCGACCTGGTCGCGGCCCCGGCGAACCTGGCTGCCAAAGCGGCGGTCCGGGCGAAGGCCCGCCTTGGCAGCCGGGCGGCGGGCTCCGGACCGGCGCCGTCGATGGATGCGCAGATGACGTTGCCGGAGATCAGAACTGAAGCGGTACGGCTTCTGCCTGGAGCGGTCATCCGACGTCGTCTCTTCTGGAGGTACTCCCTCATCTACCGGCAGCGGTCGAGCTCGACGAGATGAAGGCAAGCGCTGAGAACCGGAACGGCGTGAGCTCGTGCGCTGGAACCTTCGTCTGAGGGCAGCTGAGCAGGGCATCTGGAAGTCGACCGGGATGCGGCCACGCCTGGGCCCTTCCGGCCTGGACCCAGGGGCGGCCGTCGTACATCACAGTGTCGGTGTGCAGGTCGATGCGGGCATCGAGGTCGTCCCATGTGTCATATCAAGAGGTTGACGTCGCCGAACTCGTGCCACAGGTAACCGCCGTCGAGCGCGGCGGCGTAGCAGGCCCGTACCAGCTCAGTGCCGGCGATCGCCTCGAGCATCTGCAGGTGTGACGCCCGCGGTTCGTGGAAACCGGTCAGCAGGCCGGACACGACCCGTACGCCGCGTGCCGGGGTGACCACCACGTCGGTCCATCCGTGGGCGGCAGCGATCGTGCCGGACCCCGGCGGCGCGGACTCCAGCGCGCGGACGACCGTCGTCCCCACCGCGACCACGCGGGCGCCACGGTCTGTCGCGTCGCTCACCACCCGCGCCGTCACGTCGGGGACGTCGAACCATTCGGCGTACGGAGGTTCGTGGGCCTCTGCCGAGGCGACGCCGGTGTGCAGCGTGACGGGTACGACGAGAACGCCCCGGGCGACGAGCCGGGTCACGATCTCCGGAGTGAACGGCCTGCCAGCGCTCGGCATCTCCGCACTGCCGGGGATGGTCGCGAAGGTCGTCTGATAGTCCTCGAGCGGCCACTGCTCCGCGACGTAGCCGTACCTGATCGGTCGACCGTACGCCGCGAGATAGCGGGGTATGTCCGTCACTGTGAGCACCGCGTGCCACAGCCGGCGGGACACGTGGCGGTCCCGCAGCACCAGGTCGACGCCACCGGGCAGGGCCAGCCGGTCACCCGGTTGCCCGCTCGGGTCGGGGTCGGCGCCACGGCGCAGCTCCACCAGCCAGGATCCGTCCGGTGCGAGGGTCGAGAAGTGCACGGCCCGCTGCGTACCCCTGTCGTCCGGCAGGTCCACCGCAGCTGGCAACGTCCCCGATCTGTTGACCACAAGGACGTCGCCGGGGGAGAGCAGGTCGGGCAGCTCGCGGAACGCATGGTGGCTCACGCCCCCGGCGCCCTGACCGTCGCGCGGGCTCCGACCCACCAGCAGGCGTACGCCGTCACGGGTGAGGCCGCGCGCCTCGGGCGGCTCGTGCGCCTCGAGGGCAGCCGGCAGCGAGAAGTCGATCGACGAAGGACCGGCACGGTCGATGGGCGCGCCACCATCGGCGGTCTTGGCTTCGGCCACCGACGTCATGCGGCGAGCCCGTCGAGCAGGTCCGTCGCCCGGAAACGACCGCTGGGTGGGCGTTCGGCGATCAGCCGGACGAACGCCGGAACAACGGTGTCGGGCAGTGGCCGGTCGGAGATGTCCTCGCCCGGGAACGCGTCCTGGTGCATCTGGGTACGCAGGTCACCGGGGTCGACCCACCAGAGCCGCACGTCGTGCCGGCCTTCGGCGAGCTCGGCGGCGAGGACGTTGGACCACTGTTCGAGTGCGGCCTTGGCCGAGCCGTAGCCACCCCATCCGGCGTACCCCTCGACGGCGGCATCGCTGGTGACGTTGAGGATCGCACCGCCCCTGGCCGCGAGGTGGGGCAGGGCGAGCTGGGTCAGCGCCAGCGGCGCGACCGTGCCCACCTCGAGGATCTCGCGATACGCGGCGAGGCCGAGGTCCGCCACGGCGGGTAGCGGGCTCGGCCCGAGTACGCCGGCGTTGTTCACGACCAGGTCGGGGCCACCGAGCAGCGCGGCGGCCTCGACCAGCTCGGCCCGGTGCCCGGGGTCGGTGACCGAACCCGCGAGGCTGGTGACCGTGCCCGCCGACCCGGCACGGGCGGTGAGCTCCCGGGCGGCGTCGGCCAGGGGGTCGGGGTTGCGGGCGTCGATCACGAGGGACCAGCCCCGGTCGGCGAGCCCGCCGGCAAGGGCGAGGCCGAGACCGCGGGACGCTCCGGTGATGAGGGCGACAGACATGGGGACTCCCTTCCTGGACAGGGTGTGCGGGTCGGTTCGGAGAACGCGGTCGCCACCCCCTAGCAGCCCTGGGCCGCCGGCGTGGTCGCCGCGGCCGCCGCGGTCGGTCGGATGGCCGGCTCGGCCCGGTGCCGGCCGGCTTCTGCCGCCCTCCGCCGCGCGTGGTGGGCCAGCCGGGCGAGGCGGCGCTGTTCGGCCTGGCGCAGCAGCTCTTCGGCGCGAGCGGTGGCGAGGCTCTGGATCATCACGTCGTTCCACATGAGGTGCTCCCTTCACTGGAACCGACGCTAGGGCGGCGGCGAACGCCCGCCATCGGGCCGCCGATGGGACCGGAGTACGCCGTTCGCCCTACTCCATGCGGCCTACAACCCGTGGCCTACGTCGTGAGACCTACGACCTGCGGCCGGTCCGCCAGCGGGTCAGAGACGGGTAGCGTGTCAGCCGTGTCCACGCCTGTGCCGCCGGAATGCCGCGACGACCTCGACGCGCTGTCCCGCGCGCTCCTCGCCGTCACCGGGCAGACGGCCACGCACGAGGTCCTGCAGATGATCGTCGAGTCGGCGCGCAGCCTCGTCGGGGCGGAGTACGCGGCACTGGGGCTTCCCGACGGGCAGGGCCGGTTCGCCGAGTTCTACACGTCCGGCGTGAGCAGTGAGCAGTGGGCGGCGATCGGCCCGGTACCGCGCGCACACGGCCTGCTCGGCGTCCTGATGCACGACGCCCACCCCTACCGCGTCGTCGACGTCCAGACCGATGGCCGTTTCTCCGGGTGGCCCGGCGCACATCCCGACATGCGCGGATTTCTCGGCGTACCCATCGTCGACCGAGGAGACATCCTCGGCGCGGTCTACGTCGCCAACGGCCCGGATGTGCCCGAGTTCACCGCGGACGACGAACGCCTGCTGACGATCCTCGCCGCGCACGCGGCGATCGCGCTCACCCGGGCGCGGATGTTCGAACGCGACCGGGAGCTGACGCTGGTGGAGGAGCGGTCCCGGATCGCCCAGGACCTCCACGACGCCGTGGCGCAGAAACTGTTCAGCCTCCGCCTGACCGTGGGTGCGGCCGAGGCCCTTGCGCTGAAGGGGGATCTCGACCGCTCCCGGGTGGAGTTCGCCAGGGTGAAGGAGCTGGCGGGTTCCGCGCTCGACGAGCTGCGCGCCGTCGTCACAGAGCTCCGCCCCCCGGCGGTCCGCGAGGACGGTCTCGTGCCGGCCCTGCGCAAGCACATCGCCGTGATCGGCAGGGCGCACCCAGTCGAGATCGGCTTCACCTCCGACTGCGACGGCCGCTGCCAGCTGCCGGAGCAGGTGGAGGACGTCGTGTTCCGGGTGACGCAGGAGGCGCTGCACAACGCCTTGCGGCACGCCGAACCCAGCGCCGTGATGATCGACCTGCGGACCCCCGAGACCGGCGTCGTCCTGACCGTCGCCGATGACGGCAAGGGATTCGTCGACGACCCCGCGCGGCAGGGCGGGCATCACCTGGGCCTCGCGTCGATGCGGGAGCGGGCGCGGCGGGCGGGTGGGAGGCTCCGGGTCGAGTCGCGTCTCGGGGAGGGGACGACCGTGACCCTCGAGGTGACCCGTGAGTGAGCCCGAAACTAGGACCGTGAGTGAGTCCATGAAGGGTCCTGACGCCGAGCCTGTGGCCGACGGCGTGGGTACGCCTTCGGACACCGAAGCAGGGCCGATCAGGGTCCTCGTCGTCGACGATCACCAGGTCGTCCGGCACGGCCTGCGGACGTTCCTCGACATCCTCGACGACATCGAGGTCGTGGGGGAGGCGGCCGACGGTCAGGAAGCGGTCGAACAGGCTGAGGCGCTCGCGCCCGACGTGATGCTGCTGGACCTGCAGCTCCCGTCGGTCGACGGTGTGGAGGCCTTGCGGATGCTGCGCGACCGGGGGAACCCGGCCCGGGTTCTCGTGCTCACCTCGTTCACGGAACCGGCCAAGGTCGTGCCGGCCCTGCGGGCGGGTGCGGCGGGCTACCTGTTCAAGGACGTCGATCCCGACGCGCTGGCGCAGGCGATCCGTGCGGTGCACGCCGGACAGGTGCTGCTCGAACCAGAGGTCGCCGCGGCTCTGCTCCGAGGTGACGCGGGCGACGAACGCGCCGGCGCCCTCACCGACCGCGAACGCGAAGTGCTCGCCGAGATCGCCCGTGGCAGGTCCAACCGCGAGATCGCCCGCGCCCTCGTCCTGTCGGAGAAGACCGTGAAGACCCACGTGTCGTCGATCCTCGCCAAGCTCGGCCTCGCCGACCGCACCCAGGCCGCCCTCTACGCCGTTCGTTCCGGCCTCGTCTAGGTTGGCGTTCCATGGACCGCACTGAAAACCGAGCGTTCGTCGACCGGTGGGTCAAGGACTGGAACGCCCACGACCTCGACGCCGTCCTCGAGCACTTCGCCGACCACGTGGTCTTCACCTCGCCCAACGCCGCGGAATGGATACCCGCCTCGGGTGGTGTCATCCGGGGCAAAGCGGCGCTGCGCGAATACTGGTCCGTCGGCCTCCGGGCCCAGCCTGACCTCCATTTCGAGGTGATCGCCAGCTACGCCGGGGTCAACACGCTGGTGATCAACTTCCGGAACCAGCACGGTCGCGTGGCCAACGAGGTTCTCACCTTCGACGGTCCGCTGGTCGTCGAGGGCCACGCCACTCACCTCGACGGCTGAGCCTGGAGCGCACGGTCGCTGGTCGCGTGGCCTCAGCGGTCAGGCGACCCTCGACGCCAGCCGTTCACCGGTGACTCCTAGGCTGGGGGACCGGCGGCCAGGGTGTCGCCGTATCGACCACAGGACCTGAGGATGAAGACGTTCGACGAGCTGTACGCCGAGCTGGCGGCGAAGGCGGTGGCCCGCCCCGAGGGATCGGGCACCGTCGCCGCCCTCGACGCCGGCGTCCACGCGATCGGCAAGAAGCTCGTCGAGGAGGCGGCCGAGGCGTGGATGGCGGCCGAGCACGAAGGCCGGGAGCGGGCCGCTGAGGAGATCTCGCAGCTGCTCTACCACGCCCAGGTGCTCATGATCGCCTGTGATCTCGACCTCGACGACGTCTACGCCCATCTCTAGGGTGAGCCGGCCGCGACAGGTTGGCTCGCCCTCGCCGACGCGTCCGTTCGTCCCTACCCCAGGCACCTGAGGAAGAGAGCCAGACAATGCTGCGTGTCGCCGTTCCCAACAAGGGATCGAGAATCGCCGAACCCGCCGCGGAGATGCTGCGCGAGGCGGGCTACCGCCAGCGCGGGGATTCCCGCGAGCTGGTGCTCACCGATGCCGACAACGGCATCGAGTTCTACTACCTGCGTCCCAGTGACATCCCGGTCTTCGTCGGACAGGGCACCCTCGACCTCGGGATCACCGGGCGTGACTATCTGATTGATTCCGGCGCACCGGGCGAAGAGGTCCTGCAGCTGGGCTTCGCCCGTTCGACGGTCCGGCTCGCCGCCCGGCCCGGAACGGCGTCCTCGATCGAGGACCTCGAAGGGCTCCGGGTCGCCACGTCACTGACCGGACTGATGCGGAACTTCCTCGCCGAGCGTGGTGTGACCGCCAAGGTGATCAAACTCGAGGGCGCGGTCGAGACGGCCATCAGCCTCGGCGTGGCCGACGTCATCGCCGATGTCGTCGAGACCGGAAGCACGTTGCGCAACGCCGGCCTCGAGGTCTTCGGCGAGCCGATCCTCACGTCCGAAGCCATTCTCGTCAAGCGGGACGGAGTGGCCAGCCCCAGCGAGCTCGAGCTGCTCATCCGCCGGCTTCAGGGAGTTCTGGTCGCCCGCGACTACGTCCTGATGGACTACGACCTCGAGGCCGACGCCATGGAGCGGGCCGTCGCGATCGCACCCGGTCTGGAGGGGCCGACGGTCTCACCGCTTCATCGAGCGGGCTGGGTCGCCGTGCGGGTGCTCGTGCCGCGCGTCGAGGCCCAGCGGCTGATGGACGAGCTGTGGGAGATCGGCGCCCGCGCCATCCTCGTCACCGACCTGCACGCCTGCCGGCTGTGAGATGCGGCCACCACGATGACCTCCACGCCACCCGGTGGTCCCGACGGGCCGAGTACGCCGGTGCCCGACAGCCTTCCCGCACTGCCGCACACGTGGCGCCCACGCTTCGTGCCCGTGGTGGCCGCCGCGATGGGGGTTGTCCTTGTCGCCGCCGCTCTGGGCATGTGGGTCGGGTTGCCGGCGGCGGCCCGGGCACAGATCAACATCCTGCAGTCCCTCACCCTCGGCCTGGTTCTGCTCGCCCTCCTCGCGGGGTTGTACCGGCTGGCCCGGTTAAAGGTGCGCGCCGACGAGGCCGGCCTCACGATCGTCAACGTCCTGCGCACTCGCCAGTTGGAGTGGGCGCAGGTCCTGTCGGTCAATCTCCGCTCGGGCGATCCGTGGGTGCAGTTGGACGTCGACGACGGTACGACGGTGCAGGCGATGGCGATCCAGTCCGCCGACGGTCAGCACGGGCGGACGGCGGCGCGCGAGCTGTCCCGTATGGTCGCCCAGCACACCCGAACGCAGCGGAACGACTGACGCCCTTGGAGATCGAACACGTGTTCGATATCCTGTGGTGGAGGGCAGCGGGAGGCGGGAGCGGTGAGAGAGCGATTCGTCGTACGCGAGACCGACTACGGCCATGGCATCTGGGATCTGCTGCTCGACGACTGGTGGATTCCCCGGCTCGACATGGCTCGTCGCGATGCGGAGCTGATCGTCGAGGAGCTCAACCAGGGGTCCTGACTGGCGCGTTCCTTGTCGACGTGACGTTGGTCGGCTGGATCCGGTCATGACGAAGCGTCGCGCCGTCGCCGTGGCGGTGCTCCCTTCGGTTTTCGCGTTCGTGGTCTACCTGTGGGCGCTCGGTGTTCCCGCGCTCTGGCTCGACGAGGCGGCAACGGCGAGTGAGGTCGGGCGATCCCTCGGCGGTCTGCTCGGATTTCTCGCACACCGCGACGCCGGTCTCGGCGCCTACTACCTCGCCATGTCGGCCTGGACCTCGGTGGGCGACGCGGGGTGGTGGCTACGTCTTCCGTCCGCCGCGGCCATGGCGGTCGCGGCAGGTGTGATCGCCGATCTGGCGCGCCGCTGGTGGGGGGCGTCGAGCGGGATCACCGCCGGTGTGCTGACGGCGTTGTCGCCGATGGCGTCGCGGTACGCCCAGGAGGCGCGCCCCTACGCCCTCGTCGTGGCCGTCGGCGTCCTGTCCGTCTGGTTGCTGCTCTGGGCAGTACGGACGGATCGGTGGTGCTGGTGGGTCGCCTACGCCGCCGCGCTGACGCTGCTCGGCCTGCTGCACCTGGCGGCCGTCCTCATCGTCGCCGCACACCCCGTGTTCGTGGCGGCGTGGAGGCGATCATGCGGACCGGGTGGACCGTGCGGGCCGGGTGGACCGTGCGGGCCGGGTGGACCGGGTGGACCGGGTGGCTGGCGGAGGTGGGCCATCGCGGCCACGGTGGGGTTGGTCCTTCCGGCCGCGCTCGCGATGGTGGTGTTCAGCCAGCGCGCGACGGTGGGCTGGATACCCGCGCAGAGGCCGGGCGACCTCGCGGATGCGTTCGTGGCCATGACCGGTTCCGGGCCATTCCTGGTGCTGCTTGCGGCACTTGCGCTGGTCGGCGTACGACGGAACCCGCTCACCGCGCCGCTGCTGGTGTGGCTCGTCGCTCCGCCCCTGCTGCTGTTCGGCGTCGGCGCCATCACACCGGCGTTCCTTCCGCGGTACCTGCTCGCCTCGGCGCCCGCGCTCGTCCTGCTCGCCGCGGCCGGGCTGCGGCACCGGACGGCCCGGACGGTCGCGGTCGTGGGTGCGATGGCTGCAGCGGTGGCATGGGCTCCCCTGGCGAGGATGCGTGCGCCCGACGGTCATGGACCGGACGTGCGCGCGGCCGCACGAGTCGTCGCCGCTGACTGCCGTACCGGCGATGCGGCGTACGAAACCCTCACGACCGTTCACACTCTTCCGTACTACCTGCGAGGCTCCGATTGCGACCTCACCTGGGTCGCCGGTGGTCTGCCGCCAGGCGTGCGCAGGGTGTGGATCGTCGTGCCGCGGTGGCAAGAGGGCAAACCGTCAGGTGTGACCGGACTCCGGCACGTACGCACGACTTCGGTGGCCGGCGCGCGCGTCATGCTCTGGGAGCGGCCGCGCCGGTGACGTCCGTGCTCTGGCGTCCACTACCACCCCGCCCGTGCGAGGTTCACCGACTTCGACCCCTTCTGGGAGTTCGTCTCGGGCCCGCTCAACGAGGTTGGTGTGGGTGACTCCGCCGAAGATGCTGGCAGGCGATGCGGCGACGCTCAGACGGTGGTCAGGATCTCCGCGCCCGTGGGCGTGACGAGCAGCGTGTGCTCGAACTGCGCCGACCACCGGCGATCCTTGGTGAGCACGGTCCAGCCGTCCTCCCACATGTCCCATTCGTGCGTGCCGAGGGTGAGCATCGGCTCGATCGTGAACGTCATGCCGGCCTCGATCGTGGTGTCGAAGCGTGGCTCGTCGTAGTGCGGAATGATCAGTCCCGAGTGGAACGCCGTGCCGATGCCGTGGCCGGTGAACTCCTGTACGACCCCGTAGCCGAACCGCTTGGCATAGGACTCGATCACCCGTCCAATGACGTTGACCTGGCGGCCGGGTGCGACGGCCTTGATTCCTCGCATCATGGCCTCATGGGTGCGTGAGACCAACTGGCGTACGTCTTCTGCGACGTCGCCGACGAGAAAGGTGGCATTGGTGTCGCCGTGCACGCCGCCAATGAACGCGGTGATGTCGATATTGACGATGTCGCCGTCTTCGAGTTGGCGCGCGTCAGGAATGCCGTGGCAGATGACTTCATTGACCGAGGTGCAGAGCGACTTGGGGAATCCCTGATAACCGAGCGTCGAGGGATAGGCGCCAGCGTCACACAGAAACTCGTGGCCCACCTGGTCGAGTTCATCGGTGGTGACGCCCGGGGCGACGTGCTTCCCGACCTCCTGGAGCGCCTGTGCCGCGATCCGCCCGGCGACCCGCATCCGCTCTACGGTGTCGGCGTCCTTGACCTCCGAGCCGGTGAACCGGCGTGGCGCGGCCTTGTCGACGTACTCAGGTCTGCCGATGTCCTGGGGGACCTTGCGGCGCGGGGAGATCTCGGCGGGAACCAGTGGGGCCATGGTTCCGGGAGTCTACGACGCCCGTCGCGAGGTTCTGTCACCATGTCCGCCGGGTGCGAACGACGGTGCGGAGTTGCCGGAGCCGCTTCGCTGGGGAAAGCTTCCCCCATGAGCGTGGAACCTGCCGAGTGGTATTTCTGTCTACGGCACCACCGGGTCG
Source organism: Actinopolymorpha sp. B17G11 (assembly GCF_040196095.1). NCBI lineage: Bacteria > Bacillati > Actinomycetota > Actinomycetes > Propionibacteriales > Actinopolymorphaceae > Actinopolymorpha > Actinopolymorpha sp. B17G11. Next base: position 386,127 of record NZ_JBEFTW010000002.1, read on the forward strand.
AGCCTCGGGAAGGATGCCGCGCCGCTGATCGGCTCGGTCCCTACCCCAGCGAGGCGGAGGCGCAGGGGGCCCTGTCCAAGGTGGCCGAGCGCAACGAGCAGTGGGACACCGACCCACGCTGGAACGACGACGTCGACGACGAGCGCTGATCGGGCCCATCCGTCTCCCGTCGCAACGAGTGCTGGCTCGGCTGTGACGGATCTGGGTGGCGGCATCAGGTTGTTGGCCGTGACTGGAGTCGGCTGTGGGGACGGCGCATTCTGCGCACGTCCCCACAGCTGACACTGCTTTTTCGTTTTCGGTCGATCTACCCGGTTTGGATCATCCCGCGGACTGGCGGCGCGGCGCACGGCTGCCCGTCCGGGCGGTCGCTGTCTGCGTGGCGCTCGGTGTGGTCGCTGCCCGGGTCATCCTGCGTCCGGCCATCTTCCGAGTCCCGGCGGTCCTCCTCGTGGTGGTCCGCTTCATGCCGGCCCGCTTCCGAGTGGCCTTCTTGGCCGGTGCGCGCTTCTTGGCGGCCTTGCGCGCCGGCGCCCGCTTTGTCGCGGTTTTCTTGGCCGTACGCTTGGCCGTCGTGCGCTTCGCGGTGGCCCGCTTGGCGGTGGCCCGCTTGGCGGTAGTGCGCTTCGCGGTTGTCCGCTTGGCGGCGCCGCGCTTGGCGGCGCCGCGCTTGGCGGCGCCGCGCTTGGCGGTGGCCCGCTTGGCCGTCGCCCGCTTCGCGGTGGTCCGCTTCGCGGTGGCCCGCTTGGCCATGCCCCGCTTGGCGGTAGTGCGCTTCGCGGTGGCCCGCTTGGCCGTCGCCCGCTTCGCGGTGGCGCGCTTCGCGGTGGCCCGCTTGGCCGTCGCCCGCTTGGCGGTGGCGCGCTTCGCGGTGGCCCGCTTGGCGGTGGCCCGCTTGGCGGTGGCCCGCTTGGCGGTGGCCCGCTTGGCGGTGGCCCGCTTGGCGGTGGCCCGCTTGGCGGTGGCCCGCTTCGCGGTGGCCCGCTTCGCGGTGGTGCGCTTGGCGGTGGTGCGCTTCGCCGTCGTCCGCCGAGTCGTTGTCTTGCGACCCCCGCGCTTCGCCGTGCTCCCGGTGGCCTTCCTTGCCGCAGCCACCGTCTGCTTCCGGACGGTCTTTGCCGCCGACTTTCCTGCCGCTGTGGCCCGGGTAGCTATCTTCCCCGTCTTCCTGGCCGCGGCCGTTCTCTTGTTTGCGGTCTTGGTCGCCGCTGTTCTTGCTGTGGGCACCGCACTGCCTCCCTTGCAGGGGCCTCCGGCCTTCAACCGGACCGTTGCTGCCAACTTGGCCAGGACATTCACTCCGGCCGTCTCAGTGGATCTTGCGCATTAACGGCTCCCGTAAACCACGAACGGCGGGGGAATTTATTGATCTGTGCGAGAACCGCTCAGAAATGCGGTCGAGTTCCATGCATCGTGATTTCGCAAACCCAGAGTTGATGGGAAGCATTGGCGTCCAAACACCGAATATGTAAAGCAGATAGGCGTTCGCCGAAGTCGTCCTCCCGCAGACGCTATGCGCCCGGGCCCACGATGGTGTCGAGAAGGCGACCGAGTCGTGCGCGCAGGGTGCGGCGTCGACCGGGCGTCGGTTCGGTGGCCGCGATGCTCAGCAGGTGTTGTGCACTGTCGAAGGACACGGCCGGCAGGGCATCTGTGTCTACTGCGAGAACATCGTGCGCGAGGGCGGCGAGTTCTGGCTGACCTGTGTCGAGGGCGAAGATGTTCGCGCCCTTGCGGCGTACGTCATCGACGCGTTCGAGCAGTGGATCCGGCACCGACGCAGCGACGACGAGGAGCGACTCGCCTCGGCGTGCGTCGCTCAAGCGGTCCAGCCCGATGGCGAGATGTGCCGGCGCGCCTGGTGGTGGGTTCCATCGCACCAGGGTGGGCGCGATCTCAGGGAGGGCGGCATACCGCGACTCGTCGTCGAGGTGTGCGGTGAGGTGCCAGGGTTCGTCCTCTGGTGGGCCGAACAGCAAGAGCCCACCGGGGGATTTCGTGGTGGTCCGAAGTGCGCGTCCGAACTCGGCGGTACGTTCGAGCCAACCGCTCCCGTCGAGAAGCTCGCGGAGTGCTCGTGCCTGCTGGAGATCCATCGCACACCACCGTGCCACATGGGCCCCGCGAGGGGGACAGTTTGGTGCCGACTGGTTTGCTGGACTCGTACGGCGGGCGTCGTGCGGAGAGGAGCAACCAGTGAGGTACGGCTACAAGGCATCGGCCGAGCAGTTCGGCACCCGCGAACTACTCGACTACGCACTACTCGCCGAGCGGCTCGGCTTCGACATCGTGGCGGTGTCGGACCACTTCCAACCGTGGCGACACACCACCGGGCACGCGCCCCTTGTCTTCAGCTGGCTCGGTGCACTGGCGTACGCATCGGAGCGGATCACGATGGGCACGAGTGTGCTCACGCCGATCCTTCGCTACCACCCGTCCGTGGTGGCGCAGGGCTTCGCCACCATCGACCAGTTCGCACCCGGCCGGGTCTTCCTCGGCGTCGGTACCGGCGAGGCGATGAACGAGGTACCGGCCACGGGCGCGGCGTGGCCTGGCGGCAAGGAGCGACGGGCGAGGTTGCGGGAGGCCGTCACCTTGATTCGTACCCTCTGGACGCAGGAACGCGTGGACTTCGCCGGTGACTACTACACGACCTCCAAGGCGACCATCTACGAACGCCCGGACGATCCGCTGCCCATTTACGTCGCGGCGTCCGGACCGCTCGCCGGCCGGCTGGCGGGGCGGATCGGCGATGGTGTCATCCAGACCAGTGGCAAGTCACCGGAGCTCTACGAGACGGTGCTCGGCAAGGTGCGCGAAGGTGCGGAGGCGGCCGGACGCGATCCAGCGAAGCTCCCGAACCAGATCGAGATCAAGGTGTCCTACGACGCCGACCGCCGGGTCGCCGAAGAGGCCTGTGCGTGGTGGGCGGCGCTCGGACTGACGCCGGAGCAGAAGCAGGGCGTCGAGGACCCGGTGGAGATGGAACGCCTGGCCGATGCCGACCCGCTGATCGCCACGAAGCGGTTCATCGTCTCCGACGACCCTGACGAGGTTGTGGACAAGATCGCGCCGTATGTCGATCTCGGCTTCAGCGAACTCGTCTTCCACGGCCCGGGCAACGACCAGGCACGCTTCCTGGAGGGTTTCGCCCGCGACGTCCTGCCGCGCCTGCGGTCCCGATGGGCCTGAAGCCCGGGGAGTAGTCACGACGAGCGCCTGACGGGCACCATGGGTGCATGAAGTCACTGGTCCGGTTGGCTGGCTGGGTCGGCATCGTCCTGTTGTTCCCCGTGCTCTACCTCTACGTCGTGAGCGGGCTCGTGGCCCCGATCTGGGCGGTGGTCGTGCTCGTCGCCTGCTGGCTCGTGCTCGGGCTCTGTGCCGTGCGGTGGGTTCGGCGCCGGCCGCTGGTGGTGCTGGCGCTGCCCTTCGTCGGGGTGGTGTTCTGGTTGGCCGTCGTCTCGCTCGGTGAGGTCCTCTTCGGGTGGACGGCCTGACGGGTTCACCGGTCGCCGTACTGGCAGACACAGTGGACTTGCGCGCCGGGGGAGGCGCCGGCCACCGCGATGAGTCGCGCCATCGCCTCCGTCCTCACCGGGGGATGAGGCGGCAGCGGACCGGGCCGGTCGCCCGGAGAGTGATTCCCGCGGCGAGGGGCACCTCGGTGTCGATCGCGGTGAGTTCGTACGCCTGGAGCACTAGGGCGAGGGCCAGCACCGACTCCAGCATCGAGAAGTGCTGACCGATGCAAGCCCGGGGTCCGCCGCCGAACGGGAACCAGGCGTAGCGCGGACGTGCCGCCTCCGCCTCCGGCGTGAACCGGTCGGGGTCGAAGACCTCGGGCTCGTCCCAGTACGCCGGATGCCGGTGGGTGACCCATGGACTGACGAAGACGTGTCCGCCCGCGGGGATCGCGAAGCCACCGATCTCGGTCTCGGTGACCGCCAGACGACCCGTCGCCGGTGCCGCGGGATAGAGGCGCATCGCCTCCTTCAGTACCTGCGTGGTGTAGGGGAGCACGTCGAGGTCCCTGGCCTCGGGAACTCGACCACCGAGCAGCTGGTCGACCTCTTCCCGGGCCCTGGCCTGCTCGTCCGGATGACGGGCCAGCAGGTGCAGCGCGAAGCCCAGCGACGTCGCGGTGGTCTCGTGCCCGGCCAGCAGGAAGATGAGGACCTGATCGCGGATCTCACTCGCCGCGAGGCTGTCGCCGTCCTCGTCGGTGGCGCGCGCCAGCAGCGAGAGCAGGTCAGTACCCTCGGCGCCCTCGGCGGTCCCCTTGCCGGTGCTGGCCGTACCGGCGCCGCGGCGCTCATCGATGATGCGGTCACAGACGCCGTACAGCTCGCGCAGGGCCGCCGCCGCGCGGCGGTTCGAGGAAGTCGGCCACTGCCGTGGGATGTGGATCGGTGAGAGACCGCGACGTCGGGTGTATTCGCCGATCACCGGGAAGGATCGACGAACGGTTTCGATGGCGTCGTCGACGTCGGCGCCGAAGAGGATGCGCGCCACGACCCGGAGCGTGAGCCGGGTGGACTCCTCGATCACGTCGACCACCTGGCCGGTGGCGCCCCGCCAGGCCTCGACTGCCGCGCCGACCTCCTCGCACATGGCAGCTGCGTACAGGTCGACCCGGCGCCGCGTGAACAGCGGCTGGATGAGCCGGCGTTGGCGTGCGTAGTCGGTGTCCTGGCTGGTCAGCAGGCCGTTGCCGAACGACTCGCGCACCTCGAGGTAGAACCTGTTGTCCTTGCGGAACAGGGCCGCATCCGAGAGAACCTGTCGCGCACCGTCGGGGGAGAACACGCCGTGGACCACCAACCGAAGGCCGGGCGGGCCGACGACGAAGCGCACCACATCGCCGCACTCCTGGAAGGCGCGCACGTACGTGCCCAGCGAGTCACGCCGAAGATCGAGCATCGACCCGACCAGAGGTCGGCTGGTGGGCGTCGGTGCGGTGGTGAGAGTCATGGCTCCTCCAGCGGCGGGCAGTGGCGGCTCGGATCAGTCGTGGGTGCGGGTAGACCCCGTGGCTCCACTCAACATGCTCGTACGCGCTGGCCGGCGCTGATCACCGGCCGTACCCTGCGCACCCAGTCGGGCCGTACGCATGGCGCCGGCGCTCGCCACGACGACCATCCCCACTGCGGCGAGCTGCCACGGGGTGAGCCGCTGGTCGAGAATCAGGAAGCCCGCGACGGTCGCGACGGCGGGCTCGAGGCTCATCAGCACGCCGAAGGTCCGCGGTGAGAGCCTGCGCAAAGCCGTGAGCTCGAGGGTGTAGGGCACCGCGGTGCACAGCAGGGCGACGCAGGCGCCCAGGAGGAGGGTGGGCGGGGCGAGGAGAGTGGGGCCGGTGGTGACCGCCGCGAGGGGAAGGATGGCGATGCTGGCGACGACGAGTGCGAACGCCAGGCCGTCGGTGCCGCGGAACCGCCTGCCGGCCTCGGCGCCCAGCAGGATGTAAGCCGCCCAGCACACCCCGGCGCCCAGGCCGAACGCGGCTCCCACCGCGTTCAGCTCCTCCAGCCCGCCCTCGCTCAGGAGTACGACGCCGATCCCGGCGAGTCCGACCCAGAGGAAGTCGCGTAGCCGCCGGGACATCACGACGGCGAGCCCGAGAGGACCCAGGAACTCCAACGTCACTGCGGCGCCGAGGGGCAGGCGGGCCGCGGCTTCGTAGAAGCAGACGTTCATCGCCGCGAGGACCAGTCCGAGGCCGACGCCGACCGCCACGTCCCGTCGAGTGCGGCCGGACAGGCGGGGACGCACGAGCCCGACGACGAGTACCGCCGCCAGCAACATCCGTAGCGTGACCGCACCGACCGCCCCCACCTGCATGATCAGGATGACGGCGAGCGCACCGCCGAACTGGACCGAAAGGGTCGCCCCCAGCACCAGGGCGACGGCCTGTCCGTCACGACGCGGCCACTGAGCCGGAGGGCCGGTGTCGCCCGCGCCGGAGGACTTCGACGTCATGCCTCCCGCGGGCCCTCACCGGGTGGTGCCGTGCGTTCCGGCGGAGCCGCGGTTTCCGTCACGCGACCAGGCTGTGTCGTCTCCCGCCAGCCGTCGGTGATCGGCAGTCGGCGGTCACGACCGAACGCCTTGAACGAGATCTTCGGGCCCGGCGGGTACTGCCGACGCTTGAACTCGGCGGCGTCGACCATCCGGATCACCTTCTCGACCAGTTCCGGCTCGAAGCCTGCCGTCACGAGGTCGGCCGCACTGGCGTCCTGCTCGACGTAATCGTCCAGCATGTCGTCGAGAAGTTCGTACGGGGGAAGGGAGTCGGTGTCACGCTGGCCTGGGCGTAGCTCCGCAGACGGCTCCTTGTTGATGCTGCTGGTCGGGATCGGCGGTGTCTCGCCGATGTCCCGGGCGACCTGGTTGCGCCAACGGGCCAGCCGCCAGACCCACGTCTTCGGGACGTCCTTCAGGGGCGCGAAGGCACCGACCGCGTCGCCGTACATCGTGGAGTAGCCGACCGCCAGCTCGCTCTTGTTTCCGGTCGCGATGACCAGGTGCCCTTCCTGGTTGGCGACTCCCATCCAGATCATGCCCCGGATCCGGGCCTGGAGGTTCTCCTCCGCCACCCCTGTCAGCTCGACGTTGTCGAGGAACGCCGCGACTATCGGCTCGATCGGGATCTCGCGGTAGTCGAGCCCGGTGCGCTCGGCGAGGTCGGCGGCGTCGTCCTTGGAATGATCGCTGGAGTACTTGCTGGGGTTGGAGATCCCGTGGACGTTCTCCGGGCGCAGGGCGTCGCAGGCGATCGTGGCGGCCAGGGCGGAGTCGATCCCGCCGGACAGGCCCAGGACGACGCTCTGGTAGCCGTTCTTGTGGACGTAGTCGCGCAGGCCCGTGACGACCGCCGTGTAGATCTCGGCCTCCTCGTCGAGCCGCGGCGCGATGCCGGAACGGCTCGGCGGGTAGCTCATGAGCGGTGTGTCGGAGATGACCGTACGTTCGATCCGGATGCCGGCGTACTCCTGCGCGCCCTGGGTCGTCGTCGCGAGGTCGAGGTCGACCGTGAGCAGCCCCTCGGTGAACTGCGGCGCCCTGGTCAGGACCGTGCCCGTCTCGTCGACCACGATCGAGTCGCCGTCGAAGACCAGCTCGTCCTGCCCACCGACCATGTTGACGTACGCGAGCGGGCACATGGCCTCGCGGGCACGCCGGGTGACGAAGGTGAGCCGCTCGTCGTCCTTGGCCAGTTCGTACGGCGAGGCGTTGATCGTGAGCAGCAGGCCGGCTCCGGCGGCGCGGGCCGCGCGGACTGGTCCGCCGTCCTGCCAGAGGTCCTCACAGATCGCGATCGCGACGTCGATGCCGTGCACCGTGACGACCTGGAGGCTCTCGCCGGGCACGAAGTAGCGGTACTCGTCGAAGACGCCGTAGTTGGGCAGGTGGTGCTTGATCGCGCGGGTGACGATCTTGCCGCCGTGGAGGACGGCGGCGGCGTTGTGCGGCGAGCCCTTGGGCCGCCCGATCTGGTCCGGCGATCCCGCGCCCTTGTCCAGATATCCGCAGACGACGACGAGCTGGCCGAGGCCGGCGGCGGCGAGTTTGGCGGCGAGATCCTCCATGGCGGCGCGGGAGGCATCCACGAACGACGAGCGGAGAGCAAGGTCCTCGACGGGGTAGCCGGTCAGAGCCATCTCGGGGAACGCGACGATGTGCGAACCCCGGTCGGCGGCATGCTGGGCCCACCGCAGGATGGCATCGGCGTTGCCGGCGATGTCACCTACCGTGACGTTCAGCTGTGCCAGTGCGAGGCGGATTTGTGCCACGCTCCGAGGGTAGTCGGTCGGCGTCTGCCGGCCGACTCTGCGCCCGTGGGCGTTCCCGATCCGGTCGCGCGTCGCGGGGACCGAGTGGGATCGACGCTGGACAAACCGGACGCCTCACCCTCACGGGCGTCCCGGTTCCGCCGGCAGTGATCAAGATGTGGCGTCGGCGGGGGCCGGCCACGTGTGTGGCCCGGGCGGGCAATGCGCCGGTAACCCCGGAGTGATACTGATGGTCAGCGGGACATACCGCTGCCCGACGCCAGTGAACGAGTCGCAGGGATGGATGAGCTATGGACAAGCAGCAGGAATTCGTCCTCCGCACTCTCGAGGAACGCGACGTTCGGTTCGTCCGGCTGTGGTTCACCGACGTCCTCGGCTTCCTCAAGTCCGTGGCGGTCGCACCGGCCGAGCTCGAGGGCGCGTTCGCGGAGGGGATCGGCTTCGACGGTTCCGCGATCGAGGGCTTCGCCCGTGTCTACGAAGCTGACATGCTCGCCAAACCCGACCCGGCGACGTTCCAGATCCTGCCGTGGCGGGGGAGCTCGCCCAGCACGGCGCGGATGTTCTGCGACATCCTGATGCCGGACGGTTCACCGTCGTACGCCGATCCGCGCTACGTCCTCAAGCGGGCCCTCGGCAAGGCGGCCGATCTGGGCTTCACCTTCTACACCCACCCCGAGATCGAGTTCTTCCTCTTCAAGGACACCCCTGAGAAGGGCCGCCCGCCGGTGCCCGTCGACCGCAGCGGTTACTTCGACCACACCGCCCACGGGATGAGCCAGGACTTCCGGCGCGAGGCGATCACGATGCTGGAGGCGATGGGGATCTCGGTGGAGTTCAGCCACCACGAGGGCGCGCCCGGACAGCAGGAGATCGACCTGCGCTACGCCGACGCGCTGGCGACCGCCGACAACATCATGACGTTCCGGGTGGTGGTCAAGGAGGTCGCGCTCAGCCAGGGCCTGTACGCGTCGTTCATGCCCAAGCCGTTCTCGCAGTGGCCGGGATCGGGGATGCACACGCACATGTCGCTGTTCGAGGGCGACCGGAACGCCTTCTTCGAGTCAGGTGCGGAGTACCACCAGTCGAAGGTGGCCCGGTCGTTCATCGCGGGACTGCTCCGCCATGCCAGCGAGATCACCGCCGTCACCGACCAGTGGGTCAATTCGTACAAGCGGCTCTGGGGTGGCGGTGAGGCACCCGCGTACATCTGTTGGGGGCACAACAACCGCTCGGCGTTGGTGCGGGTTCCGATGTACAAGCCGGCGAAGGGACAGTCGACGCGGATCGAGTTCCGTTCGCTCGACTCCGCGGCCAACCCTTATCTGGCGTACGCCGTGATCCTGGCTGCCGGGCTCAGGGGCGTCGAGCAGGGTTACGACCTGCCACCGGGGTCAGAGGATGACGTGTGGTCGCTCACCGAAGGCGAGCGTCGTGCGCTGGGGATCGACCCGCTGCCGCAGAGCCTCGACGAGGCGATCCGGGTGATGGAGGGTAGTGAACTCGTCGCTGAGACGTTGGGGGAGCACGTCTTCGACTTCTTCCTCCGCAACAAGCGGACGGAGTGGGAGGAGTACCGCCAGCAGGTCACGGCGTTCGAACGCGACCGGATGCTCCCAGTCCTCTAGGGGTGTGTGATCCATCAGACACCCCCTAGCGTCCGGTTCGCATACGTTGCAGGATCGCAGGTCCTGGACCAGGAAGGTCGTCCCGTGCCGGAGCCCTCGTTCAACCTCGTTGTCATGGTGGGGAGTACTCGGGAGGGACGGATCGGCCACCACCTCGCCCGGTGGTTCGTGTCGCAGGTCGAGCCGCGCGACGACATGGTCACCGACCTGATCGATCTGGCCGACGTCGAGTTCCCCTCGGTCTATCCTCAGTCGCTCGGCGAGGTGGAGAAGGCGTTCATCGCGCGGATCGCGGCCGCCGACGCCTATGTGGTGGTGACTCCGGAGTACAACCACGGGTATCCGGCCTCGTTGAAGCAGGCGATCGACTTCCCCTACCTCGAGTGGAGCGGCAAGCCCGTGGCGTTCGTGTCCTACGGCGGCATGAGCGGAGGGCTCCGCGCCGTCGAACAGTTGCGTCAGGTCTTCGCGGAGGTCAACGCCGCCACCGTGCGGGACTCCGTGAGCTTCCACAACGTCGAGGAACTGTTGGACCCCTCCGGCGAACTGCGCGACCTCGCCGGGTGCAACGCGGCGGCCAAGGCCATGCTCGACCAGATCGTCTGGTGGGCGCTGGCGCTGCGCGCTGGGAGAGCCGCCCGGCCGTTCCCCGCCTGATCCGGTGGACGTCAGGGCTTGCGTGCCACGCCGCGGTACATCCAGCGGGACTCATGCGCTCCGCGGCGGCCGGAAGTCCAGCTAGCTCGGCGCGAACGCCGCGGTCGTCACGCGGCCCTTCCGGACGTGGACGACGGTTCGTACGTCGTGGGATCCGGGCACGTCAGCCCTGACCTGCCAGCTACCGGGTGGCACGTCGACGATGCCGAACCACCCGCTGCCGTCGGTGAGCCCCGACGCCACCTTCTTGCCGGTACGCAGGTCGTGCACGCTGACGGTTCGCTGGTCCAGCGGCATGCCGTCCTGGCCGACGAGTTCTCCGGTGACGTGACCCGTCTCGGGCCGGGTCTTCCACGGCATCGAGGGGACCTTGGCCGGGCGGGCGAAGACTGGCTCGTCCGCACCGGTCGGGTCCTGCTGCGTGAACGCCGAGGCGAGTGCGGCGCGCTCGGCGTCGGCGAGGGACGGATCAGTGTTGGCGGCCGCACTGGGGACCGCGTAGGAGTAGCCGCTCCACCCCACGACCCTGTTGCCGGTGGCGGTGGGCATGAGGGCCGCCCGCGCCTGGCGCACGCTGTCGGGCACGCTGTTGAGGTAGACGGCTGGCCCGACGACGTTGTGCCGGCCCGCCTGCCAGTCGGCGAGGACCTCGTTCCACTCGCGGAACATCTGCTGCTGGTCGGGCAGGTGTTCGCGCTTGTAGTTCATGGCGACGGTGGTGTCGATGATCCCCTCGTCGAGCCAGCCCTTCCAGTCCTGCATGACCTCCGCGTAGGTGCGGGTGCGTTCCCAGCCGCCGACCGACTGTGGGCCGAAGCCGTAGGTGATGCCGTTGACGGAGAGCCGGGCGAGGGGCTTTCGTTCGTACATCGACAGGTAGATCTTGCGGACCAGAGCCGTGACCTGCGCGCGGCGCCACTCGCTCCACTGGAGGTCGGCCGGGGCCGGCGTGTCCGTGCGTCCGGTGGCGTCGCGGAACCGCTGCAGCGAGACGTCGGAGTAGCCCCAGTCGCTCGTCTCGGTCGTGGAGTTGTAGTCGGGGTAGCGGATGTAGTCGAGGTTGATCCCGTCGATGTCGTACTCGTCGACGATGCTGGCGATCCCGTCCACCACGTAATCGGCGGCGGCGGGGTTGGCGGGGTCCATGACGTTCATCGTGTTGACCCGCTCGGCTCCGTCGACCCGCTTGTTGAGCCAGCGGTCGGCACCGGTTGCGGTCTCACCGTGGGTGTGGAACACGTGGTCGGGCGACGGTGGCGGAGTCGCTGCGTTCCACATCGGGGTGGCGTTGACCCAGGCGTGGACCTCGATGCCAGCGGCGTGTGCCTTCTCGATCACGTCGTCCAACGGGTCGAAGGCCGGGTCGATCGCCACGTGGGTACGCGGGAAGGCGGACCGGTTGCAGAAGCAGTCCATCCACCGGCCGACCTGAACGATCAGGGCGTTGGCTCCGAGAGCCTCGGCGTCGGCGACCAGTTTGTCGACGTTCTCCGGCGTGTAGATGCTCGGCCGGAACGAGTCGACCCAATAGCTGCGCCACTGCGCGATCGGATTCGGCTCCGCCGTGGCGGTCGGGGTCGGCCCGACCGAACTGGCGAGGAGGGCGCCCATCGCCCCGACCGCTCCCAGCGCGGAGATCGCACGGATGATCCGACCCATGGGCTGCTCCTCCCGGGATCCTGACGCTTCGCATGTGTCCTGCCGACGCATGCTCGCAGTACGAAGGGAAGTTACACCGGCGGGTCCACCGGTGGAAGCTGTTGCCGCCTCGGGCCACGTCCCAGGCTGTCGCCGGCCGCCGACCCGGCATGCCGAGACTCCCGCGGGCGCCGGTGTCGGCGGTCAGGACACGAGATGGTCATCTAGGTTGGGGTGCGTGCCGGGTAGGGGCGGACGCGGGGCCGGGCCGCAGCGGCGGCAGAGGGAGGTTGCGGGGTGACGCCACAGGCGCACGTGTGGACCACGGGACAGCTCGTCCGGCTGGGATTCGGGGAGCCTGACCGCATCCGGGAGACGCTGGGGGAGCTGGGTCCCAGGTTCGACCCGCTTCTCGAGGCCGCCGCCAGAGCGGCCGACCCCGACCAGGCGTTCTTCTTTCTCGCGGCACTCCTCGACGCCGCGCCGGACCGGGCGGAGCTCGAAGGCCACCTCCTGACCGACCGCGCACTTCTGTCCAACCACGTGCTCCGGGGCCGACTCGCCGAGGTTCTCGGCGCAAGCAGCGGGCTGGGAGAGCATCTCCTGCGACATCCCGCGCACTGGCGTGAGCTCGCCGATCCCGAACTGAACCTGGTCCGACCGACCGCGACGGCGTTGCGCGTGGCACTTCTGGAGGCCGTCGGAGCCGACCCGTTCGCGGCCGAACCGGTCGCCGCCGAAGCCGGACCGGCCGCCCCCGACGCCCTGCGGGTGGGGTATCGCCGGCTGCTGCTGCGCCTCGCGGCCAGGGATCTGGCCATGACGGTCTCGGTCGACGATGTGGCCGCCGAGCTTGCCGACCTTGCCGCTGCCGCGCTGGAGGCGGCTCTCGCGATCGCGCGCGCCCGGCTGCCCGAGGGTGCCGCGCCGTGCCGGTTGGCGGTGATCGGTATGGGCAAGTGCGGCGGCCACGAACTCAACTACGCAAGCGATGTCGACGTGTTGTTCGTCGCCGAGCCGGCGTCGCCGGGACCCGCGGGTCCTGGCCCGGACGGGGAGGTGGGCGCCCTGCGTACCGCCACCCAGCTCGCGTCCCAACTCATCCAGATCTGCTCCGACCACACGGCCGAAGGAACGCTCTGGCCGGTCGATGCGGCACTTCGCCCCGAGGGCCGCAGCGGACCGCTGGTTCGCACTGTCGCGAGCCACCTGGCCTACTACGAGCGGTGGGCGAAGACCTGGGAGTTCCAGGCCCTGCTGAAGGCGCGGACCGTCGCGGGTGACCGGGACCTGGGCGCGTCCTACATCGACGCGGTGACGCCGCTGGTGTGGCGCGCCGCGGACCGGCCAGGCTTCGTCGAGGACGTCCAGGCGATGCGGCGTCGGGTCGTCGACCACATCCCGGCGGCCGAGCTCGACCGTCAGCTCAAACTCGGGCCGGGTGGCCTGCGGGACGTGGAGTTCGCCGTCCAACTGCTGCAGCTCGTCCATGGCCGCGCGGATCCCACTCTGCACAGCCCGTCCACGCTGTGCGCGCTCGAAGCTCTCACCCAAGGCGGGTACGTAGGACGCGGTGACGGTGCCGCCCTGGCCGATGCGTACCGCTTCCTGCGTACGTTGGAACACCGCGTCCAGCTGACCCGGCTCCGGCGTACCCACCTGCTGCCCGCGGACGAGCGGGAGCTGCGCGCCCTCGGGCGTTCGTTGGGCTACTTCGCCGAGCCGGTCGCGGAGCTCACCCGGGTCTGGAAGCAGCACAAGCGCGAGGTACACCGCCTGCACGAGAAGCTCTTCTACCGGCCGCTGCTGGCCGCTGTCGCACGGATCCCCGGCGAAGAGGCCCGGCTCACCCCGCAAGCCGCGCGCGTCAGGCTCACCGCGCTCGGCTTCTCCGATCCGGCAGCCGCGCTGCGTCATCTCGAGGCCCTGACCGCCGGGGTGTCCCGACGGGCCTCGATCCAGCGCACCCTGCTGCCGGTGATGCTCCACTGGTTCGCCGACGCACCGGATCCCGACGCGGGCCTGCTGGCGTTCCGGCAGGTCTCCGACGCGTTGGGCACCACCCCGTGGTACCTGCGGCTGCTGCGCGACGAGGGCATCACGGCCGAACGCATGGCCAGGGTGCTCGCGACGAGCAGGTTCGTCGTCGACCTCCTGCGCAGGGCGCCGGAGGCCGTCGCCATGCTCGGCGACGACGAGAGCCTCCGCCCGCGAAGCCGGGAACAGCTCGAGACGGAGACCCTCGCGGCGGCCGGGCGCCACGACGACCCCGTGGCAGGGATCGGCGCCGTGCGTAACGTGCGTCGACGAGAGCTCTTCCGGATCGCCGCCGCCGACGTCCTCGGGCTGATCGATGTCGACGGCGTGGGCGAAGCACTCACCGACATCGCGACGGCCACCCTGGTCGGCGGGCTGACCGTCGCGGTCCGCGCGGTCGAGGCCGAACGCCGAAGGTCGCTGCCGACCCGGCTCGCTGTGATCGCGATGGGCCGGTTCGGTGGCCACGAGATGAGCTACGGCAGCGACGCCGACGTGATGTTCGTCCACGAGCCGCTCGCCGGCGCCGACGAGCAGGAGGCCGCCGAAGCCGCGACCGCCGTTGTCACCGAGCTGCGCCGACTGCTCGCGTCGCCGGCACCGGATCCGCCCCTGGTCGTGGACGCCGACCTGCGGCCAGAGGGACGACAGGGACCGATGGTGCGGACGCTCCCGTCGTACGCGGCGTACTACCGCCGCTGGTCCCACGTCTGGGAGGCGCAGGCACTGCTGCGTGCCGAGCCGATCTGCGGCGACCCCGAACTGCGCCGACGCTTCGTGGAGCTGATCGATGCGATCCGCTGGCCAGCGGCTGGACTCCCCGAAAGCGACGCCCGTGAGATCCTCCGGATCAAGGCTCGGGTCGATGCCGAACGCCTGCCACGTGGCGCCGACCCGACCACCCACACCAAGCTCGGACGCGGCGGTCTGGCCGATGTCGAGTGGACGGCACAGCTGCTGCAGTTGCGGCACGCCGGCCGCCTGCCGGAGCTGCGGACGACTCGGACCGTCCAGGCGCTGCGGGCCGCCGCGTCGGCCGAGCTGATCGACAACTCCGACGCCGAGGCGCTCGTGTCGGCCTGGCGGCTCGCCACCCGCGCCCGCAACGCGGTGCTGCTGGTCCGGGACCAGCCGTCAGACTCCCTGCCGCGCGACCCCCGGGACCTCGCGGCCGTCTCCCGGGTCCTGGGATACGCGCCGCTCGAAGCTGGCCGCTTCCTCGAGGACTACCGGCGGGTCACGCGCCGGGCCCGGGCGGTCGTCGACCGCGTCTTCTGGCAGTGAAGGAGTCGGCTCGGCCGCCGCCGGCTACCCGGTGAGGGAGGAGCGACCGTCGAGGCTGGCGAGGTCGGCGGCCACCTTGCCGGCGGCCCACCCGGCGGCGTTGGAGACCGACACCGAACGCGCCCTGGTGCGGGGGAACAGCTCGCCGAACAAGGCCTCGACCTCCTGTTCCCGGGCGGCGAGGACAGGCAGGAGCCGGCCGGATGACCCGGCATCGACTGTCGCCTGGCTGGCGGCATTCGCTTCGTTCAACCGCTCGCCGATGCGCGAGGAGTAGGACACGAGGAACGACTGGCGCCACGAACGCGTGCTCGACCGGCCGAACCTGCTCACCTGGCTGCCATGAGCGAGCATCGCTCGGTT
This sequence comes from Actinopolymorpha sp. B17G11, assembly GCF_040196095.1. Lineage (NCBI taxonomy): Bacteria > Bacillati > Actinomycetota > Actinomycetes > Propionibacteriales > Actinopolymorphaceae > Actinopolymorpha > Actinopolymorpha sp. B17G11. The sequence continues at coordinate 401,530 of NZ_JBEFTW010000002.1, forward strand.
GGCCTGCAACAGCAGCGACGTCGTGAGGATCTCGACCAGCTCCAGGTCGACCTCCTCGCCGACGACGGTGACGTAGCCGGTCTTGTCCTCGACCACGGTGCGCGATCGGTTTGCCGTGGCGACCACGTGGACGAGCAACGACTTGGCGCTGACATACGGTGCGTCCAGCCAGATCCGCCGGGCGCTCGCACTGCCAGTGCCGGGCGTTCGCCCGGCGCCGTCGACGTCGGCGTCGAGCAGTGCCCGGTCGAGCGAGAACTTCGTCATCAGCTCCTGCGCCTTGCTGGACAAGGCTTCCGCTTCGTCCGGGAACTCCGTCGACTCGGCCTTGGCCAGTAGTGCCCGGATGCGGGCGAGGACCTTGTCGTCGACATCGCCGCGCCATGGTCGTTCGGAGCGTACGGACGCCTCCCCTGGAAGGGGAAGGATCTTCGTGGTGCGTGGCAGCGTCAGGCAGAAGCCCAGCACGGTCATCGCCGTCTGCAGGGCGGTGGAACGGTCGCGGCCCTGACGGGTGCGCCACTGGTCGAGATGCGGCTGGTCGGATCGCCACCACAGCGACCCGCCCAACTCGTCGAGCTGGGCGCGCCAGCGTGGATCGATCGTGGACTCGGCATAACGCTGGGTCTCGCCGAGGATCACGTCGGTGAGGTAGTCACGCTGCAGGGGGTCGAGCCGGCGGCTGGCAAGCTCGGCGGCGTCGCGAGGTTGCCAGCCGCCCTCCCACATCCCGCGAACGCCGCGAAGCAGACAGGACCCGATCACGGTGTCGACCAGGCGGGCCTCCACGCCGGGAGCGGCGAGGTCCGTCGCCACTCGGCGGGAGATCTCCGCGTTGTCGCGGCCGGAGTAGGCAGCGGCAAGCACCCACCGCTCGATCTCCTCAGGCGTCGGCGTTGCTCCAGGAGACATCGCACGCACGGATCCGAGCCCAGCAGCCCCGAACTCGTCCGGCCGCAGGTCGGCGCGGCAGTGGGGACAGTCGCACAACGGGTCGCCGAACGGCGACGTCCCCTCACCACTGGCCCGTCCGGATCGACGCCGCCTCGCGCGCTGCTTGGCGGCCCTACGGTCGCGGCTGTTCCTTCCCACGTCGAGGTCTCCTCCCCGTCGGAGTTCGGTGTCGTGGCGCAGTCTGCCGCGCGCCACCGACAAGGTGGCGGACACCCACGGGGTGGGTGGTATCTGTGGTGGCGGAGGTCAGCTTCCTTCAGCTCGCCTCTTTCGTACCGACGATGCGAGTTCACGAAGCACGCCCTCGGTCATCTGCCAGCTCATGCACGCATCGGTGATGCTCTTGCCGTAGGTCAGCTGGTCGGCGTCGCCTTCGAGAAGGTCCTGCCGGCCTGGTTCGAGGAAGCTCTCCAGCATCATCCCGACGATGCCGTGCTGACCGGTGGCCACCTGGTCCGCGACCGCCTTGGCGACGACCGGCTGGCGCAGGTGGTCCTTGCCACTGTTGCCGTGGCTCGCGTCGATGACCAGGCGTTCGGGAAGGCCCGCCTTCTCCAGCCGGAGCAGCGCATCGGCCACGTTCGCCGCGTCGTAGTTGGGGCCGGTCTGGCCGCCGCGCAGGATCACGTGACAGTCCGGATTCCCATGTGTGGTGAGAATGGCCGCGACGCCGTCGTCGGTGACTCCGGTGAAGACATGGCTGACTCCCGCGGCTCCCGCCGCGTCAACCGCGCCTTGCACGTCGCCGCCGGTGGAGTTCTTGAAGCCCACCGGCATGGAGAGCCCGCTCGCGAGGTGGCGGTGGACCTGGCTCTCTGACGTCCTGGCACCGATGGCGCCCCAGCTCACCGTGTCGGCGATGTACTGCGGGATGATCGGGTCGAGGAACTCGCACCCCGCCGGCAGACCGAGCGACAACACGTCGAGAAGCACCTTGCGGGCCGTACGCAAGCCCTTGTTGACGTTGTAGCTTCCGTCGAGGTCCGGGTCGTTGATGAGGCCCTTCCAGCCCAGGGTCGTCCGCGGCTTCTCGAAGTAGACCCGCATCACGACGCAGAGGTCGTCGGCGAGTTCGGTGGTGAGGGCCGCGAGGCGTCGCGCGTAGTCGAGTGCGGCCGCGGGGTCATGGACCGAGCAGGGGCCTACGACGACGAGCAGCCGGTCGTCGTCACCGGACAGGATCCGGGTGACCTCCCGGCGACCACGGACGACCACGGCCGAGCCGGCCCGGTCCAGTGGAAGTTCGTCGCGGAGCAGGGCGGGGGAGAGGAGCGGCCTGGACTGGCTGATTCGAAGATCGCGCACCGCCTCGCCGGCCGCGGTTTCGGCGGGATTGGCCGGACTGGCTGGAGTGGGCCTGGCCGGATTGGCTGGAGCCGGGCTCGCCGGATTGGCCGGATTGGCCGGATCGGTCAGATCGGCTGCGGAGCGTGGGGCGGGATCGGATGTCGACGACACGGGAAGGGCGTCCTTTCGGCTGGGGGCCGTCCCCGTCTGGGCGTTGGGGCCGGCTCGCCTGGTGGGCAACAAAAAGAGGCAGGGCCCTCGCGGACCGCTGCCTCTGCCGGCTCTGGATGGTTGAAGATCAGCGCATGGCGTCGCTGCCGCGCCCATCCAGGGCCGGCTCGCTAAACCAATAGCTCCATCGCACGGCAGTGACCCTACCCTGCCGAGCGCGGACCGGGCAACGCGGTCAGTCTGGGAGGGACGCGACGCGGCGGTCGGGGCGCTCGAGATACCTCTGGTCAGGAGGGCTGAAGCCGAACTGGGCATAGAGGCCGTGGGCGTCGTCGGTGTGCAGCGCCCATCGGAAGTGTGCACCCGGGCCACGGTCGATCATGGTCCGCACGAGTTCCTTGCCGAGGCCGTCGCCGCGTACCTCGGGCAGGACGTAGACGTCAGCCAGGTAGGCGAACGCCACGCCGTCGGAGATCGCCCGTGCGAAACCGACCATTCGGGCGTTCGTCGGCGTATAGGCACCGACCACCCGCCAGGCGGAAGCGAGTTGGCGTTCGACGTCCTCGCGGGTACGCCACCGGCCCCAGTAGGCGTCGGTGGACAGGAACGCCCACAAACCCTCGACATCGATCCGCGCAGGACTGTCGTCGAGTTCGTACGAGCCGTGCGAGATGACCATGAGCGCCGAATCTAGCGACCGAGCCCTCACCCGGTGAGCGTCCCCCGTGCGCCGATCCGGCGAGCGAGCACCTCGAACGGGTTCTGCGGTTCGTCGACAGCCCGACCGAAGACGTGGACGTGCACGTGCGGGGTTTCCTGGCCGGCACGGGTTCCATCATTGAGGAAACAGCTCAGTCCGGTTGACCCGTGCCGGTGGGAGAAGTCGGCGCGTACCTCTCGGAGCCTTTCTGCGTACGACATGATCTCCTGCGGATGAAGTGCTGCCGGACTCACGACGTGGCGGAGCGGCATCACCAGCACACTTGCCGCCACCAGCGGAGCACGAGGCCTGAGGACACGAACACCATCGGCCCGCCAGAGTTCCTGCTCTCGTTCGACGGCTGGGACGCAGCCGTCGCAGGTCGCGGGGTCGACCTCGGGACCGGGCGGGGGCATCGGTTCTGCCGTCGCGAACGCAGGGCTCAGTCGTCGGTCCAGATCCTCCTGCTCTGCAGGCGACATCGGTGCAGGACGTTTGTGCGAAGGCAGTGCCATCACCCGGACAGGCTTGACGCGCTCAAGCCGGTTGCGGCCGAAGACGTGGATCGTGGGTTGGTCCGACTCCGGGACCGGCTCTCCGATGCCGCTCCCGTACGGGACCCACGACCAGGCGAAACTCAACCCGAACCCGTCGCACCCGAGGACAGCATGGAGACCAGCCTGCGCAGCCCGATAGACATGAGCGAGATCGGCGGCGACGTCCGGCGTCGGTTGGTCGTTCGGACTGCCGCTCCGGAGGCGCAACGCCACATGTGCCTCGGTGAGGGGGTACGCCGGTCGTACGATCTGCCAGCGTTCGGAATCCAGTAACACCACTTCTCGTCGATCGCTCGCGTATGTACGCGTAGCCATCCTCACCCGACCGCAAGGGGGGTGGACACCCACCAGAGAACGCCGAACGGGTCGAAAAGTCCTGCTTCCCGTACTCCATAGGCCCGGTCGCCAGGTGCCGACTTCAGCGTCGCGCCCGCCGCCAACGCCTGCTCGACGGTGGCATCGACATCGGGAACGTAGAGCGACAGGCAGATGTTCGGGTGATCGTCGGCCACCGTACTGGTCTTGCTGTCTGGACCCAGGATCAGTCGCGACCCGTCGATGTCGAGCTCCGCATGGAGAACCGCGCCGCGATCGTCGGTGTAGGTCGAGGCCACGGTCGCGCCGAATGCGGCCTGGTAGAACTCGATCGCCACCGGTACGTCAGGCATCGCCAGGCCGGGCGCCAGCGCGCCACGACCGTCGGGGATGTAGCTCATTCGACTTCCTCCATGGCTCGGGCGGGGCCCGTGGCCACCCATCCTGGCCAAGGCTCAACTTCCGCGCAACAGATGTGCCGCGAGGCCGGGCTCGCCGCCGGGCTGGGTGCTCGAGATACTCGCGGCATGGTTGTCGCTCTTCGGCGGCCATTCTGGGAGGACATGTGATCGTTCTGCTCTCGGTCATTGGCGTCGCGGGTGTCGCGATCTTGTGGGCGGAGGTGGTGCACTGGCGGGCGTCTCGCAGTCTGACGGGTCCCGGTCGGGCTGGAGCGGAGGCGATCGTCGTGCTGGGGTACCGCAATCCGAGTAGCGAGAACGCGAATGCGCTGAACCGCTGGCGGGTGCGTGCGGGTCTGCGTTCGATCGATCCTCATGCCTCATCGTCTCGACTCGTGTTCTGCGGCGGACCTCACGAGGCGGCGGTGATGGCTCGTTACGCAACCGAGCAGTGCGGATTCACCGGTGATGTCGTCGTCGAGGAACGGTCGCGTACGACGTGGCAGAACGTCGAGAACGTCATTCCCCTCATCGGCGACGTCGACCGCATCAAGTTCGTTTCCCATCCGCTCCACGCGCAGAAGGCGCGACTCTATCTTCAGCGCCAGCGGCCGGACCTCGCATCCCGGATGGTTCGGTCAGCGGATTACCGGTTCGGGGAGTGGGCACCGCTCAAGCCGCTGTTCGCTGCGTACGGCCTCGTGGACCTGGCGAAGACGAAGAAGAACCTCGCGGCGTCGGCATAACTGATGGCGAGTCCACCGCCAGGGCGTGGGCTGCGGAGTGGGTGAGATACCTGGAAAGCCGGCCGGACTGCACACGTGGGCGCCGTTCTACGAACGACTTGGCTATCGAGGCGAGACCTGGCCTCAGGACAGATCGATCCACCAGTGGTGACAGTGCAGCGTGCGCCCCGCGAAATCGAGGTCGCACGCTCCGAGGTTCGCGAACCCGTTCTACTCACACACCTTGGTGGACGCTGCATTCTTCACTGCAGGGAAGGCATGGATCCGGCCGAACTTCCGCTCTCGCCGCGCCTTCTCGAGTACGGAACGCACGGCCTGACTGGCAATTCCTCGATTCTGGAACTCGGGAAGGACCATCCACCCGATCTCGACGATCTCCTCGCCCTCATGCGAGGACTCAAAGACCCCGACCCAGCCGACAGCCGAGGACGAACCGTCCAGCATCACTTTGAGCGGCCAGCACCGTCCCTCGGCGGCCATTGCGAGGGACTTCGTGTGCGCGCGCTCGATGGCCTCTGGCGGGCGTGGACCACCCAGCTCGGCCATCATCACCGGGTCGGTTTCGGTCACCAACCGGAGCCGTCCGGTCCTAAGGGGTGCCGTTGTGCAGTGCGGCGAGCTGGTCGTCGTACCAGGAGATCCACTCTGAGGATCTTGTTTCCTCCTCCAGACCATCGAGCCCGGCGCTTGAGGAGGTGGAGCGCTGTCGCCGCGACACTGTCGTGCTGTCGGATCGATGACGACCGGCGTCCCGGAAACTCTTCAAAGAAGTCCGGTATAGGGGTGTCGGATCGGGGCGGTGGTGTTCGTAGCAGGGTGAGGCCGCCCACAGGGGCGGCGCGCCAAGGCAAAGGGAACGGCGATCATGAAGCTGACGACCATGACTCAGGTCGCCATCGACGGAGTGATGCAGGGAAACGGCGCCGCGTCGGACCAGATGCGCGCACATCCCATCGGCGTGGCCTTGAACGAGGCCCCCCAAGTACGTTGCCTCGACCGCGCTCACCGCCCCGCGTTGGGAGGGCACGACCGTTCTCCGCGATGACCTCGCGGCGGGCGTGACGATCCAGGTCTACCGACCGGCCGGGCGCTCGCGGTATGCAACGGCCTGAAGTCCCTGACCATCGAACCACGCTGTATTGACACCACAGGAGATGATCTTCAGATGCAGTACCTGGTTTCCGTGATCGATGACAAGAGCAATCCCGGCAGCACGGACAGGCAGCCTGCAATCAGCGCGTTCAACGAACGACTGATCGCCGAGGGCTACTGGGTTTTCGCAGGCGGACTCGCCGACACCGACGCGGCCACGGTCATCGACAACCGGGGCGAGCAGGCGGTGTTCAGCGACGGGCCTTTTGTGGAGTCGAAGGAGTACCTCGCCGGCGTCTGGGTGTGGGAGGCCCCCGATCTGGATGTGGCGCTCGAGCTCGCCACCGAGGCGTCGAAGGTCTGCGATCGGAAGATCGAGGTGCGGCCGTTCCTGTGAACACCCCACGAAATCGCTCCGCTTCGCTCCACGATTTCGCGGGGACCCAGGAATGAGCGTGAGCGACGTCGAGGAGGCGATCACCCAGGCCCACCACGAGGAGTGGGCGCGGGTGGTCGCCGCCCTGACCCGACGTTCCGGTGACCTCGACATCGCCTCGGCGCGGTGCCCAGGTCTGTCGCCGCTGGGCTACTGCTCGCCCCCGCCCCGCTCAAGCGAGTCCTCGGGGGTGTTCTTATCGGCGTGGCGAACAACCGCGCCCGCCCACACGGAGTGCGGGCTCAGCCCGGGCCGTTGGGATGGGTGAGGTCGTAGGCGCGGGAGAGCTTGTGGGGGACGACCATGCGCCAAGCGTCGAGGACCAGCTCGCGGGCCTCGGTCGGGTCCAGTGCCGCCAGCTCAGCGTGGACCCAGTTGAAGCGCATGTCCGACGCCGATGGCATCTGGAACTTGTGCGGCTCGCTCGCGACGAGGGCGGCCCGCTCCTCCTTGGGGTACGCGAAGCCCATCACGCTCTCGTCGAGGGAGAACGCCACATAGACGATCTGCCCGACGCGGAACTTCAACCTGCTGCGTACGTACACCTGGTAAGAGCGCTCCAACCCGGCGCCCAGCGCCCGAACGTCTTCGATCACCGCCATGCTCGGAACCCCTTGATCATGGGGCGGGGCGGGCCGCCGGTCCGCACGCCGTCCAGTAACCACATTTACCTCAGCAAGACCAAGATGCCCGCCCAGACGCGGGCACCTTCAGATGAGCCAACGACTCACCGCACGCGGGCATCTTGACATGAGGCATCAGGCCTCGCACCCGGACAGGAGGCTGGCAGAGTCGCTGGCCAGCTATCAGAAGCACCCCGACGACAGCGAGCGAGACAACGAGGATGCGGCGACGACGAGCCCGGCTCGCTCCCGTGGTGCCACCGTTACTCATCGGCGTCGTAGACGGTCAGCTCGCCGTGCTCGGCGAAGCCATGCTCGGAGAAGAGGCCGGGAAGGTCCGTCGGTTGGTCGCGAAGCTCGGCGTCGAGGAAGCCGATCGTCACCTCGGTCATGATGCGGTTGCCTTCGGTGCGCCCGAGGGAGCCGACCAGCGACGGTACCGGCGGCATCCACAGGGGCGCGTCGGTGAAGGTCGGGTGGGTGGTGCCGGGGATGGTGAGCAGGTAGCTGGTCGTCGTGCTGCGCTCGAGCGCCCGCCCCAGCTCGGGGAGATAGGTGGGATTGTCGTCCAGTCCGAGCTGGTTGGTCAGCGCCAGCACTGGTTGGTCATAGGGCCCGGGATTGCCGTCGTACGGACGGCCGTCGAGGGCGATCACCGCGGAGAAGCGCTCGTCGGTGCGGGCAGCTTGGAAAGCGCCGCCCACGCCGGCTGACATGCCGACGACCGCGGCCCGGTCGGTGTCCAGCCGACCGGCGAGGATGCTCTCCACGTCGCCGCTGTCGAGGCGGCCGAGGTGGGTGAGGGCCGAACTGAGATCGCGGGCCTTCACCGCCGCCAACTCCTCGCTCAACCGGCGGGCTTCGGCGTCGGAGCTGAAAGACTGCTCCGCCCAGCGAACCGTCCGGCCGCCGGCGAACATGACCGCGGCCGAGACGTAGGGGTGGTCGAGCGCGGCGACCACGTAGCCGTGGCTGGCCAACTCCTCGGCCCAGGCGGTGTTCGTGAAACGTCCCATGCCCCCGCCCGGTGCGAACAGCACCACCGGCAACCGTCTGTTGCCGGAGGCGACCGGCGCGTCGGGCACCGAGTTGGTGCGGGCCATCACCTGGCCGTCGAAGACGAACCGGGGGATCCCGAGAAAGGCTCCGACGCCCTCGGCGACGGCGTTCGCCTCGGCCTCCGAGCGGCCCAGGTAGGGCGCTCGCTCCACCTCGTCCGGGCTCGCCTCGGCCGGGTACCAGATCTGGGCCTGCAGCGCGCGCACATCGTCGGCATCGGTCGTCCACGTCTCGGGCCGATCGGGATCGGTCCATTCGACGACGGCGGTGCCGACCGCGTACCTGCCGGTCGGCGTGGGGAAGTCCGGGATGGGGAAGGCGATCGCCGCGCCCACGCCGGCGACGATCGCCAGGACGCAGGCCGCCGAACCCGGTCCGGCCAGCCACCAGCGGACCCGCCGACCGCCGGGCTTCCCCCTCATGGTCCGGGCCGTGAACGGCAGCACGACCACGACCGCCACCAGCACCGGGACCATCTGCCAGCGAAGGCCGACTACCGCGAGCACTACCGCCGACGCCGACGACACCGCTGCGGCGCCGGTCGCGACTCGGCGCCGGAATCGAGGCGGCAGCCAGCGGGCCAACACCAGCGCGAGTGCGCCCACGACCAGGACTGCTTCGATCGGCGTCATGCCGATTCCGCTGATCATCTCGTTGGCAGAGGCGAGGGGAAGGAAGGCCGGGTCAGTACTCCTGTTCGATCCTGGCATGACGGCTCCAGAGCGGGCAGCCTCGAGTGCCGCCCGGGTAGCGGTTCGTGGTGGAAGCCCAGCGCCTGGGCGACCATGGGTAATGGGCTTACGGGAAGTGCTGACACTGCGCGGCGGTCCGTCCGGCCAGGTGGGATGTCGAGGTGGCCGATGACGTGGTGCTGGTGTTCTATTCGGCGAGCGCCTGGACCGGTGTGACGCGGGTGGCGAGTCGGGTCGGTACGACGGCGGCGATGAGGGTCAGGACTGCGGTCGCCGCGATGATGGTGACCGTCGGCCAGAGTGGTAGGGCTGGGGCGACGAGGCTGCTGGTGAACGGCTGGTCCGGGTCGACCCGGATGAATCCGAGGAGCGATTGCGCCCCGGCCCATCCGTACGCGATGCCGAGGAGGAGGCCCGTGCCGAGCGCGGCGATGGTGATGTGCGCGGCTTCGAGGAGAACGACGCGTCGTACCTGGCCGCCCGAGAGGCCGAGTGCGCGCAGCAGGCCGAGCTCGCGCCGGCGTTGGATGACGCCGAGGGTGAGGAGATTGACGAGTCCGACGCCGGCGATGACGGCCGACACGGCGACCAGGGCCATCATGATGGCCGCGAACGTGTCGAGCGGCGCCGCGAGCGCGGGTGACAGCTCGCCGCCCGCGGCCGCCGCCAGCACGCCTTTGGCCGAGTCGGTCGCGACAGCGAACATGGTTACGAGCGTGACGCCCATGACGACGCCGATCGCCATGCGGCTCGACCGTTCGGGGTAGCGCAGCGCGTTTTCGGCGGCCAGGCGTGCCGTTGCCGATCTGCCGAACGCGCGGCCGACGAGTCGCAGCACGGGGGGCATGACGAGCGTCGCGCAGAGTGAGAGTCCGGTGAATGACAGGATGCCGCCGAAGAATGCCACCACGACGCCCAGTGGCGTGAAGAGTCCGGTGAGGATTCCCACCGCGAGCAGCACGCCGCCGGTCACGAACAGCGCGATCGCCGCCGCGTTGCGGCCCTTGCGGCGTACGAGGTCGCCGTGGGAGCGTTCGACCGATCCGCCGAGCGCCTCCAGTGGTGTCACGGTGAGTACGCGGCGCGAACCCGCCCAGGCCGCAGTCCATGTCGTGAGCGTCACGACTGCGGCAGGGAACAGGAGGGCGGCCTGGACGACCGAGTACTGGACACCCTCCAGCTTCAGCAGCTCGGTGCCGAGAGCGACGCCTACCGCCGCGAGCGCCGTGCCGCCGACGAGTCCGGCGAACGCACCGATCGCTCCGACGACGAGACCCTGGCGAGCGACTGCTGCGCGCTGGGCCCGCGCCGATGCCCCGATCAAACGGAGGAGCGCGATGCTCCGGGTGCGACCCGCAACGATCGTCGAGAACGTGTTGGCCGTCACGATCGCCGCGACGTAGACGGCGACACCCAGCAGGATCAGCGTCAGAAAGCTCTGTACGAAGGCGAGCGTCCCGCTGTCGCCGATGTAGGGGTCCGCCTTCAGCATGGCGGCGATGAACCCTGTCGCCGAGATGAGCAGGACGCCGAACGCGCTCGAGATCGCCGCGACGAGGATCGACGCGCCCATGCCGCGCTCGCGCAGCCACGGGAGCGGCGCGGCGACCCGCCGCCGCGACGAGGTGTGGACGCCGGCCGTCGCGGCGCTCATGCCGATACCCCCTCGGTCGCGCCGGCGGCGGGCGCGGCGACGGAGGCCGTGCCGAGCTCGGTCGCAAGCATGAACGCCGAAAGCTCCTCGGCGGTCTGGCGAGGCTTGTCGGCGACGATGCGGCCGTCGCCGAGGAACAGCACGCGGTCGGCGTGCGAGGCGGCCACCGCGTCGTGTGTCACCATCGCGATCGACTGGCCGTGCTCGCGGCACGCGGCCCGCAGCAGCGCGAGCACCTCGCGGCCCGAGCGCGAGTCGAGGTTGCCGGTCGGCTCGTCGGCGAAGACAAGGTCGGGTGCCGTCGCGAGGGCGCGGGCAATCGCGACGCGCTGCTGCTGTCCTCCGGAGAGCTCGTGCGGACGATGGTGCAGCCGCTCGTGCAGGCCGAGAGTCTTGACGAGACCGTCGATGCGCGCTTTCTCGAGCGCCGTGGTCCGGCGGCCGTCGAGGTCGAACGGCAGCAGGATGTTGGCCCGCGCGTCGAGCGTCGGGACGAGGTTGAACGTCTGGAAGACGAACCCGACCCGGCGACGACGCAGGATCGTCAGGTCGAGATCGGACAGGTCCGTGATCTCGGTGTCGCCGATCCACGCGCGCCCACGAGTCGGGGCGTCCAGTCCGGCCATGACGTGCATGAGGGTCGACTTGCCCGATCCGGACGGTCCCATGACGGCGGTGAACTCGCCGCGGCGGATGCCGACGCTGACGTCGTCGAGCGCGCGCACCTCGCTCTCGCCGGAGCCGTAGATCTTCGTGAGATGCCGTACCCGGGACGCGAGGCCGAAGCCGGTCGATGTCAGTTCCATGCCTTCGACGCTATGGGCCGTCCGGCACCCGGCGCGTCTGCCGGCAGAGGTACTCGCGTACATCCTCAGGATGATTCGCCTGCCACGTGAGTGCGTTCTGCGCCACCGGGCTAGGCAAGTCCGTGCTCGAACGCGAAGACGACGAGCTGCACGCGGTCGCGCAGGCCGAGCTTGGTGAGGATGCGGCTGATGTGCGTCTTGACGGTCGCCTCGGACAGGAACTCGCGCGCCGCGATCTCGGCGTTGGACAGGCCGCGGGCGGCGAGCGCGAAGATCTCGCGCTCCCGGTTGGTGAGCCCCCCGTACTCGCGCGGGACGGGCCGCGGTGCGGCATCCGCGAAGTGCGCGAACAGCTCACGGGTGGCCGATGCCGCGATGACGGCCGATCCGGCGTGCACCGTACGGATCGCCGCGAGCAGGAATTCGGGGTCGGCGTCTTTCAGCAGAAACCCGCTCGCACCTTGCCGAATCGCCCGAGCCGCGGCCTCGTCGAGGTCGAACGTCGTGAGCATGACGATGCGGGCCGGAACGGGTTCGCGCAGGAGCTCGGCTGTCGCGGCGACGCCGTCGAGCACAGGCATCCGGATGTCCATCAGAACGACGTCGGGCTTCGCGGCGTGCACGACATCGATCGCCTCGCGGCCGTTGGACGCCTCGCCGACGACCTCGAGGTCGGACTGCGAGTCGACGAGCATCCGGGTCCCGGCGCGGAACAGCGCCTGATCGTCGACGAGCACCACCCTGATCGCGCTGATCGCGTTCACGACCCGCCTCCGATCGGGAGGGTCGCCCGCACGACGAAGGCGCCGTCCTGTGTGATGGCGTCCAGCCGCCCTCCGACGAGCTGCGCGCGCTCCCGCATGCCAATGACGCCGTGCCCGCGCGTCCGGTCACCGGCGCTGCGGTTCTCCAGCTCCTGCGGCTGAGTGGCCGTCGTACCGGGTCGCAGGGCGTTGTGGACCTCGAAGTCGACGTGACTGGCGTGCCAGGCGAGCCGCACATCGACCGGTCCTGCACCGCCGTGCTGCAGCGCGTTGGTGAGCGCCTCCTGCAGGATGCGGTACACCGCGAGCTGTATCGACGCCGGCGGTCTGCGCTGCGGCGCGGGGTCGACATCGAGCCGGAGCTCGACGCCGGCCGCACGCAGCTGCGCGTACAGCTGCTCGAGGTCGGCAAGCGTCGGTTGCGGCCCCTCGGCCTGGCTGTGCCGCAGCTGGGTGAGGAGGAGCCGCACGTCGGCAAGCGCCGCGCGTGCGGTCGTCGAGATCGTGCCGAGGGCATTGCGCGCCACCGAGGCGTCGGATACTGCGGCATACCGCGCCCCATCAGCCTGGGCGACGACGACAGCGAGCGAATGCGCGACGACGTCGTGCATGTCGCGCGCGATGCGCACGCGCTCCTGCTCGGCGACGGCCTCCGCCTCGGCCCTCAGCTGCGCGACGCGGTTCTCCTGCGCACGCAGCGCGGTGCGCACCAGCGCCCCGGCCGTCCATGCCAGCAGGAGTGCGAACATCGCGGCGAACAGGGACGCCACCGCGGTCGTGATGATCGACCGCCGCTCGCCAGTGAGGATCGGTTCGCCGAACAAGTACGCCGTGATGACGCCGGCGCCCGTGATCGCTGAGGCGAAGCCGAGCCAGAACACGACCCTGGACCCGTAGGCGGCAGTCGTGTAGAGGACGGCGAAGATCGCGACGTCGGTGGGGCTCGGCGGCCGGCCGAAGCCCATCTGCACGATCGCCCCGGCCCACGCGACCGCGAGCGCGATCCCCGGCGAAAGGCGACGAAGCGCGACCGCGGCGGCCATGAGCACGACGACCATGGCCGTGCCGACCCCGTTGTACGACACAGTGCGCCCCACCACAAGCTCAGGCCACGCGACGACCACTGCGAACAGCGCCGCGACAACGAGGTCCACGACGAGCTGGTACGTCTTCAACCGGCGGAGCACACACCTCACGCTACGTGACGACGGAGGCCGAAGCATCCGTCCTGCGATGTACGCGAACTCAACCTCTACGCCTCGGTCCTGCTCGATGCAGGGGAGCGCATCAAGGCACTCGCCGAGTACCTCGGCCACGCCGATCCCGGGTGCATGCTGCGGACCTACATACATCGGATGCCACGTAGTCAGGCACGTACGCGAAGGGCCGTCGACGACGCTTTCCGGCAAGGCGGAAGCACCGACGACGGCCCTGAGACGGCCCAGATGGCCGGTTAAGCCCGCTGACCTGCGGTGTTGCTAAATGTCGAAGTAGAGCTCGAACTCGTGCGGGTGGGGACGCAGGCGCACGGGGTCGATCTCGTTGGAGCGCTTCCAGTCGACCCAGGTCTCGATCAGGTCGGGTGTGAAGACTCCACCCTCGAGCAGGTACTCGTGGTCGGCCTCGAGGGCATCGAGCACCTCCGGGAGCGAGCCGGGCACCTGCTGGACCTGCGCGTGCTCGTCCGGCGGCAGCTCGTAGAGGTCCTTGTCGATCGGCTCGGGCGGCTCGACCTTGTTGCGGATGCCGTCGACACCTGCCATCACCATCGCCGCGAACGCGAGGTACGGGTTGCACGACGGGTCGGGCACCCGGAACTCGATCCGCTTCGCCTTGGGGCTCGTACCCGTCACCGGGATCCGCACCGCGGCCGACCGGTTGCGCTGGCTGTAGACCAGGTTGACCGGCGCCTCGAAGCCCGGGACCAGGCGGTGGTAGGAGTTGACCGTCGGGTTGGTGAACGCGAGCAGGCTCGGCGCGTGCTTGAGCAGGCCACCGATGTACCACCGGCCCGTGTCGGACAGGCCGCCGTAGCCCAGCTCGTCGTAGAAGAGCGGCTGGCCGTCCTTCCACAGGCTCTGGTGGCAGTGCATGCCCGAACCGTTGTCACCGAAGAGCGGCTTCGGCATGAAGGTGGCCGTGTGGCCGGCCTTCCACGCGACGTTCTTGATGATGTACTTGAACAGCATCAGGGAGTCGGCCGCGTGGAGCAGGGAGTCGAACTTGTAGTTGATCTCCGCCTGGCCCGCCGTGCCGACCTCGTGGTGGGCGCGCTCGACCTGGATACCCGACTCGAGAAGTTGGGCGACCATCTTGTCGCGCAGGTCGGCGAAGTGGTCGTTGGGAGAGACCGGGAAGTAACCGCCCTTGTAGCGCGGCTTGTACCCCTTGTTGCCGCCATCCTGCTCGGCGCCGGTGTTCCAGGCGCCCTCGATCGAGTTGATGAAGTAGTAGCCGGCGTTCTGCTTCGTCTCGAAGCGGACGTCATCGAAGACGTAGAACTCGGCCTCCGGCCCGAAGTACGCCGTGTCGGCGAGGTTGCTGCTCTTGAGGTAGGCCTCCGCCTTGCCCGCGACGTTGCGCGGGTCCCGGCTGTAGGCCTCGCTGGTGAACGGATCGACGATCGAGAAGTTCAACGCCAGCGTCTTGCGGTCCCGGAACGGATCGACGAACGCCGTCGCCGGGTCCGGGATCAGCTTCATGTCGGACTCGTGGATCGCCTGGAAGCCTCGGATCGACGATCCGTCGAACATCAGCCCCTCCGCGAACGCGTCCGCGTCGAACGACGACGCAGGCACGTTGAAGTGCTGCATGATGCCCGGTAGGTCACAGAACCGTACGTCGATGAACTCCACGCCCTGATCACGGACGAAGGCCAGCAGGTCGTCGGCGTTTTGGAACATCCACCCTCCTCGAAGTCTTGCCACGGACGGTAGAAGTCAGCCGTTTCTCCGCCATGACGCCTATGTTGCGCCTGTGTTACGGGACCAGTGTGGCCCACCCGCAGGGTCACCGCGAGGGCAGCCTGCGAGGCCACGCCCGCCGGATAATCTTCACGGATGGCTGAGCAGTCAACCGGGCGCGGCTACGCAGGTCAACGACTGGGCCTTCCCGAGAATGGCCGCGGTTCGCTCGCCGGCTGGGGTACCCGGATCACCGCACTGATCCTCGACTGGTTCCTGGCGAATCTGGCCGCCTTCGCGCTCGTACGCGACGCCGGGATCTGGCAGGCGCCCGCCACCGGGCGGGATTTGGTGCCGCTCGCCGTGTTTGCCCTGGAGGTCTGGCTGATGACGGCATTTGTCGGGGCCAGCGTCGGTCAGCGGCTCCGTCACCTGGTCGTCGTCCGGCTGGACGGTGCACCTGTCGGGGTGGTGCGGGCGTTCGTGCGTACGGCGTTGATCCTGCTCGTCCTGCCGCCACTGATCGTCGACCGTGACGGCCGGGGCCTACACGACCGGCTGGCCGGCACGGCGCTGGTCCGGGCCCGCTGAACGATCTCGCCGCAGCCGCGCCGCGAGCGATTCGCCCGGGCTTCGTACGACCTGATGCCGCGGGTCAGCGAGGGCGGGGCGCGCCTGGTGGGAGCTTGACGTTCTTCGGCAGCGGCCCCTTGGGGATGGGCAGCTGCTGCCGGTTGGCCGACAACGCCTTGAGCCGGTGAAGCAACTCGGTGACCTCCGCCGGACGGAGGTTCCGGGGCAGCTTCATGACGTGCTTGGAGAGCCGGCGGAGCGGCACCTGGTCCTTGCCGTCGCCGACCACGACGTCGTAGATCGGCGTGTCGGGCGCCACCCGGGCGTGCTTGCGCTTCTCGTTCGCGAGCAGGTTGCCCACCCGGTTGTGAGCGCCCTCGCCGACCAGCACGATCCCGGGTCGACCGACGACGCGGTGCACGACGTCCTGGTTGCGGGTGACGGCCACGGCCGGGTCGACGGTCCAGCCCTTGCGCAACGTCGACAGGGCGTTGGCGCCGGCGCCGAGCTGGCCCTCCAGCCGGGAGTACGCGGCCTTCTCCACGCGGCGGCCGAAGATGATCATCGTGACGAGGAAGCCGAACGGGAGACCGGTGAGCCCCCACAGGATCGGGTTGCCGAGAAGGAATCCGAGCCCGGCGAAGACGGCGACCACTCCGAGGAAGATCCCCGCGAGCAGCAGCCCGATCCGAGGTTGCGCCTCCTTGGTGATGCGGTAGGCGGCACGGACCTGGGCGATCCGGCCTGGCTTGCTGTCGTCGGTGACCTCACGCTTTGCCATGGGTGGCGCCTGTGTTCCTTCCTCGGGTCATGCAGTGGTGGTGGACTGGCTCAGGGGTGTCGCGGCGGGTTCCTCGCGCGACTCGAGCGCCTGGCGGTAGAGGCGGCCGGCACGGTACGACGACCGGACGAGCGGCCCGGACATCACACCCACGAAGCCCATCGTGAGCGCCTCGTCGCGCAGCTCGACGAACTCCTCCGGGCGCACCCAGCGCTCCACCGGGTGGTGGCGTACGGATGGACGGAGGTACTGCGTGATCGTCAACAGCTCGCACCCTGCCTCGAGCAGGTCACGCATCGCGCCGCTGATCTCGGCACGTTCCTCACCCATACCCAGGATGAGGTTGGACTTCGTGACCAGGCCGTACGCGCGGGCCTGGCGCAACACGTCGAGGGACCGGGAGTAGCGGAAGCCCGGCCGGATGCTGCGGAAGATCCGTGGCACGGTCTCGATGTTGTGGGCGAACACCTCGGGCGCGGACTCGAACACCTGTGCCAGCAGGTCCGGGCGTCCGGAGAAGTCGGGCGCGAGCAGCTCGACGCCGCAGCCGGGGTTCATGGCGTGGATCTGGCGTACGGTCTCGGCGTAGATCCACACGCCCTCGTCGTCGAGATCGTCACGGCAGACGCCGGTGACCGTGGCGTAGCGCAGTCCCATCGTCTGGACGCTCTCGGCGACCCGCCGCGGCTCGTCGCGGTCGAGAGCGACCGGCTTGCCGGTGTCGATCTGGCAGAAGTCACACCGCCGGGTGCACTGGTCGCCGCCGATGAGGAACGTCGCCTCGCGGTCCTCCCAACACTCGAAGATGTTGGGACAGCCCGCCTCCTGGCAGACGGTGTGGAGCCCCTCGCGCTGGACCAGCGCCCGCATCTGGGTGTACTCCGGACCCATCTTGGCCCGGGTCTTGATCCACGACGGCTTCTTTTCGATCGGCGTCTGGCTGTTGCGCACCTCGAGGCGCAGCAGCTTGCGTCCTTCCGGAACCACGGCAGTCACGGCTCACAGCCTACGGCGCCGCGGCGGGGTCGGGCAGCGCCCGGTCCGCCGGAGGAGGCGCCGGGTTGGGCCCCGTCAGGGCCGCCGGGTTAGGTTGTCGGCTGTGTCCTTACGAATTGCCATTGCCTCGATGAACCCGGTCAAAAGGCGCGCAACGCTCGAAGCCGTACGTGTCGCCCTGGGCATCGACGACGTGCAGTGCCAGGCCGTCGAGGTGGACTCCGGCGTACCCGCCCAGCCGGTCGGTGACGAGCAGACCCTTGCCGGCGCCCGCAACCGTGCCGAGGCGGCCCGGCTGATCGCGCCCGAGGCGGACCTGTGCGTCGGGCTCGAGGGTGGTGTCATCGAGCGGGACGGCACGCTCGAGTGCCTGGCGTGGGTCGTCGTGCTCGGCACCGGGCCGACCGGCGAGCCGATCAGGGGCGAGAGCCGGACGGCCACGTTCGTCCTGCCCACGGAGATCGCCAGCCTGGTCCGCGCGGGCGTGGAGCTCGGTGCCGCCACCGACGAGGTGTTCGGCGGGACGGACACCAAGAAGAGCACCGGCACGGTCGGCCCGCTGACCGGCGGGGTGATCGACCGAGTGGCCTACTACGCCCACGCGACCGTGCTGGCCCTTGTCCCGTTCCGCAATGCCGGCTTGAGCTTCCCGGCATATCCCGGCCACCAGCCGACGTTGGAGTCCGTGGGGTAGCCAGCAGGCCGCCCGACCTGACATCAGCGTGGGAGGGGATGCCGGCAATGTCTGAACCGGAACAGAGCATCGACGACTGGAACCGGCAGGTCATCGAGGAGTTCAGGGCGAACGACGGCAAGGTCGGCGGCTACTTCGCCGGGTCGACGCTGCTGTTGTTGACCACGACGGGTGCGAAGTCCGGCCGGCGGCGTACGTCACCGCTCGCCGCGTTGCGGGACGGTGACCGGCTGCTGGTCTTCGGCTCCAACGCGGGAGGCACTCGCCACCCCGCCTGGTACCACAACGTGCTGGCCAACCCGGAGGTCACCGTCGAGTTCGGCACCGAGACCTACGCCGCGACCGCCGTCGACATCCAGGGTGAGGAACACGACGAGCTCTACGCCCGGCAGGTGAAGGTGGCTCCGGTCTTCGGTGAGTACCAGGAGAAGACGTCGCGGGTCATCCCGGTTGTCGCGTTGTACCGACGGGAGTCGTGACCGGGTCCCTCGATGCCTCGAGCATCGCCGCGAGGGCCTGCTCGGTGGGTTCGAGGATGTCGTCGACGCTGACCAGGCGGCCGAGTTCGGCTGAGAGCGAGGTCACGCCCGCGTCGGGGAGACCGCACGGCACGATCCGCCCGAAGGCGCCGAGGTCACAGTCGCAGTTGAGGGCGAACCCGTGCATCGTCACGCCCTGGGCGACCCGGAGTCCGATCGCCGCGACCTTGCGGTCGGGGCCACGACCATCGGCCGGCACCCACACCCCGCTGCGGCCATCGATCCGTGCGGTGGCGAGTCCGGCGCCGGCACACACCTCGATGAGGACGTCTTCCAGCCGGCGTACGAACGCCACGACGTCGATCGGCTCGGGCAACTTGACGATCGGATAGCCGACCAACTGCCCCGGCCCGTGCCAGGTGATCTTGCCGCCCCGGTCGACGTCGATGACGGGGGTGCCGTCGACTGGTCGTTCGGTGGGGTCGGTACGTTTTCCCGCGGTATAGACGGGCTGGTGTTCGAGCAGGAGTACCGAGTCCGGGATCTGGTCGGCGACGCGTTCGGCATGAAGCTCGCGCTGCCGGGACCACCCGGCCGCGTAGTCGACGGCATCCGCGCCGAACCCGGCCCGGATGAACCGAGGTGAGGCCATATCCTCACACCCTAGAGTGTGCGGCGACAGGGCACCGCGGGGGCCGCGCCGTGGTGTGGGGTCGCACAGTCTGGGGAGGCCCAAAGGGCCGCTGTCGGGGCATCGCTAGCATGATCCATTCGTTGCTGTCGCCGTGTGGGATGGGCGACCATGAGAAGTGACGCCCGCAGTCAGCCGTACCGTCGATCGTAGGTCTGGAAGGCTTGGAAACCGTGCGGAGCCACTTCGATGTGGATGGGTACGAGATCGAGGGTTTGCTGGGTGCCGGACCCACCGGCGAGACCTGGCTCGCCCGCGAAAGCGCCTCAGGGGCAGAGGTCGCGCTGCATCGGGTCCAGCCCCGTGACGCTGACGCGCTCGACCATGCCCGCCGCCTGGTCGAGAGACTGAACGCCCTCAACCATCCACGCGTACGCCGGATCCGCGAGCTGCTGCCGTTCGACGACGAACTCGTCTTCGTCCTCGACCACATCGAGGGCGGCAGCCTCGAACAACTGCTGCTCGTGCGCGGCACTCTTGATCCGGGCGAGCTCGTCACCATGGCGGCAACCGTTTCCAGCGCCCTCACGGCCGCGCATGAGCGTGGCCTGGTCCACGGTGACCTGCGGCCGGAGGACATCCTCTTCACGACCGACGGCACGCCACTGGTCACCGACATCGGGTTCGGGCGGATCGCCGCGCAGCCGGTCGACGAGCTGGCACGGCCCTACGCCGACCCGGCCGAACCCGAGGATGCCGACCCCACACCCGCCGGTGACGTCTACAGCCTGGCCGCGATCTGCTACGCCGCCCTGACCGGCCTGGTGCCGCGCCCCGGCGAGCCGCAGCGTCCCGTGCACCAGGTCGCCCCGGGCGTCCCGCCGGGTATCGCGCACGCGATCCAGGCCGGTCTGCAGCCGGCGTGGGACATGCGGCCGCACATGGGTCAGTTCGGCGCGCTCCTGGACGCTGCCGCCCGGCGCGCGCCGGTCCGGCTGCCGGACTCCATGTCGCGTGCCGAGTCCGCGGCGCCGGACTTCGGCCTTCCCACGCCCGACTTCGAAGGGCCGCCGGCCGATGCCGGCCCGGTCGACGCGCCCACGCAGACGCTGGCGTCGTTCGAGTCCTCCGGCGGCTACCGCCCGGCGACCGGACCGACCACCCGCGCCGGCGGGTCCCCGCCTCCGGCGGTGCCAACCGAGCAGGGGCACCGAACCGACCGCGCGACGCCGCCTTTCGCGCCACCGCCGAAGTCGGCGGGGGAGAGGCCGCCCGAGGCGCCACGATCCACGACGGGACAGCAGCCCCCGTTCGCCGGTCAGCCCCCGTTCGCCGGTCAGCAGCCGTTCAGTGGTCAGCTCCCGTTCACCGGCCAGCCGCCGTCGAGCGGGCAGCAGCAGTATTCCGGACAGCAGCAGCACTTCAGCGGCCAGCCGCCGTTCAGTGCTCAGCACGGCACAGGAGGAACGGCGGCGCAGGTGCGGCCGCCGGCGCCGCGCGTTCGGGACGGTGCCGACGACGACGGTCCTGACCAGGAGTCTTCCCACACGCGGCAGCTTGTCGTGATCGGCGCCGTCCTGATCGCCGTCATCGGAGTCATCACCACGGTCGTCCTGTGGCGGATGTCGACGGACACGACGCCGATCGCCGAGCAGACCAGCACGGCGAAACCGAAGCCGAAGCCGACACCCACACCGACACCGACACCGCCGACGGATCCGTTCTCCCTCCAGTGGTTCAAGAACTTCGAACTCTTCGACGATCGGCGTGCCAACGCCTACGCCAACCGCGATCCGGAGCTGCTGAACCAGCTGTACGCACCGGACTCGCAGGCGTACAAGGAGAATCGCAAGCTCATGGCCGAACTGGCCCAGAACGACGCCGCGAAGGTTCTGGACCTCAATCGATCGATGATCACCCTCACCACGGAGTCCCGCCAGCCGCGTGCCATCGTCTTCGAGGTCGTACGCATGCAGCAGGCCTACACCGTCGTCATGAACAACGGTCAGCGGCACAAGTGCCCCGCCGGCCCGCTGAAGAAGGTGCGGATCGAGATCGTTCCGCTCCAGGGCAGCACCGCCTGGCGGATCAGCCGCGAGTGGCAGGTCGGCGGACCCGATACTCCGGACCTGGAGATCTGCGACGGGAGCAAGCCCGCCGGGTGACCAGGGGGCCGCGGGGTGCGGCCGGCGGCCTGCGTACCACTCGCTACTGTGCAGCTTTCAGACATCCGACGGCGCGTCGGTGGGAAGGCTTGGGTGGATGCAGGGCGACTTCCGGGTCGATGGGTACGACATCGAGGGCCTGCTGGGCGCGGGCCCCGCTGGTGAGGTATGGCTCGCTCGGGACGTTGCCGCAGGCTCCCAGGTTGCTCTCAAACGCGTGCATCCACGCAACAGCGCCGCCCACGACGAGGCGCGGCGGATCGTGTCGGTGCTCGACTCCGTAGCGCACCCGCACGTGCTGCGGATCAGCGAGATGTTGCCGGTCGGCGACGCGCTCGTCTTTGTCTGCGACTACGCCGAGGGTGGGAGTCTCGGCCAGCTTCTGCTCGCCCGGACGACCCTCGACCCGGGCGAAGTGGTCACGATGGCGACCGCGATCGCGGGGGCGCTGACGGCGCTGCACGAGCGCGGGCTGGTCCACACCGACGTCACCCCCGAGAACGTACTTTTCTCCGCTGATGCGCGGCCACTGCTGGCCGATGCAGGCCTTCTCGGCCTGGTCGAGGGGGGCGCGGAGCTGGGCACCCTCGGGTACGCCGACCCTGGCCAGCGCCCTGGCGCCGAGCCCGTACCGGCTGCCGACATCTACGGGTTGGCCGCGGTCTGCTACACCGCACTCGCCGGTACGCCACCCGAACCGGGGCAGGGCCGGCGTCCACTGCACCAGGTGGCGCCCGGGGTCCCACCCGCCCTCGCCCACGTCGTGGAGGCCGGCCTCGCGGGCCAGCCCGACCAACGCCCGAACGCCGCACAGTTCGGGGCGCAGCTCGCCAGCGCCTGCCCCGCCGTTCCGGTGCGGTTCCCGGATGGTCTTGCCTCGTCCTCGGGGGCACCCTCCTTCGAGGAGCCGAGCCCGGCATCGTTCGGGCCGACGTCGGGTACTGGCGATCTTCGGGGGAGCGGTCGTTCGGCCGACCCGTGGCGGGGGATGAGCGGTACCCAGGCCTCGGACGCCGAGCCGGGCGGATCGGCGGTGGGGGATCCGCTGCGGGGCGCTGCTCCCGGGCCCGGACCGGTCGCGTCGGATCAGCCGGACGCGTTCGCCGGCCTGGCCCCGTCTGCTCCCAGGGACGCGGTCGTTGGCGACGCGGAGGACGAGGACGACGGACGTTTCCGGAAGGGGCGAGGCGTGCTGATCGCCGCACTCGTCGGCGTACCCGTCGCGCTGGCGGGTGTCGCCGCCCTCGGCGTTCTCGGCTGGCAGGCACTCGCCGGGCCAAAGCCATCTCCCACCGAGACTCCACCCACGGCCTCGTCATCGCCGTCCACGGGGTCGGCGGCGCCGTCGAGTTCGCCGCGTACGGAAGCTGAGGCGCGCTGGACGCAGGTCCTCACCGCGCTCGACGAGCGCCGAGCGGAGGCGTGGCGAAAGTTGGACCAGGACGGGCTTTCCCAGGTCTACAAACCCGGCTCCAGGGCGCTGCAGGAGGAGTTGGACACCATGCGCGTGCACGCCAGCAAGGGCGTCACAAGTGTGGAGGGCCTGAGTACGCCGATCCAGTCACTCGAGGTCGTCTCCGAGAGTCCCGACCGGGTGGTCGTCGATGCGGTGAGCCAGCTCCAGCCGTACAGCCTGGAGGTCGACGGTCAGCTCTATCCCCACGATGGCGGCGAACCCAGGCGGTTCCGGATGACTCTCGAGCCCGACGGCTCGGGCGGCTGGCTCATCGCGGGGAGCAAGGAGATCGGTCCCGCATAGCGGCTCGGACAGGTTCTCGCCGAGACAGGCACGCGGCCGACTTGTGGACAACGTTCGTCACGCCGGCCGCCGGTTCTGCCAGGCTTGGCGACCATGCGCGGTGAGTTCCGGGTACGCGGCTACGACCTCGAGACATTGTTGGGCGCCAGCGCGAGTGGCGAGATGTGGCTCGCCCGCGCGCAGGGCTCAGGCGACCGGGTGGCCCTCAAGCGGCTGCGCCTGCGCGACGCCGCCGCCCGCGAAGGCGTGGGTCAGGTCGTCTCGTTGCTCGGCCTGATCGACCACCCGCACGTCGTACGCATCCGCGAGGTGCTGCCCGACGGCGACGAGGTCGTCCTGGTTCTCGACCATGCCGACGGTGGCAGCCTCGACCATCTCCTGAGCGGTCGGGGCGGCCTCGATCCGGGTGAGGTCGTGACGACGGTCGCGCCGATCGCGGAGGCCCTCGCCGGTGCGCACCAGCACGGTCTGGTCCATGGGGACATGACACCTGAGGCGATCCTGTTCACCTCTGACGGCCGCCCGTTGCTCGCCGACCTGGGGGTCCTGAAGCTGGTCGAGGGTGGTGAGGCCCTTGGGACGCACGGCTACTCCGACCCGATGGGCACCGGAGAGGGCGGTCCCACGCCGGCCGGCGACGTCTACGGCCTGGCGGCGGTCTGCTACACCGCGCTGACGGGCGTGGCGCCTCGGCCCGGCCAGTCACGGCCCGAGCTGTCCGAAGCGGTTCCCGGCCTGCCCACCGAGCTCGTCCACGCCGTCAGTGCGGGTCTGCAGCCGCTACCGGCGCGGCGTCCTGACGCGGCTCAGTTCGCCGACCTTGTCTATGCCGCCTGCCCGGCCGCACCGGTGCGGTTCCCGATCGGACTGGTGCTGAGCGACTCGGACATCGCCGCGGCGTTGGGGGAGTCGTCCCCAGGAGCAGGTTCCGGGACCGGCACGCCGTCCAGCCAGCCGCGGCATCCGGCCGCGCCGATGCCCGGCTCTTCCTCGACGCCCGGCTCCTTCCCGACGTCGGGCGCCGTCCAGACGCCGGGAGCGGCGCCAGACATGGGCCCCGCGCCGGACGGTCCGCCGGCTCGTGACCCCTTCGCCGCTGCCGGGTTTCCCGCACCCGGACCCGCGATGGCGCCAGAGGCCGCGGCCGCGG